>NZ_AQPH01000075.1 GCF_000442515.1 Magnetospirillum fulvum MGU-K5 | reverse complement strand
AGGGTTCGGGAGGCCTTGCCTCCCGATGGGGGGCGCGGGGGCAAACGCCCCCGGCATATCGGCTCACGTCATGAGTCACTCCGCTACGCGGTCGGGCTGCCGCCCGTACCCGCTTGGAGGCAGTGCCTCCAAGCCTCCCTTTTCTCTTTTATTTCAATGAATAAGAAATAAGGAGGGTTCGGGAGGCCTTGCCTCCCGATGGGGGCGCGGGGGCAAACGCCCCCGAAATACGTCCGATTTACACTCCCACCAGGGCCCTCACCTCGGCGGCAGAGTACCCCTGTTCGCGCAACGAGCGCAGCGTCTGGGCGTGATCACGCTTGGCGAGACGGCGGCCGTCGGGGCCGGTCAGCAGCGGGTGGTGGCGATAGTCAGGAACCGGCAGATCGAACAGCGCCTGAAGCAGGCGGTGGATATGGGTCGCCTCGAACAGATCGACTCCCCGTGTCACCAGCGTCACCCCTTGGCGGGCGTCGTCGAGGGTGACGGCGAGGTGATAGCTGGTCGGGCAATCCTTGCGCGCCAGCACGACATCGCCGAACAGATCGGGGCGGGCAACCACCGCCCCGGCATCGTGGTCGTGCCAGACCAGCGGCCCGACCCGCCGGACCGCCGCCGCACAATCGAGGCGCAGCGCGAAGGGCTGGCCGGACTGGCACCGCTCCGCCCGCTCTTGCTCGGACAGGGCGCGGCAGGTGCCGGGATAGAGCGGACCGTCGGGGCCGTGTGGGGCCTGACCGGCGGCGGCGATATCCTTACGGGTGCAAAAGCAGGGATAGAGCAAGCCCTCGGCGGCGAGGCGATCAAGCGCTGAGCGATACTCGTCGAAATGCTCGGATTGCCGCCGCACCGGCTGCTCCCAGACCAGACCAAGCCAAGCGAGATCGGTCAGGATCGACTGGGCGAAGGCCGGACGACAGCGGCCCTGATCGATATCCTCGATCCGGAGCAGAAACCGGCCCGCCGCCGCTTGTGCCGCCGCAAAGGCGGTCAGAGCGGAAAAGGCATGACCGAGATGAAGCTCTCCGGTCGGGCTGGGGGCGAAACGGGTCACGATCATGGGCGAACGCGCGGATTGGTCCTTCACAGGGAGCGGGGGGGCGTGATCTTATTACGCTCCCGTTCCGGTTCCGGCCCAGTCTAGCATGGCCGGACATCGGGCGCGCCCCGTTGGAGGTGTCATGACCGATCTGTCCCCGACCTTGCCCCCGCTGACCGGCCCCGAGGTCGCCCCCGCCTCCGGCGGACCGGCGGCGCAGTTGGTGGTGCTGCTGCACGGAATCGGCGTCGATGGCTCTGACCTGATCGAACTGGCCCCGTTCTTCGCCACGGTGCTCCCCGACGCCGCCTTCGTCGCCCCCGATGCGCCCGATCCGTTCGATCTGGCTCCGTTCGGGCGGCAATGGTTCAGCCTGCAAGACCGCAGTGCTCCGGCGATCTCGGCCGGTCTGCGCGCCACCGCGCCCCGTCTCGATGCCTATATTGATGCCCAATTGGCCCGCTGGGGTGTTGGCGACGGCGATCTGACCCTGATCGGCTTTAGCCAAGGGGCGATGATGGCGCTGCATGTCGGCCTGCGCCGGGCAAAATCCCCGGCGGCGCTGATCTCTCTGTCTGGGGCGCTGGTCGATGCCGGGTCACTGGCAGCCGAAATCACGGTTCGCCCCCCGGTGCTGTTGGTTCACGGCGAGGATGACGAAGTGGTCAACCCCGCCAGTCTGGCCAATGCCGAACGGGCGCTGACCGCGGTGGGGGTGCCGGTGCTGGCCCAGCTCCGCCCCGACCTGGGTCACGGCATCGATGATTCGGTTGCCCGGCTGGCCCAAGCCTTCCTGGCCCAAACCTTCGGTTGTCCAGCTTAAAGGAAACGTCACGACGTTAACATGGATTATCCGGGGTAAAACGGCTATCGTCTCTCAACCCGTGAAGGGAGAGGCGTTTGGTCGCGTTCGAAAGCCATCCTGCCCTGGTGCTGAATGCCGACTTTCGGCCACTCAGTTACTTCCCGTTATCGCTGTGGTCGTGGCAAGACGCGATCCGAGCGGTGGTCTCTGATCGTGTGTCCGTGGTGTCGGAATATGACCGGGAAATCCGCTCCCCCACCTTCACGATGCGGTTGCCCAGCGTCATCTCGCTGAAGGAATACGTCCCCACCGCCAGACGACCGGCTTTTACCCGCTTCAACGTCTTTCTGCGCGACCGCTTCAGCTGTCAGTATTGCGGTCACCCCTTCCCGACCCACGAACTGACCTTCGACCACGTCATTCCCCGCGCCCGGGGCGGGCGGACCAGTTGGGACAATGTCGTCACCGCCTGTTCGCCCTGCAACCTGCGCAAGGGCTGCCGCTCGGCCCGCGCCGCCGGGATGACCCTGCTGACCAAGCCGGAACAGCCGACGACGTTTCAGCTTCAGGTCAACGGCCGCTCGTTCCCGCCTAATTACCTGCACCAATCCTGGCGGGATTTCCTTTATTGGGATACCGAGCTGGAGCAATTCTGACCCGGGCGCGGGCGCTATGCCCGATGATAGGGATGGCCGGACAAGATCGCCTGGGCCCGCCACAATTGCTCGGCCAGCAGGGCGCGGACCAGCATATGCGGCCAAGTCATCGGACCGAACGACAGCAGCAGATCGGCGCGCGACCGCACCGCCTCACCATGGCCGTCGGCGCCTCCGATCAGAAAGACCAGATCGCCGCAGCCAGAGTCACGCCAGCCTTGCAGCTTGGTGGCAAAGGCCATCGAGCCCAGCGCGCCGCCGCGTTCGTCAAGCGCCACCGCCACCGCGCCCGGCGGCACGCAACCGAGCAGAAGCTCGGCCTCGCGGGCCTTGAGACGGTCGGACGGCAGCGGTCGGCGTTCCTCGACCTCGCGCAGGATCAGCGGCGGGGTCAGGCGGCGGACATATTGCTGGAACAAATCCAGCTCCGGACCGGGACGGACCCGGCCCACCGCCGCCAGGGTCACCCGCATCAGACGGCCGGGGCGGCCTGGGGACGCGGGGCGGGGGCAGCGGCGGTCTCGGCCGGACGAGCCCAGATCTTTTCCAGATTGTAGAAGGCGCGGACTTCGGGCCGGAACAGATGGACGATGATATCGCCGGCATCGACCAGAACCCAGTCGCACTGCGGCTCGCCCTCGGACGAGACGTGATATCCGGCCTGTTTCAGCGCCCGGCCGATATGATCGGCCATTGCACCGACCTGACGGGACGACCGCCCGCTGGCGATCACCATGCAATCGGCGATCGAGGTGCGGCCGCGCAGATCGAAGGTGACGATGTCTTCGGCCTTGAGGTCTTCCAGAGCGGCGGTGACCAGGGCGAGCAGATCGGTCGCCGGGGTGGACTCGGAAGGAAGAGGCTGGGTAATGACGGGCTCCTGTCGCTTAGGCCTGTATCAGGGAATGGGCGCGGCCGCTCGCAGCGCGGTAGAGGAAGCGGGATGACGCCGAATGTGGAGAAACACCCAGGCGGGAAGTTGCTTCCGGCATAACCCGCGCGCCGCCCCCGAAGGGCAACGGAAGCGGGCGAATCGCCGCGATGCCTTTGCGGCCAAGGCTGGTTCAGAATACGGTTCCCGCGCCAGAATCGCAACTGGAACCGTGCGAAAGATCGTGGTCCAGCGCGTCCAGCGGTGAATTTGGGCCAGATTGTCGGCGCCCATCAGCCAAACGAAGTCGATTCGGGGGAAACGGCGCAGCAACGCGGCCAGGGTATCGGCGGTAAAGCGGGTGCCCAGGCTGGTTTCCAGCGCGGTGACCCGTAGGCCGGGGTGACCGGCGGCGATCGCCCGAGCCGACAAGACCCGGCTGGCCAGCGGGCGGGTTTCGGCAGCGGATTTCAATGGGTTCTGCGGACTGACCATCAGCCAGACCTGATCGAGACCCAGCAGCCGCATCGCCTGAAGCGCGACATGGCGGTGCCCCTCATGGGCGGGATTGAACGAGCCGCCCAGCAGCCCGACCCGCGCCCGGCAACGGTTGCCGCGCGGATTGGGCGGCAGAGGAAGGGGAGACAGCGGTGCCATGTCCTATCCCAGCAGCAGGTCGCGGGCCTGATTGAGCCGGGCGGCAATCCAGGTCGAGCCGCCGCGATCGGGGTGGTTGGCCCGCATCAGCCGCAGATGGGCGGCGCGGATTTCGTCGGGACCGGCATGAGGAGGCAGCCCGAGAACCTCGAACGCCTGGGCCCGGGTCATCGCGCTCTCGCCCTGCGGCGGCGGAGCCGACCCGGCGGGCCGCTGTCCCCGGATCATCCGCCAGAAGCCATGCAGCCGGGTTGCCCGCGACAGCCAGGGCGACAAACCGGCGATCAGGGCAATCAGACCGGCCAGCCGACCGCTCAGCACCAACGCCAGCCCGACCGCCGCCACCGTCAGCATCGCGACGGCGATCAGCACCGATTTGACCTTTCCCGGCGGCTGGCGGGTCAGCCAACCCAGACCGGCCAGGGCCAGCAGAAGCCCCGCCGCACCTAGAATGATCCAGGCCAGCATCGGCACCCCCGCGCAGACGGGGAACGGAAGAGAAGCGAGGCACTCATTCCAGATCGAACACCTGATCGCTGCCGGTCAGTTCGAGCAGACGCAGCACAGTCGGCGGGGCTCCGCGCAGGGTCATCCGTGCCCCGATGCCGGTGACGGTATCGCGGACCAGATGCAACATGCCCAGCCCGACCGAATCGATCCGGGGCACCCGGCTGAGATCGAGGACGACCCGGCTGACCCGGATCGGAGCGATCTCGTCGATCAATTGTTGGCACGAACTGCCAGCGGTATGGTCGAGGCAACCGTCGAGCGAGACGGTCAGGACGGACTCGGCGTGGGACAGAAGAGCCTTCATGAGTCCTCGGTTCGGGGGGGAAAGGAAGACGTGGGGCCGAGTATGCCCGCAGATGGTCGGCTTCTCCACCCTTCTCGTGCGGGCAACGTCTGGTCCGCCCCCAGTCCTCATGTCATACTTATTTTGTACCATCCTCCGCTTTGCCGAGGCGTCATGGAGCTGTTTGCGCCGATCGATCCCAGACAGATCGGGCTGTTGCCGGTCGGCGACGGCCATCAAATCTATTGGGAAGTCTCGGGGAATCCGTCCGGCCCCGCCGTGTTGTTCGTCCATGGCGGCCCCGGCGCAGGGACCCAGCCGGCCTATCGCCGCTTTTTCGACCCCAGCTTCTGGAAAATCGTGCTGGTCGATCAACGCGGCTGCGGCCATTCGCAGCCCGAAGCCTCGATCGTCGCCAACACCACCGCCCATCTGGTCGCCGATCTCGACGCCTTGCGGGTCCATCTCGGTATCGAACGCTGGCTGCTGTTCGGCGGGTCGTGGGGAAGCACCCTGGCCCTGGCCTATGGTCAGGCCTTCCCCGAACGCTGCCTGGGCTTTGTCCTGCGCGGAGTGTTTTTGTGTTCCGCCGCCGAGATCGACTGGTTCATGACCGGGATGGGCCACTTCTTCCCCGAGGCCGGGCGGCGCTTTGAAACCTATCTGCCGCCGACCGAGCGGGCTAACCCGCTGGCGGCGTGGCAGGCCCGGCTGAACGATCCCGATCCGCTGGTCCATCTGTCCGCAGCGCGGGCGTGGTGCGCCTATGAAGAAGCCTGCGCCCGGCTGGTCCCCCGCCCCGATGACGGCGTCCCGGTCGGCCCCGGCGTGTTGTCGATGGCCCGGCTCGAAGCCCATTACATGGCTCATGCCGGGTTCCTGGCTCCCAACCAATTGCTGAACGGGATGGGAACGATCCGTCATCTTCCCGCGATCATCGTCCAGGGCCGCTATGACGTGATCTGTCCGCCGGTCACCGCCTATGAGCTGGCCCGTGCCTGGCCCGGCGCGGTGCTGCGGATCATCCCCGATGCCGGTCACGCCGCGATGGAGCCGCCGTTGCGCGCCGCCCTGGTCGAAGCGGTCGAACAAATGAAAGCCGTTGCCATTGTGTAATGGCCCAGACGAAGCGGCGACGGCATCCAAACACCACCGTCACGGTTCCGCCGCTTGCGGAAGCCTCGGCGGCGGGCCTATAACCGCGAGAGTCCCCCAAAGGTCGCGGAGCGTGCGATGATTTTAGTCACCGGCGGCGCCGGCTTCATCGGGTCGAACATCCTGGCGGCGCTGGAACAGCGCAATGCGGGCAAATTGGTCGCCTGCGACCGGCTGCGCAGCAACAACAAATGGCGCAACATCGCCAAGCGCGAACTGGCCGACATCGTCCATCCCGAGCAATTGTTCGATTTCCTTGAGGCCAATCGCAAAAGCATCGAGGTCATCTTTCACATGGGCGCGATTTCGGCCACCACCGAAACCGATGCCGACAAGATCGTCGCCAACAATTTCTCGTTGACCCTCGCGCTGTGGAAATGGTGCGCGATGAACAACGTGCGGATGATCTATGCCTCGTCGGCGGCGACTTATGGCGACGGCAGCAACGGCTTTGACGATGATGCCTCGGTCGAGCATCTGGCCAAGCTGCATCCGCTCAACGCCTATGGCTGGTCGAAGCATCTGTTTGACCGCCGCGTTGCCCGCAAACTGGCGGTTGGCTCGCGCCGCCCGCCGCAATGGGTCGGGCTGAAATTCTTCAACGTCTACGGTCCCAACGAGTACCACAAGGGTAACCAGCAGAGCGTGGTGGCCCAGATTTACCCCCACGCTGTCGCCGGAGCGGCCTATCAATTGTTCCGCTCGCACAATCCGAAATACCCGGACGGTGGCCAGTTGCGCGACTTCATCTGGATCGGCGATGTCGTCGACGTGATGATGTGGGCCTACGACAATCCCCAGGTCAACGGCCTGTTCAATGTCGGCACCGGCAAGGCGCGGTCGTTCCTTGACCTTGCCACCGCAGTTTATCGGTCGGTCGGCCGCGAGCCGCAGATCAAGTTCCGCGACACCCCGATCGAAATCCGCGACAAGTACCAGTACTTCACCGAGGCGCGGATGGAGCGGCTGCGCGAAGCGGGCTACGACCGCCCCTTCACCGGGCTGGAGCAGGGCGTCGAGACCTATGTGAAGCAATATCTGGCCGCCGCGGATTCGTACCGATGAGCTTCGCCTATCCCCAGATCGACCCGGTCGCGCTGCAACTCGGGCCGTTCGCGATCCGCTGGTACGCCCTGGCCTATATTTCCGGGCTGCTGCTGGGCTGGCGCTATGTCAAGGCGCTGGCCGCCCGCCCGCCCCATGCGATGAGCGAGACCGAGGTCGATGACTTCCTGGTCTGGGCAACGCTGGGGGTGATCCTGGGGGGACGGCTGGGCTATGTCCTGTTCTACAAGCCCGCTTATTTCTTCGCCAATCCGCTGGAAATCCCGATGCTGTGGCATGGCGGGATGTCGTTCCACGGCGGCGCGCTGGGCGTGATCCTGGCCATCGTCCTGTTCGCCAAGAAGAACGGGCGCAACCTGTTCCTGATCGGCGATGCGATCTGCTGCGCCGAACCGATCGGCCAGTTCTTTGGCCGCATTGCCAATTTCATCAATGGCGAATTGTTCGGCCGCGTCGCCCCTCCCGATTTGCCCTGGGCGATGGTATTTCCCCATGGCGGGCCCGAGCCACGCCATCCCAGCCAGCTTTATCAGGCCGGGCTTGAAGGCGCGGCGCTGGGGCTGACCCTGTTCCTGTTGTGGCGCTTCACCGGCATCCGCCACCGTCCCGGCGCGCTGTCCGGGGTGTTCCTGGCCGGATACGGGCTGGCCCGGATGGTGGGCGAGGTCTATCGCCAGCCCGACGCCCATCTTGGCTTCCTGTGGGGTGGCTTTACCATGGGCCAGTTGCTGTCGGTGCCGCTGGTACTGGCGGGAGCCGCTCTGATCGCCGCCGCCTATCGGGGCAAGACCGCCACGGCGTAAGACCACCCGGCCAAAGACTTGGCCGGGTGTATTGCCCCTCACCGGGCGGGCGCCGCAATGGCGGCTGGATACAGTCAAAGAGGTCAGGTACGGGGACAAATCCTCCCGTCTACGAGCCAAGGTGACATCATGACCCAGGCATTGGCGCGCATTCTGGCCGAGACGATCCGCGAACAGGGGCCGATGTCGGTCGCCGACTACATGGCGGCGGCACTGGGTCACCCCGAGCACGGCTATTACACCGGGCACGACCCGTTCGGGCTGGGCGGCGATTTCACCACCGCGCCCGAGATCAGCCAGATGTTCGGCGAACTGGTCGGATTGTGGTGCCTGTTGACCTGGCAGGCGATGGGATCGCCCGAACGGCTGGTTCTGGCCGAAATCGGGCCGGGGCGCGGCACGCTGATGGCCGATCTGCTGCGCACCGCCCAGGTCCGTCCCCCCTTTGCCGCCGCGCTGGACGTGGTGCTGGTCGAGACCAGCCCGGCATTGCGCAACCGTCAGGCCCAGACTCTGGCCGGGCACAAGGTCGCCTGGGTCGAGCGGGTCGAGGATTTGCCCCCCGGTCCGCTGCTGGTCGTCGCCAACGAATTGTTCGACGCCTTGCCGATCCGTCAGTTCGAGCGCCAGGGCGGAGTCTGGCGCGAACGGCTTGTCGGGCTGGGCCCGGACGGCGGCTTTGTCTTCGTCACCGGGGCGGAAACCGACCGTGCCGACTTGCCCGCCGCAGCCGACGACGGCGCGATCGCCGAAATCGGTGAGGCCGGTCTGGCCCTGGCCGGATGGCTAGGGCGACGGCTGGCCACCACAAGCGGGGCCGCCCTGATCATCGATTATGGCCACCAATCGGGCGGGTTCGGCGACACCTTCCAGGCGGTACGCCGTCACCGCTATCACCCGGTCCTCAGCGATCCCGGCCATGTCGATCTGACCGCCCATGTCGATTTCGCCCGGCTGGCGGCGGCGGCGGTGGCGGCGGGAGCCCGGGTTGACGGGCCGGTATCCCAGGGTTTGTTCCTGTCCCGGATGGGGCTGGAAGAGCGGGCGCGGATGCTGATGCAGACGGCGACGCCCGAGCAGGCTGCAACCCTGGCCGCCGGTGCACGGCGCTTGATCGATCCCGGCGAAATGGGCACCCTGTTTCGTGTTCTCGCCCTGGCTTCGCCAACCTTACCCAAGCTTTCTGCTTTAGACGCGCCTCAAGGATCATCCCCCCCATGATCACACTTTCGATTCTGAACGAGATTTCGTGCCTGCGGCACGGCTTTTTTACCCGCGAAGGGGGCGTTTCGACCGGCATTTACGGGTCGCTCAATTGTGGCCCCGGTTCGAAGGACGATCCCGCCGCAGTGACCGAGAACCGCGCCCGGGTGTTGGCGATGCTGGATCAACCCGCCGATGCGCTGTGCACCTTGCATCAGGCCCACACCGCCGAGGTGGTGGTGGTCCGTGACAGATGGGACCCGGCCCATCCCCCGGTCGCCGACGCGATGGTGACCGACCGCCCCGGTCTGGTGCTGGGCATCCTCACCGCCGATTGCGCCCCGGTGCTGCTGGCCGACGGTCGCGCCCGGGTGATCGCCGCCGTCCACGCCGGATGGCGCGGTGCGCTGGGTGGCGTGCTCGACAATGCCGTCACCGCGATGATCGGCCTGGGGGCGAAGCCCGATCGCATCGTTGCCGCGATCGGCCCCTGCATCGGCCAGCGCAGCTATGAAGTCGGCCACGATTTCCCCGAACCCTTCATTGATGCCGACATCATCAACGCCGATTTCTTCGCGCCCTCGCCCTTTACCGAGGGACGCTATTTGTTCGACCTGCCGGGCTATGTCTCGCGGCGGCTGTCCCGGCTGGGCGTGACCGAGGTGTCGCGGGTGCCCGCCGACACCAACCGCGACGAAACCCGCTTTTTCAGCTATCGCCGCGCCACCTTGCGGGGCGAGCCGGATTACGGGCGGCAATTGTCCACCATCCTGCTGGAAGGCTGATCCCCCGTGCGAGCCGCGATTGGGGTTCTGCCGCTGCTGATGCTGGTGGGTTGTGGCGAGGTGCCCCAGCCGTTCCGCCACGACGGCCCCAATCTCGCTTTGGCCCCGACCGCCGCCCGCGCCGTGCTAGTGCAGCGGATCGACGAGTCGCCGCGCGCTACCGCCCTGGCCGATGCAGTGGTCCGCCGCCTGCTTGAGGCCGAGATTCCCGCCACCACCCGCAGCGGCGGCGGGGGCGGCTGGACGCTGGCCCCCGCCGCCGAAGAGAGCGCGGGGTCGATCCGCCTGCGCTGGCGCTTGCTCCGCGCCGATGGGGAAAGCGCCAGCGATCTGATCCAGACTCTGCCCGCCGAGGCCTGGAAAGCCCCCTCGCCCCGTCTGATCGACGGTCTGGCGGCCGAACTGGTCGGCAAGACGATCCCGGTTCTGAGCGGCACCCCGCCCGCCGCCCCGGCTCCGCCGCCGCCGCAAGTGCCGACGGTGCGGGTCGTGCCGCCGTCCGATCTGCCCGGCGACGGCAACACCGCCCTGGGCGGAGCGTTGCGGCGACTGCTGGAAAAGTCGGGCTTCAAGCCGGTCGAGGGCGATGCCCCCGCCGATTTCGTCGTGCGGTCCCAGGCCACCGTCACCCCCGCCCCTGGTGGACAGGAGACTCTGACGATGGTGTGGATCGTCGGCGGTGCCGACGGGGCCGAAGTGGGGCGGGTGTCGCAGCAGGGCGCGGTGCCGAAGGGACGGTTGGCCGGATCGTGGGGATCGCTGGCCGCCGACATCGCGGCGGGCGGCGTCGAAGGGATCGACGAACTTCTCCGCGCCGCGAAACGGAAGTAACCCCGCTTTTGTCAGCCCCCTTCCCGCCCGGAAGCGGCGGGTGTAGGGTGGCAGCCAGTTTTCAGACCCACGGAATCCTCATGACCGACAACGACAGCAAGGCCGCCGCGTCCAAAATGTGGGGCGGCCGCTTCGCCGGTGGCCCGGCCGCGATCATGCGGCGGATCAACGCCTCGATCGATTTCGACCGCCGCCTGTATGCCCAGGACATCCGAGGCTCGCAGGCGCATTGCCGGATGCTGGCCGCGCAGAAGATGATCAGCGCCGAGGATGCGGCGGCGATCCTGGGCGGGCTGGACACGGTGCTGGCCGAGATCGAGGCCGGAACCTTCCCCTTCCGCGCCGAGCTTGAAGACATTCACATGAATGTCGAGGCAAGGCTGGCCGAACTGATCGGCGAACCGGCGGGACGGCTGCACACCGCCCGCTCGCGCAACGATCAGGTGGCGACCGATTTCCGCCTGTGGGTCCGCGATGCGATCGACGGGATGGAAGCCGGGCTGAAGGATCTGGTCGAAGCCCTGCTCGACCGCGCCGAGGAACATGCCGCGACGGTGATGCCCGGCTTTACCCATCTTCAGGCGGCCCAGCCGGTGACCTTTGGTCATCACCTGATGGCCTATGTCGAGATGATCGGCCGCGACCGCAGCCGCCTTGCCGACGCCCGCAAGCGATTGAACGAATCCCCGCTGGGCTCGGCGGCTTTGGCCGGAACCTCGTTCCCGATCGACCGCGAGGCCACCGCCCGCGCCCTGGACTTTGACCGGCCGATGCGCAATTCGCTGGACGGAGTGTCGGACCGCGACTTCGCGCTGGAATTCCTGTCGGCCTCGGCGATCTGTGCGGTGCATCTGTCGCGTCTGGCCGAGGAACTGGTGATCTGGACCAGCGCGCAATTCCGCTTTGTCTCGCTGTCCGATGCCTTCACCACCGGCTCGTCGATCATGCCGCAAAAGCGCAATCCCGACGCCGCCGAACTGATCCGGGCCAAGACCGGGCGGGTGATCGGCGATCTATCTTCGCTGCTGATCGTGATGAAGGGCCTGCCGCTGGCCTATTCGAAGGACATGCAGGACGATAAGGAGCCGGTGTTCGAGGCCGCCGACACGATGGAGCTGGCGATCTCGGCGATGACCGGGATGATCCGCGACCTCACCGTCAACGAAGCGGTGATGGCAGCCGCCGCCGGAGCGGGCTTTACCACCGCCACCGACATCGCCGATTGGTGCGTCCGCGCGCTGGGGATGCCGTTCCGCCGCGCCCACCATGTCGCCGGATCGCTGGTCAAGCTGGCCGAGGACAAGGGAGTCGGGCTGGAAGATTTGTCGCTCGACGAGATGCGGGCGATCGAGCCCGGCATCACCGAGGATGCCAAGGCGGTGCTGACCGTCGCGTCGTCGGTCGCCAGCCGCACCAGCCAGGGCGGCACCGCCCCGGTGCGGGTGCGGGCCGCGATCGCCGAGGCCCGGGCCCGGCTGGCGGAGGAGACGCGATGACCCGGCGCGGCCTGCTTGGACTTCTGGCCGCCGGACTGGGGGCTTCGGTCCTCAGCGCCTGCGGCCGCAAGGGCAAGCCGGACCAGCCGGACGGCGCGACCTTCCCGACCACCTATCCCTACACGCCCTATCCCACCCGCCGACAGGCGCCCCGGGACGGCGAGGCGGCCCCGCCGCCGACCCCAGAAACGGACCAGACACGATGAATCATTTCGAGTATCAGGGCGGCGTGATGTTCGCCGAAGGGGTCGCGATCCCCGAGATCGCCGCCGCGATCGGCACCCCGTTTTATTGCTATTCGACCGCGACGATCGAACGCCATTACACCGTTCTCGCCGAGGCCTTGGCGACGGCGGGGCTGGACACGACGATCTGTTTCGCCTGCAAGGCCAATTCGAATCTGGCGGTGATCCGCACCCTGGCCCAGTTGGGCGCCGGGGCCGACGTCGTCAGCGAGGGCGAGTTGCGCCGGGCCCTGGCGGCGGGCGTTCCCGCCGGACGGATCGTCTTTTCCGGAATCGGCAAATCGCGTGAGGAACTGGCCTTTGCCATCGAGGCCGGGATCATGCAGATCAACGTCGAGTCCGAACCGGAATTGCTGATGCTGTCCGAACTGGCGGCGGCGGCGGGCCGGATGGTCGAGGTGGCGATCCGGGTCAACCCCGACGTCGATGCCAACACCCACGCCAAGATCACCACCGGCAAGAAGGAAACAAGTTCGGCATCGAATGGACCCGCGTGCGCGAGGTCTATGCGATTGCCCGGTCCTTGCCCGGACTGGCTCCGGTGGCGGTGGCCTGCCATATCGGCTCGCAATTGACCGAGATCGGCCCGTTCCGCGAAGCCTTCCTGCGCCTGCGCGATCTGGTCCGCGATCTGCGCGCCGATGGCACCGACATCCGCCGCCTTGATCTCGGCGGCGGTCTGGGCGTGCCCTATGAGGACGAAACCCCGCCCTCGCCCGCCGCTTATGCCGAAGCGATTGCCCAGACGCTGGGCGATCTCGGTTGCCGCTTCATCGTCGAGCCCGGCCGCCTGCTGGTCGGCAATGCCGGTCTGCTGGTCTCGTCGGTGGTGCGGGTCAAGAGCGGGGCCACCCGCACCTTCGTCATCGTCGATGCGGCGATGAACGACCTGATACGCCCGGCTCTCTACGATGCCTATCACGCGATCCGGCCCGTGGTTGAACCCGCCGCCGATGCCGCGACCGCCCCGGTCGATATCGTCGGCCCGGTGTGCGAGACCGGCGACACCTTCGCCCGTCAGCGCGCTCTGCCCCCGGTCGAGGCGGGCGATCTGCTGGTGTTCGGCACTGCGGGCGCCTATGGCGCGGCGATGGCCTCGACCTACAATTCGCGGCCGCTGGTGCCCGAAGTGATGGTCAAGGGCGACCGCTACGCATTGGTGCGGGCCCGCCCCAGTTACGAGGAGATGATCGCCCAGGACCGCCTGCCCGACTGGCAGAACGGCTAAGGCTGGGACCGCGCCGCCTTTATAACGCGGCGCGGTCGATCTCGTGGGCCAGCGCGATATCCCGCTCGGTCAGGCCGCCGGATTCATGGGTGGAGAGCGTGATCTCGACCCGGTTCCAGCGATTGGTCCAGTCGGGGTGATGCTCCAACCGCTCGGCGGCCAACGCCACCTGCGTCATGAAGGCGAAGGCTTCGGCGAAATCGCGAAACACGAACTCGCGGAACAGAGAGCTGCCATCGTCGCGTTCGACCCAGCCGGACAGGCTGGCCAAGGCGGCGGCGCGGTCGGCACCGGCCAGTACGGGACTCATCAGCGGGCCTCCTATCCCAAAAGTTGCGAACCACCTGATAGATGGGTGACGCTGGCACCCTCGGCAAGGACACGATAAACTTAAGGCCATGATGAGCAGACTGATCCCGCACCACGCCGCGCCGCCTTCGCTTGCCGATCTCGACACCATCGCGGCGGCGGCGTTTGCCGAGATTCCCGAGGAACTGCGCCGTCACGTCGCCGACGTTCTGATCCGGGTCGAGGACTTCCCCGACGAAGATGTCGAACGCGAAATGGAGCTGGAAAGCCCGTTCGATCTGCTCGGCCTCTATCGCGGCTCGGCGATGGACATTCACGCCTTTGGCGGTGTGCCGGGCTCGGTCGATATGATCCTGCTCTACCGTCGTCCGATCCTCGATTACTGGTGCGAAACCGGCGAAGACCTGTCCACCCTGGTTCGCCACGTCCTGATCCACGAAATCGGCCACCATTTCGGCCTGTCCGACGACGACATGAGCCGAATCGAGGACGAGGTCTAAAGGATGAGTCCGCCGCGCCGAGGGAAAGCGGCGGGTCTCGTTCTGCTTCTCCTCGCGATGCTGACGATGCTGCCCGGTCCGGCCTGGGCCGCAAGCGAGCTTCGTGTGCTGGCCCGCACCGCGACCTTATCGCCCGATCTGGTTACCCGCTTCGAGCGGGAAACCGGCATTGCCGTCCACCTCACCGAGGTCGCCGATTCAGACGGGATGATCCGCCGTCTCAGCGGCGGGGCCTCCGGGTTCGACATCGCCTTCCCGGCCGATCATCACGTTGCCGGGCTGATCGACCAAGGCGGTCTGGAACGAATCTGGGCCGACCGCCTGCCTGGATTCTGGAATATCGAAGATCCCTGGCGGTCGCGCTCGTTCGACCCCCGCAACGAATACACGATCCCCCATCAGTGGGGGACGATCTCGTTTGCCGTCGATAGCTCGATTCACAAGGGCGACATCGACAGCCTGTCCCTGCTGTTCTCGCCCCCCGCCGATCTGGATCACCGCGTCGGCGTACTGGACGATTCGGCGATGCTGCGTCTGGCTCTGATCCAGGCGGGCGAACCGCGTTGTTCCACCGATCCCGCCCGGCTTGACCGGGCCGTCGCCCTGTTGCGGCCGCTCTTGGCCCGCGCCCGGCTGATCCCGGTCGATCAGGTCGTTGCGGCGCTGCAAGACGAGACGTTGGCCCTAGCCGTCACCACCAGCGGCGATGCGATGCGCGCCCGCGAGACCCGGCCGACCCTGGCCTTCGCCTATCCGCGCGAAGGCAATCTGGTCTGGACCGACGTTATCGCGGTGCCGCGTCACCCGCCCAACCGCGCCAATGCCCTGAAATTCGTCGCTTTCATGCTGCGGCCCGAGAATGCCGCGCTCGACACCAACTATAACGGGTTCGCAACGATGATCCGGGGAGCCGAGGCGCATCTGAAGCCCGAGGTGCTGGCGGCACCGGAACTGGTGGCACCGTGGCCAGCCAAGGTCGGCTTCCTCGTCGCCTGCGGGCCGGACATCCACCGCCGCCACGATGAACTTTGGCAGCGGATTCGCCAGCCGGAATGAGGGAGCGGTTCGGCAGCCCCTAATTGGCGTCGCCGATCCAGGGGAGCGGCTGCACCGCCACCCCTTCTTCATGGAGATCGCGCGCTTCGTCGCGGGTGGC
>NZ_AQPH01000074.1 GCF_000442515.1 Magnetospirillum fulvum MGU-K5 | reverse complement strand
CCAGCCCCGCCTCGACCATCACGGCGGCAAGGTCGCGTCCATCGGCGAGGGTTACTCTCGCCAGCAGGCGTCCGTAACGATCCCGGCCGAAATCGGCCAAGCCCACCGTGCTTCCACGCGGCAGCAGCGAGCGGGCGAATGCGGTTGCCTGACCGGCCTTGATCCGCTCGGTTTCGCAGTGAGCGCGCTCGCCTTTCTCAGGGGTATCGAAGTGCCGCGCCCGCACCGGCTCGCCCTCGGGGGCTCCGGCATGGCTGATCTGGAATGTGTCGCCATCGATCACCCACAGCACTTGGCCCACAGAGGCACTCTCGGCCCAAGCAAGCCCGCTCCCCACCCCGATCAGGACGAGGAGCGCGATCCACAGCCGGGCGCTCATGACGTCACCCCCGAACGGGTCCAGTCTGGGTCAGGAAAGACTCTGGATTGACTGGAGGACAAAACTGTCGCCCCCGGAGTTCTGCGGCTTTCGGAGACACCGAGGCAACGGGCCAGACCGTCGGCAAGGCTGGCGGCAAGGCGGGGTCGGAAATGATGGGGGAGCACCCGTTCGGTGATCTCGATCGCCTGGGCGATCACCCAGCCGATCCGGTTGCAGATCAGCCGGGTCCGGATATAGCCGTGCTTCCGCAGCTCGGCGAGATAGCGCTGGATGGTGCGGACGCAGACTCCGAGCGCCACGGCAAGGCCGTTGCGGCTGATCCGGGAGCCCTTCGCGGTCAGGGCTCGGATGATCAGCAGCGCGGTGCGTGCCCCCATCGTCAGCCGCCGGTCGCGGGCGGCATCGCACGACACCGCCTTCGCCCATAGCCGCGACGGTGTCGGGCCGGGATTGTCGTCGCGGGCCCGCCGGGTCCGCCGCTGCTCGGTACGGGCCGCTTTGGCCCGGGCGGCGCGCTCGGCCCGCGCTCGCCATGTTTTCTCAAACGCCTCGGCCTCGGCCGGGCTCAGTTCGGCCGCTCGGGCTGCGCACGCGGCACGCTTTTGCGCCACCGCAGCCGCTAAGGCCGCCCGCATTGGGGAATCGCTGGTCATCGTCCCTCCTGCGGAGGGCGTGGATCACGACAGTATAAAAAAGGACGAGCCGACCCGTTCGGAAAACACACGGTTTTCCGTTGACACTACAACCTGCCTCGAGGTAAGAAAGTGGCTGTCAGACGCACTTTCAAAACACGACAACAGGCCGTTAATCCTCTGGATTGGCGGCCTTTTTGCTTATGTCATTGGTCTTCCACGCCTCTCCCGCACAAGAGCGTCCTTGCTGATGCCACTTTGGGTGTGCTATTAACACACCCAGGATTCGGCAGGTCCAATCCAAGTGGCATCACGTCATTGGCCGGTTGGTATAGAACGCCCCCGCCGAATCGCTTCGACGGGGGCTTCGTTTGGCCGGGGTCAGCCGTGCAGCGAATGATAGCGGGCCATCAGGGTGTCGCGGCTCTCGCTCGCTCCCGCAACAATCGCGTCGGCGGGACAGACCAACTGACATTGCGGGCTGTCTTCGGCCCCAACGCATTCGGTGCAGCGGTCGGCGGCGATCACATAGATGACATCACCCGCCGAAATGGCATCATTGGGGCAAGCCGAGACACAGGCGTCGCAGCTGGTGCAATCGTCGTTGATCTTCAGGGACATCTCGGGTTCCTCTCTCTCTCTCGTCGTTGCCCGCCCGCTGTATGTGCGAAGGGCGGATGAGCTGCTCGGATGGAGCAGGTCAGACCCTTCGGCGTATATCGGTTTGGCCGTGGCCAATGCAACCGTATTCCCCTTGGGGTTTTTCCCTTACGTACTGGGCGCAAATCCTGCTCGCCCACGGCGGATACCCCAGCTATTATGCTTTTCCCCGCGCTTTGGCTCGGCCCCCCACTCCGTTCCGGCGACATTATCGCCGAACCCATGGCCTCAAGGTCAGTCGAGGCAGAGGGGCGGATTCGTCCTGGAGGGCTGGAACGGGGCGATTCGTGCCGGCTTGCCCGCGCGGTGCGAACCCAGACGTAACGACGTGGCCAGGACCTTCGGAACAGTGATCGGAGCCGGGGGCCAATATTCCGAGGGGACATATCCATATGTCGATCAGTTCAGGTTCAGTCTCGATCGCCTTGTGCGGCAGCGGTGGTGCCGGGGTGATGACAGCCGCCAACATGCTGGTGGATGCGGCGGCCCAGGCCGGGTATTACGCGCTGTTCAGCCGCTCGTCCGGGCCGCAGATCAGAGGCGGTGAGGCGGCGGCGTTGCTGCGTCTGTCGGCCGAACCGATTACTTCGGTCGATGATACCTTTCAGATTTTGCTGGCGATCGACTGGCTGAACGTCGTTCGCTTTGCCGCCGAATTGCCGCTTGGCCCCGACAGCCTGATCCTGGCCGATCCGGCGGCGGGCGAGGTCCCCGAGATTCTCAGCCGCACCGGGGCGCGGATCGTCGATCTGCCGATGAAGGATCTGGCCCAGTCGATCCCCGGCGGTCGTCCCAACATGATCGCGCTGGGCGTCGTTGCCGCTCTGACCGGCCTGGGCGTCGAGCCGGTGGCCGAGGTGTTGGGCAAGTCGCTGAAGAAGAAGCACGCCGACGCGTTCGAAGCCTCGCTGGCGGCGGTCCGTCACGGTGCCGAAACCGGCCAGTCGCTCGACGCGCCCTGTCGCAGCCTGCCCGCGCCCTTGCCCCGTCACGGTGGGCGCTGGACCATTTCGGGCAACCATGCCGCAGGCCTGGGCGCGATCCGGGGCGGCATCCGCTTCTGTGCCGCCTATCCGATCACGCCCGCGACCGAATCGCTGGAATATCTGAGTTCGGCTCTACCCAAGATCGGCGGCGTTTTCGTGCAGGCCGAAGACGAACTGGCCTCGATCAACATGTGCATCGGCGCCTCGTTCGGCGGTGACGCCTCGATCACCGCGACCGCCGGTCCCGGTCTGGCCCTGATGACCGAAGGGTTGGGGCTGGCCGTGTCGTCCGAGACCCCGGTGGTGGTGCTTGACGTCCAGCGCGGCGGTCCCTCGACCGGGATTCCGACCAAGTCGGAACAGTCCGATCTCAACATCGCGATCTATGGCCTGCATGGCGATGCGCCGCATCTGGTGCTGGCCCCCCAATCGATCGGCGATTGTCTGTTCACCACCCAGTGGGCGGTCCACCTTGCCGAGGCGATGCAGGCCCCCTGTATCGTGCTGTCCGACCAGTCGCTGGGCCAAAGCCGCGCCGTGATTGATCCGGCCCCGGCCAGCCCCTTCTTCGCCAACCGCGAGATTGCCCGCACCCCGGCCGAGGGCGAGACCTTCAAGCGCTATGCCCTGACCAATACCGGGGTGTCGCCGATGCCGATTCCCGGCACGCCCGGCTGTCAGTACACCGCCGACGGTCTGGAACATGCCGAATCCGGCACGCCGTCCTCGCAGGCGTCGGATCATTCCCGTCAGCTTGATAAGCGCCTGCGCAAGCTGGTGTTGCACGATTACGGTTCACATTGGGCCTCGATCGAAGGGGAGGGCGAGATTGCCGTCATCACCTGGGGCTCGTGCACCGGGGCCGCGCGCGAGGCGGTTAACCGCGCCCGTGCCGACGGGATCAATGCCAAGCTGATCGCGCCGCGTCTGCTCTATCCGACCCTGCCCGAGCAGATGGCCCGCGCGCTCGACGGCGTCAGCAAGATTCTGGTGGTCGAACAAAGCCATCTCGGCCAGTTCAACCGCTATCTGCGCGGCGAGTACGATCTGCCCGTCCGTCCCGATTTGCTGAGCCGCCCCGGACCGTTGCCGATCCGTCCCGGCGAAATCCATGCCCGCCTTCTTGCGATGGGGAAGTAAGCCATGACCGCTCCGACCTATAGCGCGAAGGATTTCCGCTCCGACGTCAAGCCGGTCTGGTGCCCCGGCTGCGGCGATTACGGCGTGCTGGCCTCGATCGCCAAGGCGTTTGCCGATCTCGAACTGGCCCCGCACCAGACCTCGGTGGTCTCGGGCATCGGCTGTTCGTCGCGTATCCCGGCCTATACCAACACCTATGGCTTCCACTCGATCCATGGCCGCGCGTTGGCGGTGGGTGCCGGGTTGAAGCTGGCCCGGCCCGATCTGACCGTGCTGGTCGCCGGTGGCGACGGCGACGGCTTCTCGATCGGCGGCAACCATTTCATCCATGCCTGCCGCCGCAACGTCGATATGACCTATGTGGTGATGGACAACCGGGTCTATGGGATGACCAAGGGCCAGCCGTCCCCCACCACCGAGGCCGATTGGGACGCCTCGGCGATGGCTCCGCCCGGCGGAACCGGCGTCACCCCGTTCCATCCCCTGGCGATTGCCCTGGCCTCCGGGGCCAATTTCATCGCCCGGGCCTTTTCCGGCGACATCAACGGCACCGCCGCCCTGATCGCCGAAGGGGTTCGTCATCCCGGTTTCTCGTTCATCACGGTGATGTCGCCCTGCATCACCTTCCGTGAGGAACAGCGCGATTGGAAGACGATCGTTCGTCCCACCGGTTTCCCGCCCACCTCGGACCCGGCCCAGGCGGCGCGGCGGCTGATGACCGACGACGGGTTCAATATGGGCGTGCTCTATCGCGGCAATCGCGATTCGTTCGCCAAGCCGCGTTCGACCGAATGCACGATCGCCGATCTCGATTCCGAGTTCGCGGTTTAACGGGGCAGGGCCGGAGTCCGAGATTCGGACTCTGGCCCAGCAGTTTTAATTTAGCTCAAGGATTGGGGATGTGGACGGGCGCGGGATGCTGCGTGCTTACCGAGTGTGCCGTCGCAGGACAGACAGCCAATATGGGTGGCTTGGCGTTGGGCTGTACAGAATCAAATATTTTTAAGTTTTTCTGCGAGTTTAATACGTCCAAGTCGCATTGAAGACCGGCTCAAGTTCTCGAGAAAATTTGTTTTTTCAAGCAAGTGTTTCACTGTTGATGCGGAATTTTTACATATAGATATATTTTTTGCATTACGGATTGTCAATTCATCGTGAAATTCTGGATAGGGGCAATTTATTTCTAGATAAAACATGGTTTCAAGCTCTGATATTTTTTTATTACAAATTCGTTTGTTAATGGAGTCGGTGACGTCGCGTAAGATAGAACTCCGCTCCTTCATCATAGAAAAATCTATTTTCATATTAAAAATTAGGCGCTCATTGTTATGATTTGTATTGTTCCGTTTCGGGTGTAGCCTGCGCCATTGCTCAGCCACCCAGATTACGTCATCATCTGTAAGATACAAAAGGGGAGTTTCGATGTTGATTAAGGCGGATAGCTCACGGCTTTTTTGAATTTTATCGAGAGCTTCGCTTAATTTTCGACTGCTTAGCCCATATTTTTCTTTTATTAATAATTTGATATCGTTGAACGTTGGATCGGCCCATTGATCACGAGGGGGTAATTCTTTGGCGATCGCCATGAGATCGCTTCGAGAACATGAATTGGTAAAGGTTTCTGTGGTGCGTTCATCAACAAATCTGATGGTGTGGAGCTTTATTTTGTGGAGGTGTTCTTTGAGCTCTCGTAAATTCATTTGAACAATTATTAAATTTACAGTCGCAAATTTCTCGAGGCTCCGGTTGTTGTCGCTATTTATGTGATAGCGTAACTCCTGACCGTCACTATCTATTCGCGCCATGCTCTGCACAAAAATTTTTAGCGCATCGATGATACGGCGAAGCTCAATATCACCAATTTTTGATTCATATAAGTGCTGCCAGTAGAGAGAAATATTGTGGTTGATTCTCAGGCCGCCGTCCTGGATTGCCCCAGACGAAACAAGTTTGTTGTACGCAAATTTAATGTTCAACTCTGTCGCGTGTCGTGCGTTATAGAGGATCGGTAGAATTAGCGTGTCGCGTTTGCCGTAGAGCCTCTTCTCAACAATCGCATCGGCAAGTTCAATGGCAGCTTCGATATACCCATCGAGATAATTTTCTTCGTGACCTTGGCGGCCAAGCGTCGCATTCCACTCTCCGTCGTGAATGATCTCGAAGAAGGGGTCGCCTTTAAATTCGTGTTCAGGGTCGATGCCGCTCATGGTGCATAAAAGATAGCACCGGCAGGTCTCTGTCCGTCCAAAGAATTTTTCTTGGTTTGGATTCAATCTCCGCTATCGCGTGGCTGCATAATTGAATACAGCGACTACAAGGTGGTCACGTTGCAGAATGGGCAGAATAGGGCACTCTCCCCAGTCCCTGTTGACCCTCGTCTCCCCCTATCCTACAGCCGCCGCAGGAAGTCGAGGATCGGGCGTTCTGCGCCGTGGTCCCACAGATCGTTGTGACCGGCGAGCGGAAGGAACACCGCGCCCTTGTCGGTTGATCCGGCGGCGGCGATCAGGGCGCGGGCCATCGTGGGCGGGGTCAGGCTGTCCTGCTCGCCATGGACGATCAGCAGCGGGGCTTTCAGCCGGGCAATCCGGCTCCGATTATCGAAATGATCCCGCATCAACACGCGGGCCAGCCATTTCGGCACATAGGACGGGGCCAGATCGACCAGGGCGGTAAACGGGCATTCCAGGATCACTGCCAACGGCTCGATCTCGCGGGTCATCGCGATCGCGACACCGGAACCGATCGATTCGCCGCACAGGACCAGACGGCCCGGTTCGACGCCCCGTCCCGCCAGCCAGTCGAGTACGGCGCGGGCGTCGGCGGTCAAATCGGCTTCGCTGGGGCGGCCGCTATTGCCGCCATAGCCGCGATATTCGACCATGAACACGCCAAACCCGGCATCGAGCAGAAAGCGCGCCTTGTGGGCGCGGCGGGCATTGGTCCCGGCGTTGCCGTGGAACATCACCAGGGTGGGGGCGTGGGGATGGAGCGGCGGGGCGTACCACGATGTGATCTGCCGTCCGTCCTGGGCGCGGACGGCAACCGGCATCATTTCGCTGAGGCCGATATCGGCGGGATCGGTGCGGGTGGGGTCGGGCCGATAGATCATGTCGCGCTGGAATATCGCCAGACCCAGCAGCACCAGCAGGTAAAGGCCGAGCAAACATCCGGCCACCGCCAGTATCGCCGTCACCATCTTCGATCCCTCGCCAAGGACGAGGCCCGCGAATCGCTTCGCGGGCCTCCGCGTTCAACCTCGGCTACTGACTTAGACGCGATTCATCCGATTGTCGATCAGATCCTCGACAACGGTGGGATCGGCCAGGGTCGAGGTATCGCCCAGAGCGTCGAACTGGTTCTCGGCGATCTTGCGCAGAATGCGGCGCATGATCTTGCCCGAGCGGGTCTTGGGCAGGCCGGGCGACCACTGGATCAGGTCGGGGCTGGCGATCGGGCCGATTTCCTTGCGGACCCAATTGACCAGTTCCTTGCGCAGTTCCTCGGTCGGTTCCTCGTCGGCGACCAGGGTGACATAGGCATAGATGCCCTGGCCCTTGATCTCGTGGGGATAGCCGACGACGGCGGCCTCGGCGACCTTGGGATGGGCAACCAGGGCGGATTCGACCTCGGCGGTGCCCATCCGGTGACCCGACACGTTGATGACGTCATCGACGCGGCCGGTGATCCAGTAATAGCCGTCCTCGTCCCGCCGCGCGCCGTCGCCGGTGAAGTACATCCCCTTGTAGGTCGAGAAGTAGGTCTGAATGAAGCGTTCGTGATCGCCATAGACCGTCCGCATCTGGCCCGGCCAGGATTCGGCGATGCACAGATTGCCCTCGACCGCGCCTTCGAGAATCTTGCCCTCGGCATCGACCATCACCGGCTTGACGCCAAAGAAGGGCAGGGTGGCCGAACCCGGCTTCAGCTTGGTGGCGCCGGGCAGCGGGGTAATCAGGATGCCGCCGGTTTCAGTCTGCCACCAGGTATCGACGATCGGGCAACGGTCGTCGCCGACGACGCGGTGATACCACGTCCAGGCCTCGGGGTTGATCGGCTCGCCGACCGAACCGAGCAGACGCAGGCTGGCGCGGCTGGTGCGCTTGACCGGGGCTTCGCCTTCGCGCATCAGGGCGCGGATCGCGGTGGGGGCGGTGTAGAAGATGTTGACCTTGTGCTTGTCGATCACCTCCCAGAAGCGCGAGACGGTCGGATAGTTCGGCACGCCTTCGAACATCAAGGTGGTGGCACCGTTGGCCAGCGGCCCATAGACGATGTAGGAATGGCCGGTGACCCAGCCCACGTCGGCGGTGCACCAATAGACCTCGCCATCGTGGTAATCGAACACGTACTGGTGGGTGATCGAGGCATAGACCAGATAGCCGCCCGAGGTGTGCAGAACCCCCTTCGGCTTGCCGGTCGAGCCGGAGGTGTAGAGGATGAACAGCGGGTCTTCGGCGTTGATCTCGGCCGGAACGTGGGTGGGAGCGGCCTTTTCCACCAGATCCTGATACCAATGGTCGCGGCCCGTCGCCATCCCGACGTCGCCGCCGGTGCGCTTGACCACGATCACGCTCTTGACCGAGGGGCAGGTTTCCAGCGCCTTGTCGGCATTGGCCTTCAACGGCACCTTGCGGCCGCCGCGCAGACCTTCGTCGGCGGTGATCAGCAGCGAGGAATCGCAATCCTGGATGCGCCCGGCCAGCGAATCCGGCGAGAAGCCGCCGAACACCACCGAATGGATCGCGCCGATGCGGGCGCAGGCCAGCATCGCGACCGCCGCTTCGGGGATCATCGGCAGATAGATCGTGACGCGCTCGCCCTTCTTGACGCCGAGATCGGTCATCGCGTTGGCAAGGCGGCAGACCCGTTCGTGCAGATCGCGATAGGTGATGTGGGCGGATTCGGCGGGATCGTCGCCTTCCCAGATGATCGCGGTCTGATCGCCCCGGGTGGCCAGATGGCGGTCCAGGCAGTTAGCGGCAACATTCAAGGTGCCGTCCTGGAACCAGCGGATGTGTACGTCGCCAGTAAAGGAGACATCCTTGACCTGGGTAAAGGGTTTGATCCAGTCAAGGCGCTTACCCTGTTCGGCCCAAAACCCCTCGGGATCTTTGATCGACCGCTCATACCATTCGGTATATTTCTGCTGATCGATCCAAGCGGACTTTGCGATCTCGGCGGGAATGGAATAGACGTCGGTCATCGCGGGGCAGTCTCCCTTTTTTCTGTTTGTGGCCCGTGCCCGGTGGGATCCGGCACGGGGCGTTTCCTCGTCTCTTATGGGGTTGGATTATGTGCGAGTCTGCCATGCGAAACAAGCATGACTGGGGGCGGCATCGCCGCGCCGTCCAATTGACTTATCCTGTCTGACGTTTCGTCGAAAAAAGTCAGGGTCAGATTGTCTCTTCAGCCAAGGCGAGAATAAGCTTTGCCGCCGCGTCGTCGACCGGGCTGACCGACAGGCGCGACTGCCGCACCAGGGCCAGATGCGCCAGGTCCGGCACCGCTTTGATAGTGGCGAGATCGACTGGACGGGTCACCGGCTTGATCGCGGTGAAATCGACCACGACCCAGCGCCCGGTGGGGTCGGTCGGATCGGGGTAGGCGGGGGCGGTGACTTCGACCAGCCCGACGATCCGCTTCTCGTTGACCGAGTGATAGAAGAACGCGCGGTCGCCGACCGCCATCGCCTTCAGGTAGCCGGCGGCCTGGGCGTTGCGGACGCCGTCCCAGGCCTGAGTCCCGACGCGGACATGGTCGTCCCACGACCATGTCTCCGGCTCGGACTTGACCAGCCACCATGCCATCAGGGCAGCACTTTCTTGAACGGCGTAACGGTAACCTGCTCGAACAGACCGGCCTGGGCATAAGGGTCGGCGGCCAGCACGGCATCCAGCGCGGCCCGGTCGGCGATGTTGAACACCAGCAGGCTGCCGATCATCGTCTGACGGTCGTCGCTGAGCAAGGGACCGGCCAGGACCAGACTGTCGAGATGGGCATTCAGAAAGGCAAGGTGGGCCGAGCGATTGTCGAGCCGGACCTGCTGATGGCCGGGTTTGTCCTGACAGCGAACAGCAAACATTCTTTGGGCTCTCCGGAAACGAAAAGAAACGAGGCGAGTTTATACCAATTCCCGACGCGGGAAAGATCGCCGTCGCCGGACCTGCGCACAGAGGTTGAGAGGAGCGTGCGCGTGTTAGGTGCTATGCGGGAAAACGTTATATCTAACACCGTTATAACGCATTGAAACATAACGATTTTTCTTCAAATTTCGATTGACGGGCGAGTGTGGTGGGGTCACTTTCCCTTCAGGACAAGGCGATGGAATGATGTGCACGGCGCCGCGATTGCCCGATTATGCGCCAGATTGCGGCAGCGTTCGGTGCGGTGGGGTGCCGCCCTTTTCCAGACGCCTTTGGGAGAATGCGGCCTTTCCGATGAGGCTTGCGGGCTCCTCGAGTGACACTTACTTGCGTCGATATGATGAACGGGAGGACCCCCATGGCCAACACAACGGCGGACCTTGAATCGCTTCTGATGCAGCGATCTCTGACGGATGTTCAGCTTCTGGACGCGGCAGAGGCGGCGGCCGATTTCAGAATTCTGCCGGATGCGACGGTGATCAAGATCGGTGGCCAGAGCGTGATCGATCGCGGTCGCGCCGCGGTCTATCCGCTGGTCGACGAGATCGTCGCGGTTCGCAAAGCACACAAGCTGCTGATCGGCACCGGGGCCGGGACCCGTGCCCGCCACCTCTATTCGATCGCGGCGGGGCTGAACCTTCCGGCTGGCGTGCTGTCGCAACTCGGCGCTTCGGTGGCCGATCAGAACGCGGCGATGCTGGGGCAACTTCTGGCGAAACACGGGATTTCGTCGGTTGACGATGCCGGGCTTTCGTCGGTGCCGCTGTTCCTGGCCGAAGTCCACGCTGTGATCTTCAGCGGGATGCCGCCCTACAAGCTGTGGATGCGTCCCCCGCCCGAGGGCGTGATCCCGCCCTATCGCACCGATGCCGGATGTTTCCTCGTTGCCGAGCAATTCGGCTGCAAGGCGATGATCTATGTGAAGGACGAAAACGGCCTCTATACCGCGAACCCGAAAACCTCGCCGGACGCCACCTTCATTCCGAAGATTTCGGTCGATGAGATGAAGGCGCGGGGGTTGCAGGATTCGATCCTGGAATTCCCGGTTCTCGATCTGCTGAAGTCGGCCCGTCATATCCGTGAGGTGCAGATCGTCAACGGTCTCGTCCCCGGTAACCTGACCCGCGCCCTTGCTGGCGAGCATGTCGGCACGATCATCACCGCGAGCTAGAGGATTCCTGCCATGCCCGATATCACCAACAGCATCAAGCACGTCGCCTCGCCGCTCGCGCGTCAGACTCTTCTGGACGGCGATCTGACCCGCCCTGTCGCGGGCGTGCGTCCGATCCGTCTGCTGCCCTGGTTGCAGGTCGTCAAGATCGGTGGCCGGTCGATCATGGATCGCGGCCGCGATGCGATCCTGCCGATTGTTGACGAACTGCGGAAGATTCTCCCCGAGCACCGTTTGCTGATTCTGACCGGAGCCGGGATTCGTGCCCGCCATCTTTATGGTGTCGGCCTCGATCTCGGTCTGCCGGTGGGGTCGCTGGCTCCGCTCGCCGCGAGCGAGGCGGGCCAGAACGGCCATATCCTGGCATCGCTGCTGGCCCCGGAAGGGGTGTCCTACGTCGAGCATCCCACCATCGCTAACCAGCTGGCGATCCACCTCTCCGCCGCCCGGGCGGTGGTGGGCAGCGCCTTCCCGCCCTATCACCATCACGAATTCCCCGGCTCGCGCCTGCCGACCCACCGGGCCGATACCGGCGCGTTCCTGCTGGCCGACGCGCTGGGGGCGGCGGGGCTGACGATTGTCGAGGATGTCGACGGGGTTTATTCCGCCGATCCCAACGGTCCCGACGCGGCGCAGGCCCAACTGATCCGCGAGACCAGCGCCGCCGATCTCATCAAAAGTTCGGGCACGCTGCCTGTCGACCGGGCCATGCTCGATGTGATGGCCAATGCCCGCCATATCGAGCGTGTTCAGGTCGTTAATGGGCTGGTGCCGGGTCGGTTGACCGCCGCTCTGCGGGGCGAGCATGTCGGCACGATCATCCGCAGCGGGGCCCATCCGGCTTAACTCGACAGACGGTCCGACCGCTTCGATCCGGGTTCGAGTCGAAGCGGTCGGGCCGCCCGTGTTTTACGCGGGCGAGACGCCGGAGATGAAAATTCTCCAGGCATTTTCAAAGAACGTCTCGCGCTCCTTTTCCGCCCGGAGGCCTTCAAGGCCCAGCATCGCCTGATCGACCGCCCAGCCGGTAATCAGGCCCATGATCGCGCGTTCGGTATTCTCAACGTCGCAATCGGGGCGGATCTGGCGGTTCTGGCGGGCGGTTTCAAGCAGACGACGGATGCTGGCGACATAAGGCTCGGTCGCCTTGCGCTGGACGCGCTCGACCAGATCGGGGAAGCGCCGCGCCTCGGCGGTCATCAGGCGGTAGACCGCGACGGATTCCGGCATCAGAACGAAGGTCAGCAGGGTGCGACAGCTTTCCTTCAGCGCCGCCAGCGGGTTAGACAGGTCCTTTTCGAATCGGCTGGCCGCCTCGACCAGGGGGGTGCACAGGTTGGTGACCACCGCCTCGAACAGCTTTTCCTTGGTGGTGTGGCGGCGGTAGATGCTGTTTTTGCCGGTGCCCGCCTGTTCGGCGATGTGCTCGACCGAGGTCGCGGAATAGCCATGCTCGATGAAAAGGCGGGTCGCGGTCGCGAGGATGTGCCGGTCTAACGCCTCCGACCCTCCGGCGCACGGCCGTCCTTGTCGCCCGGAGCGATATGGCACCGACTCTATCCCAATCATGGTCCCTCTGTTGCAAAAGTCTCTTGACATTGGAGATGTGAAAAACATATGGAACGGAACCGTACCGTTACGTTTCGGTTTTTTCCAGAGCTTTTTTTGGTGAAGCATGACCAATCAGCACACTCGGCTCAAAGTCGCCTCCGAGCGGGCAGACTATAATGACTCAGACGGGGACCGCGCCGCGGCTCCCGTGGTGAGTCCGATGGTAAGTCACAGCAAGAACAGTGCGTCGATCGGACAGGCTGCCAACACGGATCTGTCTGGAACCGGCAAACTCGAGACGGCGATTCGCAAGGCCGGGTCCTGGCTGTTGGACCGCCAGCAACAGGATGGCCATTGGGTCGCTCCTTTGCAGTCGAATGCCTGCATGGAAGCGCAATGGTGCCTGGCCCTGTGGTTCCTCGGGCTGGAAGACCATCCGTTGCGTCCCCGGCTGGGGCAATCGCTGCTGGAAACCCAGCGCGCCGACGGTTCGTGGGAGGTCTATTACGAGGCCTCGGCCGGTGACATCAACACCACCGTCGAAGCCTATGCCGCGCTGCGCTCGCTCGGCTTTCCCGATTCCGATCCCCGCCTTGCCAAGGCGCGTGACTGGATTTTGTCGAAGGGCGGCCTGGGCAAGGTCCGGGTGTTCACCCGTTACTGGCTGGCGTTGATCGGCGAATGGCCGTGGGAGCAAACGCCCAACCTGCCGCCCGAAGTGATCTGGCTGCCCGATTGGGCGCCGTTCTCGATCTACAATTTCTCGCAATGGGCCCGGGCGACGATGATGCCGCTGGCGGTGTTGTCGGCGCGGCGGCCCAGTCGTCCGCTGCCGTCGGACAACCGGCTTGATGCGCTGTTCCCCGAGGGACGCGAGCGGTTCGATTACAGTCTGCCGGTGCGCGACGGTGCCGGGTGGGGCGATCGCTTCTTCCGCGCCGCCGACAAGGCGCTGCATCGTCTCCAGGACATGGGGGCGCAATACGGCCGCTTTGCGCCGTGGCGTGATGCGGCGGTGCGCCATACCCTCGAATGGATTCTGCGTCACCAGGATGCCGACGGCGGCTGGGGCGGGATTCAGCCGCCGTGGGTCTATGGCCTGATGGCGCTGCATGTCGAGGGCTATGCGCTCGACCATCCGGTGATGGCCAAGGGGCTCGACGCGCTCAATCACCCCGGCTGGCGGGTCGATAAGGGCGAGGCGAGCTGGATCCAGGCCACCAACAGCCCGGTGTGGGACACCATGCTGACTCTGATCGCCTTCGAGGATACCGGCCTTGCCAAAGCCCATCCCGAAGCGACCGCCAAGGCGGCGCAGTGGCTGCTCGACCGCCAGATTCGCCGCCCCGGCGATTGGTCGCGCAAGCTGCCGAACCTCAAGCCGGGCGGGTGGGCGTTCGAATACGCCAACACCCAATATCCCGATATCGACGACACCGCCGAAGCATTGATCGCGCTGGCGCCGTTCCGCCACGATCCGGACTGGCAGGCGCGCGGTATCGAAGAGGCGATCCGGCTTGGCGTCGATTGGCTGATCGGGATGCAGAGCGCCAGCGGCGGCTGGGGTGCGTTCGACAAGGACAACAACAAGCAGCTTTTGACCAAGATTCCGTTCTGCGATTTCGGCGAGGCGCTTGACCCGCCGTCGGTCGATGTCACCGCCCATATCGTCGAGGCGCTGGCCCGGCTGGGCCTGACGGCGGAGCATCCGGCGCTGGCGCGTGCCCTGGCCTATATCCGCGCCGAGCAGGAAGCGGACGGGCCGTGGTTCGGTCGCTGGGGCGTCAATTACATCTATGGCACCTGCGCCGTGCTGCCCGCTTTGGCCGCGATCGGTGCGGATCTCAGCCAGCCCTATGTCGGTCGTGCCTGCGACTGGCTGGTGTCGCGCCAGCAGGAGAATGGCGGCTGGGGCGAAAGCTGCGCCTCGTATATGGACCCGGCCCAGGCCGGGCGCGGCCCGGTTACCGCGTCGCAGACCGCTTGGGCGCTGATGGCGCTGCTGGCGGTCAACCGGCCCGAGGATCGCGCCGCGATCGAACGCGGCTGCCGCTATCTGGTCGAGCACCAGGAAAACGGCACCTGGCCCGAGCCGCATTTCACCGCGACCGGCTTCCCCGGCTATGGCGTTGGTCAGTCGATCAAGCTGAACGATCCGGAGATCGCGCGGCGGCTGATGCAGGGCAGCGAACTGTCCCGCGCCTTCATGCTGCGTTATGACCTGTATCGCCAGTATTTCCCGATGATGGCCCTGGGCCGGGCGGTTCGGGCCGGAATCGGCACGGGAGCGTAATGCGACGAAGGTTGCGATAGCATTTCAAAGCGATCTTTAACGTTTTGTGACGTCAAGTGGGGGCGTCGAGGAAGTTAAGGCTTGCTGCGAATCGCAATCATCTTGCAGAGATGGGCCGCCAGTCCAATGGATTGGCGGCCTTTCTGTTTATCGGCTTCAGTCCGCGTCTGTGCCGTTTGTCGCGCCGTCGTTGCGGGATTTCTTTTTCATGTGCTATATCCCGTCCGATTCGACGGACAGACCGTGCTGGCGATTCACTCCGATCGCCAGGAATCTGTATCACCCGATCGGAAGATGAAGGGCAGAAATGGAAGTCCACGAAACCCACGAGACAATCCACGAAGTTGCGCACGCCAGCCACGATCCTGAGAAGGTATCGTTCAACCGTAAAATCGCGGTGGCGATCAGCGTCCTGGCCGCGATGCTGGCGATCGTCGAAGCCGCAGGCAAAAGCGCTCAGAACAATTCGATTTCCGCCAATATCGAGGCGTCGAACCTGTGGGCCTTTTTCCAGGCCAAGACGATTCGCATGACAACGATGGAAACCGCTGCTGACGCGCTGGAAGCGGTCGCCGTCACCGGCTTGTCCGAACCTGCGGTTCAGGCGCTGGAGAAAAAGGTTACCGACTGGCGGGCGACGGCGCAGCGCTATCGCAGCGAGCCGGAAACCAACGAAGGTCGCAAGGAACTCGCCGCCCGCGCCAAGGCGGCGGAACAAATCCATCAGACCGCGTTGGCGTCCTATCACATGTATGAATATGGCGCTGCCGCGTTGCAGATTTCGATCGTGCTATGCTCGGCGGCGGCAGTCACCGGCGCGGTTGCCCTGGCGTTTGCCGCCGGGGGACTCAGCCTGATCGGCGTGGGCTTTGGTCTGTTGGGCTGGCTGGCCCCAACCCTGATCCACCTATGATACCAACCGGCCAATGACTTGGCCGGTTGTATTGTCCCTCGGCCCAAGCGTGCGCATCCGCGCCCTTGGCCGCCGCCGCAATGGCGGCCAGATACCGGCCA
>NZ_AQPH01000073.1 GCF_000442515.1 Magnetospirillum fulvum MGU-K5 | reverse complement strand
AACGAAGTCCGACCTTGCAACGGTTCTGGCCGATCGTTAGGCTGACTCCACCGAAATTCGTGTGTTTTATCGAGGTATCACAGTGCTTGATGGCCGGCGGGTTCTGCTGATCGTCTCGGGCGGCATTGCTGCCTATAAATCTCTCGACCTGATCCGCCGCTTGAAAGAGCGCGGCGCGCTGGTCCGCTGCGTGCTGACGAAGGGAGCGGAAAACTTCGTCACCCCGCTCTCGGTCGCGGCGCTGTCGGGCGAGCCGGTTCGCACCGAGATGTTTTCGGCCGCCGACGAAAGCGAGATGGATCATATCCGCCTGACCCGGGAGTCCGATCTGGTGGTGGTGGCCCCGGCGACCGCGCATCTGCTGGCCCGGATGGCGGGCGGTCTGGCCGACGATCTGGCCACCACCTTGCTGCTGGCGACCTCGGTTCCGGTGCTGGTAGCCCCCTCGATGAACAGCAAGATGTGGGAGCATCCCGCCACCCAGGCCAATGTCGCGACGCTTGAGGCGCGGGGTATTCACCGCATCGGTCCCAACGCGGGCGATCTGGCCTGTGGCGAAACCGGCAGCGGCCGAATGGCAGAACCGGGGGAAATTCTGGCGCGGATCGAAACGATCCTGGGTGGTGGGCCGCTGGCCGGACGCCATGCCATCGTCACCTCGGGACCGACGATCGAACCGATCGACCCGGTTCGCTATATTGCCAACCGCTCGTCCGGGCGTCAGGGCCATGCGATCGCCGCCGCCCTGGCCGAACTGGGGGCCAAGGTCACCTTGGTCAGCGGCCCGGTCGCCCTGGCCGACCCGCCCGGCTGCACGGTGATCCGGGTCGAAAGCGCGATGCAGATGTTGAACGCGGCGCGGTCGGCTCTGCCTGCTGATATCGCCGTTTGCGCCGCCGCCGTTGCCGATTGGTCGGTGGTCAATCGCAGCACGGAAAAGCGCAAGAAAAAGATCGGCGAGGCTCCGCCGGTGATCGAACTGGGGCCCAATCCCGACATCCTGGCGACGCTGTCGCGGGCCGAGGCGGCGCGGCCGCGTCTGGTGATAGGCTTTGCCGCCGAAACCCAGGCCTTGATCGAAAACGCCCAGGATAAGCGGCTGCGCAAGGGCTGTGACTGGATTGTCGCCAACGATGTGTCCGAAGGAAGCGAATCCTTCGGCGGCGAGTCCAACACGGTTCATCTGATCGATGAGGATGGTGTCGAGGACTGGCCCCGCGCCAGCAAGATCGAGATCGCCCGCCGCCTGGCTCAGCGGATCGCCACAAGGTTCGAGGACGAGAGCCTCGGCTGAGACAAACCCGACGAGGAGTTTTTTAAGATGCCAGCGTCCGTCCTCGCTCCCCGGATCGAGGTGAAGGTTCTCGACCTGCGCCTGCACGATTGGGGGATGCCCCGTTATCAGACCGAAATGGCGGCGGCGCTCGATCTGCACGCCTGTGTGGATAATCCAATTATTCTACACCCCCAAGCGCCAGCTCAGTTGATCCCTTCCGGAATCGCAGTGTATATTGGGTGCGAGCATATCGCGGCTTTGTTGATGCCGCGGTCGGGATTGGGCCACAAAAAGGGGCTGGTTCTGGGCAACACGGTTGGATTGATCGATGCGGATTACACCGCCCAGGTGATGATAAGCGCCTGGAACCGCAATCCGGCCGGGTCCGAACCGATTGTCGTTACGCCGGGCGAGCGGATCGCACAATTGATGTTCGTTCCGGTGGTTCGTCCCGTTCTCGATATCGTCGAGTCCTTTTCGGCGACAACGGCGCGCGGCGAGGGCGGTTTCGGCTCCACCGGGACGGGAAAGGGAACGTAGGGCGATGCTAAGGCCGTCCAAGAAAATGCTGTTCGCGATCGAGGCTGTCCTCGATATCGCCTACCATGCCGGCGGCGAGCCGGTACAAAGCCGGGAAATCACCCGCCGCCAGGGTATTCCGCGCCGCTACCTCGAACAGACGCTCCAGCAATTGGTGCGGGCGGGCATTCTGGTCGGCGTGCGTGGTCCGCGCGGCGGCTATCGGCTGGCGCGCGAGCGGCGGCGGATTTCGGTGGGCGAGATCGTCCGCGTTGTCCGCGCCCTGGAAACCGTCGAGGATGCGGCGGAGGAAAGCCCCGCTTCGGCGCTGGGGCGTCAGGTGATCCGCCCGATGTGGGGCGATCTGGGCGAAGAGATCATGTCGCGCCTGGACGGGATCAGCATCGACGAATTGTGCATGCGGGCCTATCGCGACGGTGTTCCCAGCGAGGCGACGCAAAAGCTCGACTTCACGATCTGATCGCCACCAAATCGAAACGATTTTTCGGCAGAAGCGGGCCTGTGGCCCGCTTTTTTGTTGCGACAGGCGGGATTGCGTCTACAGCAGCAACTCGACCCGGGGGCCCTTGTCGCTGTTCTCCTCGATCTCGCCCCGGCAGGTGAACAACCGTTCCGCCGCAATCCCCGCCTCGGTCAGATAGGCCTTGGCGGTCGCGGCGCGGCGGTTGGCCAAGGCGATCAGGGAATCGCGGTCGGCCGGTTCCAGCCCCGCCGCCGACGGTTCCGCCCCGATCAGACGTTCAAGACGGCTTAACAGCGGCCGGTCCTGGTTCCGCCGCTGCAAGGTCAGCGCCTGTCCTTCCGACGCGACGGCCTTGCCGCACAGGGTCAGGCGCAGGCTGTCGCGGCCCTGCATCAGGGTGGCGACCTGATCGAGCGTCTGGTGTTGATCGTCGGACAGGGCGGCGCTGCCAGCGGCAAAGCCGAGCGGGGCCAGCGCGATCCGGCTGCTCTCTCCCATATCGGTAACGAGAGAGATCAGCGCGGTGACGGGAAACGCCAGTTTCAACGTCGACATCACCGTCGAGGACACCGCGCCCGCCACCGCCTGGGCGACGGCGTCGCTGACATCGAAATCGGGCGAATCGAGCCGTCCCCGCACCGGGATCGACAGGCGGATCCGGTCGTCGCCGCCGCGCAGCAGGTCCAGCATCGTCTCGACCGGCATTCCGGTCCGGCGCACCAGCGGCGCGTTGGGATCGGGGGCGGCAATGAACAGGTTGGACAGGGTCAGTTCAATCTGGCCGTCAAGATCGCCGTTACTGGCCCCGCCGCGCACGGTGCCGTCGAAATGGCCGGTGCGAAGATGAACCCCAAGCGATTCCGCCAGATAGGGCGAGAGGGGCGGCAGTTCCAGCGCGGTGATCCGGGCATCGACCCGTCCCCCCGGCGTGGCGGCGAACAGGCGCAGCGCGCCAGAGGCGGCGATCCTGGCTTCGCCGATCGAGGCGGAAAGATCGAACGGGCTGTCGCGGTCGGGATGAGCGCTGTCGAGTTGGGAGACGGTCAGATCGAGCGGACGCGCCAGCAGACGGACCGGCTCGTTCAGGCTGCGATCCTCGAACCACAGCTTGCTGCCGTCACCGACGGTCACCCGGTTGAACGCAAAGGTGAGGGGGGCGGCGGAAGACGACGATCCCTTGCCCGAGGCGGGGAAGGAGAAGCCGAGCAGGCCGGTTTCGGTCCGGGTCAGGCGCAAGGTCAGACCGGCAATATCGGCGGTATTGGCGGTAATGGCTCTGGCCCCGTCGAAGCTGGGATGGTCGAGACGCAGGGTGCGGGCCTCGATCCGCCAGGGATAGCCGGCCGAGCCACCGCGCCGCAGCCCGGATAGCCCATCGACGGCCAAGCGGGTTGCGCCGATGCCACCGGCGCCGGTGACGGTCAGGCCGGTGGCATCGATCCGGTCGGCCGTCATCCAGTCGCGCGCGCCCCGCGTTGCCGAGGCGGCAATCTGCTCGCCGCTCAGTTTGACCTGGGCGGCGATCGGCCAGGACGCATTGGCCGGGGTGGTTTCGAATTTGCCTTCGGTCCTGGCCTTGGCCAGCGTCACCAGATAATCGGACTCCGCCAGTTTGCCGCCATCCAGTTCCAACCGCCCTTCGGCGCGGGCGGTGGTGAGGCCGTTGGAATCGACCTGTCCGCTCCAGCGTAAAGCGGCGGCGGCGATGTCCGGAGGGCTGCCGGTCAGAGCAAGCGAGGTTAGACCCAACGTCCCCTGCCAGGATAGGCGGCTCCCGTTCAGGGTGGCGGGCGTGGCCTCCAGGCGCAACGCGGCGGCGGTGATGTTGGGTCCTGCGCCCTTCACCGCCAGAGACTCGGCGCTCAAACTGCCCTGCCAATTGACCTGACGGCCTTCCCAGCGCGCCGAAGCGGCGTCCAGGCGCAATGTGGCGGCCGACACCGTTACCGGCTGGGCGGTGACGCTGAGGCCGGAAGCGGTCAGATCGGCGGACAGATCAAGCCTGTCGCCGTTCCAGGTCGCCTGTTTCAGATCGAGGCGGAGGCTCTCGCCGCTCAGGCCGATTGGTGTGGCCAGACGCGGGGCATTGATCTCGGCCTTGCCCGATCCGTTCAAATTCGGCCCGGTGCCGGTCAGCTTACCCTCGACCGCGACCTCAAGATTGGCGCTGCCCTTGGCTCCGCCGATCCCGATTTCGCCCAGGGCCTCCTGAAACAAAGCGAGGTCCAGCCCCGTCGAGGTCAAGGACAGGGTAAAAGTCGGTTCGGGGGTGAAGGGCAGGACGGTGCCGCTCAGGCTCACCGGAGCCTCGTTCAGCGTACCCTCTAGGGTAAAGGAAACCGGCAGGTCAGGTTTCTGGCTGTGCAGATTGCTGACGACCAGACGGCGGATGGCGATGTTGGCTTGTAACGAGCCGCTGGCCAATTGCAGCCGACTGTCGGTCAGTTCCAGTTCGGCGAGATCAATCCCCCAGGATGATCCGGTCGCGACGACGGGGGGGGCGTCGGGTTGGCTTTCCCCGGCGGGGGGCGGCTCGCCCGACAGAGCCAGCGGCAAGCCGTTCAGGACAAAGACATCGCTGCCTTTCTCGCGGCGCAGATCGATGGTGACGCCGGTCAAAGACAGATGGTCGATCGCGACCCGTTTGCTGAACAACGGCCCCCAGCGGAAGCGGAGCGCGAGATCGCCCACTCCCAACGCGGAACTGCCCAGGGGGGCACGGGCGACGACTTGGCTGACCATCAGATGGCCGTCGAACAGCGACAGGGCGCTGTCGGCAACACTGACATCGACCATCCCGAAATCGCGCAATGTGCGGATCAGGCCCCACCTTAGCCCGGCATCGGGGAGAATAAGCCAACCCGACCCCAGCCCGGCCACGACGATGGCGATGGCCAGACCCCATTTTCCCCGCCGCCCTAGCCGGATGTTCCGCCAGCCTGCCGCCACGTCGCCTCCGTTCGCAATGCGTTGTTACATTATGATCGTGAGGCGGTAAAAAAGGCAAGCCCGGAACGCGGGAAGCGCGGTCCGGGCTTGGTTCAGGCAAACAAGAGCGGCGTTTATTCCCCGGTCATGATCCGATCGACCAGCTGGCGGACGGTGGGGATAAATCCGTTGGCGTAATAAGGGTCCTGGCCGAAGCGATAGGCATTGTGCCCGGCGAACATCAGTTCATTTTCGACGTCGCCGCCATGACCGATGTTCTGAAGCGTCTTCTGGATGCAGAAGCTGCGCGGGTCGGCCTTTTTCCCGGTGGTGCCGGACTCGCCCTGGGCCCAGTTCGAGAACTGGCACTGCGACAGGCACCCCATGCAATCGACCTGATCGCGGCGGATCGCCTCGGCCCGTTCGGGTCGGACGAACACCAGGGTCGAGGACGGGGTACGCAGCGCGTCGGAAAAGCCCTGGGCGATCCACGCCAAGGCCCGTTCCTTGTCATGCGGAGTGACCCAGACGATCCGGCCCCGGGCGCCGATCGGCAGCTCGGCGACATGATCGCCGACGCATTCGGGCGAATAGGGAATCTGATGCTCCAGCCGCTCGCACAATTCGCCGATAAAGGCGTTCTTGACCGCCGAGGAATAGAACCCGGTCGGGCTGAAATGGTGCAACAGCACGTCGCCGGGCTTCAAGGTCAGCAACCGCTTCTTCCAGGCGTCGGAGATCGGGCTTTCCTGGGTCAGCAGCGGGCGGGTGCCATACTGGAAGGCAACCGGGCCCAGCTCGGGATTGCCGATGAAGTCTTCCCACTCCTTCAGCCACCACACGCCACCGGCCATGAAGATCGGCACGTGGGCGAGACCGCATTCGGTCATCACCTGACGCACTTCGCGGACGCGGCCATAGGGCGCTTCGGGAGTCTGCGGGTCCTCGCTGTTGGACAAGCCGTTATGGCCACCCGCCAGCCAGGGATCTTCGTAGACGACACCACCCAGCAGAGCGGGGAATTTGTGGTACGAGCGCTTCCACAGGGCGCGGAAGGCGCGGGCCGAGGAAATGATCGGGTAGTAATAGACGTTGTTGCGCGCGGCGATCTCGGCGACGCGATAGGGCATGCCAGCGCCACAGGTAACGCCGTGGATCAGGCCCTTGGCCCCTTCCAGCACACCTTCGAGGATCGGCTCGGCGCCGCCCATCTCCCACAGCACGTTCATGTGCAGGCGGCCCTTGCCACCGGCGACGTCGTGGGCGATCCGCGCCTGGGAAATGCCGCCCTTGATGCCAAAGGCGATCAGCTCCTGATGCCGCTCGGCCCGGGTCTTGCCCTGATAGCGCATGACGACGGAATTACCGTCTTCATCATAATGATCGGCATTGACGCCGGAAAAGGTGCCGACGCCACCAGCAGCCGCCCAGGCTCCTGAGCTTTCGCCGGTGGAGATATTGACCCCCTTGCCGCCCTCCACGACGGGAAGGACCTCGCGACCGGAAATAATAATAGGATCGAGGGGTTTCAAGGCGACGATCACTCCTTGGCAGGCCATGGCCGCCGTCGCGGCCGGACGAGAGGGGACGACATATATAGTGCCATGGCGGGGGGGATCACCAGTGACATTACGAATTCATGACGAAGAAGGATAGTCGGTACAGATCGCAGCGATCCCTTCGCGCCACAGCATCCGCATCCGTTCCCGGTCGTTCAGGGTATATACCAGCAAAGTCATCCCGGCGGCAGTGATTGCACCCACAACCAAACGGTCTAATTCAGCCTGATCAGCAACCAATACGGTGCAATCCAGCTCTTCGGTCCGGGCTTGCCAGTCTGAGGGAACCGCACCGACCAACAGCCCGCGTGACCAACCGGGGACAACGGCGCGAGCGGTCTGCAAGGCTTCGGTGGAAAAGCTGGTCACCAACGGGGGCGGGCAGGTGGCGGGCCACAGCGCCGCCGCGACCGTCAGGGCAACCTGGGCGGTTTCCGCTTCGCGCCCTTCATCGGGCTTCAACTCGATATTAACCGCCAGCCCAAGTTCGAGGCACAGGCTGAGCGCCTGCTCCAGGGTCGGAATCGGCTCGCCGGCAAACGCCGGAGCGAACCACGATCCGGCATCCAGCATCGACAGCGCGGCACGGGTCAGCGCCGCGACCGGGCCGGTTCCATTGCTGGTGCGGTCAAGATCGTCGTCATGGAACAGCACCGGCCGCCCGTCGGCGGACAGCCGGACATCGATTTCCACCATCGCCGCTCCGGCCCGCGCTGCCGCACGCAACGCCGCCAGGGTGTTCTCGGGGGCCAGACCGGCGGCGCCGCGATGCCCGATTTGGGGAGGGAAGGCGATCATGAGGCAAGCTTTGCTAACACCGCCTCGACGGTGATCGCGGTCATGCAGCGGGGATCGGTACAGGCCGACTTGCGGTGATTGGCCGCCGAGACGCAGGGCGAACAGGCCAGACCGGCAAAGACGAAGCGGGCGTTGGGGTTAAGCGCGCCGTACAGCGCCGGGGTCTCCGGGCCGAACAGGACGATTGTGCGCAGACCGGACGGCGCGGCGAAATGGGCCGGGCCGCTGTCGTTGGTGACCATCGCTTCGGACAGGGTGTAGAGCAACGGCAGTTCGGTCAGGCGGGTAAAGCCGCACAGCACCACCACCCGTTCGGAGCCCAATTGGTCGGCGATCGCTTCGGCCTCGGGGCGCTCGGACGCGGTGCCGGTCAGCAGCAGGGCGACACCCTCCTGCTCCAGCAGGCGGCGGGCCAGTTCGAGATAGCGCGCCACCGGCCACCGCCGCAGCGGCATCAATTCGCTGCTGTTGGGGTTGAGGATGATCCAGCGCGGGTGACGCGCCAGGACCGGATAGGCCTCAATCAAGCGGGAGCGGAACGCGGCCAGCACCGCCGGCTCGGCGACATGGGGCACCAGACGGATATCCTCGTCGCTGAACACGCTTTTGCTGAAGGGAACGGTGTCTTCGGGTTCCGATAGCGCTTCGACCAGCGACAGGAAGTTCTTGGCGATGTGCATATGGGGGTTATAGGCGACGCGATGGGTCAGCAATTCACCGCGATACAGCCCCTCGTTATGGAAACGGTGAAAGCCGACCCGCTTTTGCGCCCCCGACAGGAAGGTCAGCAGCGCGCTATAGCGGGAAAACAGTTCCAGATCGATCGCGGCCAGCAGGTCGAGGCGGCGCATCGTCCAGATCGCCCGCAGCGTATCAAGGGTCAATGACAGGAAAGTGTCGGCGCGGATGGTCAGAACTTGTTCGGGCGGAATGGTTCCGGTGATCTCGAGGCTGGGACGATTGGCGGCGAAGATCAGGAAAAAAAGGCGCGAGTCGGGAAACCGGGCCTGGACCCGGCGCATCGCCGGATCGGCCAGGATGGTGCTGCCCATCTCGGACAATTCGATGAACAGAATGTCGCGGCCGGTAGCGCGCGCGGCCGGGCGAATCCGTCGCCACAGCCACCAGACGGCGGTCAGCAGAGCGCAGAGCGGAACCCCCACCCAGAAATCGACCCGGCGCATGCTGTCGACCTTCATCGCTCGTCCCTCCGATCCTTGAACAGACCCGGCTGATAGGATTCCCCCAACCAGATTTCATAATGGTCGATCGTCCGTCCGCCCCAATTCCGGTCGATCACGTCCAACAGGGTGACCCGCTCGAAATAACGGGAAACGTCCTCGATCGCATGCCGTCCGGTCCGCGATACAAACACGGCGTTGCGGCCGGGCAGGGTGGCCACGTCGTCACGGGTATAGGACGGAATGCGCGGCACCCCGTCCGATCCGGTAAGAAATACCACCGGATGATCCGGGAGATAATAGGTCAGCAGCCCACTCAACTCATGTTTCGCGACGATGATAAAGGTATCGGGATGCGTGGTTCGCTGCTTTTCCACCGCCTGGGCCAGCTGGTCCCAGCCGCCCAGCCGCCCCAACGGGTCGAGCTTGGGCGGAATCGGCAAGATCGCCGTCGCCATCTGGAGATAGACCACCGCCAGCAGCACACCGCCCAGTATCGGAGCGGCAAGGTAAAGACGTCGCAACAGGCACCAGCGCGGACCCAGTCGCAGCGCGCCATTGATCGCGACCCAGCCCCCGGCGGCGGCGGCGATGCCGCCGATCCAGGCCGGGCCGGCCCAATGCGGCTGAACCAATCCGCCCCAGGAATGATGGACGAAAAAGGCGAGAACCGGGGCCGAACTGGCTCCCAGCAGGAACCATTCAGGGCGGCGACGACGCCAGCCCGTCCACAGCGCCCAGCCCATGCCCCACACACAGAAACCGAACAGCAACGGGGTGATCAGCCCGATCTGAGTCCCGGCAAAGGTGGCAAGACTGAGCAGCGGATCGGGTACGTCACTGTCGAAGGAATGGGACAATTGCTTGCGAAACGAAATCCATTCGTGCTGCCAGTTCCAGATCAGCACCGGCGCGGTACAGGCCAGCGCCACCAAAGCGGCCAGAATCAGGTGGCCGATCCGTCGCCACCAGCGCCAGCCCTGGCGGAACAGCACGAACAGCGACAGCACGCCGGGCAGGATCAGCACCATCGTGTACTTGCCGGTAAAGCCCAATCCCAGCGCGATCGCCAGGACATAGAGCCAGACCGCCCGATCTTCGCGCATCAGCCGGACCGCGGCCCACAGCGCCAGCGACCAGAACACCAGCAATGGCGCGTCGGGGGTGGCGATCACCGAGGCGGCGCCGAACAGCAGGGTCAGGTTCAGCCACAGCGCGGCAGTCAGACCGGCGGTCGAACTGTCGAAGGCGCGGCGGGTGGTGTCATAGATCAGCAGGGTAACGATGGCCGAGGACAGGACCGAGGGCAGCCGAACCGCCAGTTCGGAGGTGCCGAACAAAGCGGTGGTGCCCGCCAGCCACCAGGCGGCCATGCCGGGATGATCGAAATAGGAAAGCTGAAGCTGGCGCGACCACAGCCAGTAATAGGCTTCGTCGCCGGACAGCAGGCCGATCCCGGCTGTCAGCGCGTGAACCAGTCCCATGCCCACCACCAGGGCAGCCAGGGCGGCGATATGTCGCCAGGGTGCCGCTTTCCGGTCGGAAGCGGTCTTCGTCGCAATGTCCAAGTCCTGGCCTCCGGGGCGGTGTCATGCCGGGCGAGGTGAGGCGCGGCAATAGCACGAATCGCGGCGGTAACGCCAGGGTGACGACGTAAAAAACCGCCCGGAGAGGAGGTTTCCGGGCGGTTTGTCGTCAGTCGGAAGGATCAGCCGTCGACGCGAACGATCACATCGACGCGACGGATGGTGTGCCCTACTGGAGCGCAGGGAACTTTCGAAACCGCGATCATTTCAGCCGGAATGTCGCACAACCGGCCGGTTTTCTCGTAAAAGAAATGATGGTGATCGGTGGTGTTAGTGTCGAAATAGGATCGACCGGATTCCACAACTATTTCGCGCAAAAGCGCAACTTCGGTGAATTGGTGCAGGGTGTTGTACACCGTCGCCAGCGAGACGCGGATATTGTTCGACAAAGCCTCGGAATGAAGCTGTTCCGCCGAGATGTGGCGATCGCCATTGTCAAACAGCAGGCGGGCCAGGGCGAGACGCTGGCGGGTCGGACGCAAACCCACCGCGCGGAGGCGGTCGAGGGCTTGGCTATAGGGTCGAACGGTCATCATCGTCATCGGCTGGCACCTTATGCCCGATCGAAACTGATCTGAGATTATCTTACCTGGAACCGTTCGAATAAGCCAGCGCTGATACAGAAATCATTGCTATAAAGATGGCCTAGACCTTCGGCTGGGGCAAAGGGGGCGGTTCCCGTCCTGGACCTCTGGATCGCTTTTAGCGACAATAAAGGGGCGGGAAAACGGTTATCACAGGAAAGGAACAGACCTATGGCGATGTTGGTGTTGAGCGTGGTCGAAGAGGCCGACGTCAACGGGCGCGAAATCCTCAGCACCGGGATATCGATGGTGGGGCTGGGCGGAGACGACGTCGTCTGTGGTCGTTGTGGACGCGAAATGATGTCGCAGGTCCCGATCCGGACGATGCAGGCGACGTTGCTCTATCGCTGTGAGGGCTGTGGCGCGCTGAACGAAGTTCCGCCCGACGCCGAATCGTAACGGCCCTGGCCGGGCAGTGCCCGGGTCAAGACCTCAGTCTTCCGAGGCCGCGTTCAAAACGGCGCGGGCTTCGTGCTCGTCGATCTGGTGAACGTCGGTCAGGTGGGTTTCCCAATTCTCGACATATTCGCGAACCGCCACCAACAGGCACTCTTCAAGGGTCTGCCCGGTTTCCGCCGCCAGCGCCTCCAGACGAGCCTTCAGGTCAGGGGGGAGTGTGACCGCAAGGGTATTCATCGTCCGTCCTCATTGACAAAGACGGCCGCACTCTAGCGCCTTTCGTGTGCCCATGCCAGTTCCGACCGGCGCGGGCGAAAGATCGGGCTGGGATTGCCCAGCGGGGACAGCGGCAGGTCGGGTTGCCAAGTCACGAATTGCGGGCGATAGAGAAATCCCTGGACCAGATCGGCTCCCTGACGGGTTGCCCAGGCCAGATCGGCTTCGGTCTCGATCCCCTCGAAGATCAGCCGCTTTCCGGTATCGCGGGCAAATCCGGCCAGGGCCGACAGCAGGCGCAGCGCAACCGGATCGTCGCGCCGGTCGAGCCAGTCGCGGGCAATCTTCATATCGTCGATTTCGGCCAGAACGGCGAACGAGACCAGACTGTCGCCGCCGCCGATATCGTCCAGCGCGACTCGAACCCCCAGCCGCCGCAGCCGAGCCAGCATCGTCAGGCTGAGCCGGGAATCCGTGACCGAGCAATTTTCGATGATCTCGACCCCGATATCGTTGCGAAGCGATAACAACCCCAACAACGGATTGTTGCCCCCATTGCCTCCGCCAGCGGCAAAGGCATCGGGATCAAGGTTGACGAACAGCGGAACCCCCTGCGGCGCATGGGCGATCTGGTCGCGCTTGGCACGGAATTCGATTTCGTACAAAGCCGGGGGCGAGGCGTGGAGCGCCTTGAACACCCGGTCGGGGGCGACCGGCTCGCCCTGACGGGTGCGGAATCGACTGAGCGCTTCATAGGCGGCAATGCGGCCGGTGCCGACCTCGACCAGCGGCTGGTATTCAACCCCGACCGACCGCTGAGACATGATGTCGGCGATGACCGAGGCCGGCAATCCCTCGCCCGCATCGATTGGGCTGGGGCGCAATCTGGTTCGAGTCACGATCGCAGCTCCGGGCCGCCCCGGGTCAGCAAGGCCAGGGTATGGGCCAATGTTTCGCGGGAAAGCCCCAGCCCGTCCTCGGTGGCCATCTCGGTCAATTCATCAAGGCTCGAGGCCTTGTCTTCCTCCAGCATATGACGGGCGACCCAGATGCGCGTGTGGGTAGGGATCAGACCCGCCGCCCTGACCAAGGCCACGGCTCCCGAGAATGCGCTATAATCGATCATTGCAGCCCCCTGGCTTGTCGCTATGCAATTAATAACCATTATCATCATGGCGTCAAGAGTGGGGTGGGGCATTTGATTAGAATTATACCAACAAACTGCGTAATGTGGCCTATTGCCACGATAAAAATCTTGTAGCATAGTTCCGGCCATCGAAACCGAGGAGTTCACCATGAGCAAGGACAAGAATCGTGGGGCCCACCACATCGATATCGGCATCGACGAGAAGGCGCGCGAGCAGATTGGTGCCGGCTTGTCGCGGATGCTGGCCGACACCTACACTCTGTATCTGAAGACCCACAACTTTCACTGGAATGTCACCGGGCCGATGTTCAGCACGCTGCACCTGATGTTCGAGGCGCAGTACACCGAACTGGCTCTTGCGGTCGATCTGATCGCCGAGCGGATCCGCGCCCTGGGCTTCCCGGCCCCCGGCAGCTATCGCCAGTTCGCCGAGCTGACCTCGATCACCGAGGAAACTACGGTTCCGTCGGCCGAGGAGATGATCCGCCAGTTGGTCAAGGATCAGGAAGCGGTGGTCCGCACCGCCCGCTCGATCTTCCCGGTGGTTGACGAAGCCCATGACGAGCCGACCGCCGATCTGCTGACCCAGCGGATGCAGGTCCATGAGAAGACGGCGTGGATGCTGCGCAGCCTGCTCGACTAGAGCCTTCGGCTCGACTTGGCCTGGCCGCCCGCAGGGGCGGCCAGGCCTTTTTCATATTCAGGCGATCAGGATAGGGGAGGGCGACCAGCCCCAGCCGGGATCGTTCGGGTCTCACGAGGCGCTGAAAAAGAAAGGGGCACCAGGTTTTCCCGGTGCCCCTCGCTGCTGTCCGTGCCGCCCGAAGGCGGAAGAGGATCAGTGGACGGTTTCGCCATGCAGAGCGATGTCGAGACCTTCGCGTTCCTCTTCGGCGGTGACACGCAGACCGATGGTCCAGTCAACCAGCTTCAGCAGGATGTAGGAGGCAACTGCGGTATAGCCCGCGGTGATCAGCACGCCCCACAACTGGGTCAGGACCTGACCGGAATTGCCTTCCAGCGCACCGGCGGTGCCGCCGATCGCTTCGACCGCGAACACGCCGGTCAGGATGGCACCGATGATGCCGCCGACGCCGTGAACGCCGAAGGCGTCGAGCGAGTCGTCATACTTCAGGGCATGCTTCAGGGTGGTCGAGGCCCAGTAGCAGCCGATACCGGCGGCAAAGCCGATCACCAGGGCGCCCTTCGGACCGACGAAGCCCGAGGCGGGGGTGATCGCGACCAGACCGGCGACGGCACCGGAGATCAGGCCGAGAACCGACGGCTTCTTGCGCAGGATCCATTCCGCGAACACCCAGGACAGGGCGGCGGCGGCGGTGGCGATGTGGGTCACCAGGAAGGCCATGCCGGCACGACCGTCGGCGGCGACGGCGGACCCGGCATTGAAGCCGAACCAGCCCACCCACAGCAGGGACGCGCCGATGATCGACAGGGTCAGGTTGTGCGGAGCCATGTTGTCGACGCCGTAGCCCTTGCGCGGGCCAAGCACCAGAGCGGCAACCAGACCGGCAACACCGGCGTTGATGTGAACGACGGTACCGCCCGCGAAATCGAGCACGCCCATCTTGCCGAGGAAGCCGACGGCGGCGGCGTTGGAGTCAAGCGCCCACACCCAGTGCGCGATCGGCGCGTAGACGACGATCGACCACAGGCCGATGAACACCAGCATCGCCGAGAACTTCATGCGGTCGGCAAAAGCGCCGGTGATGAGGGCCGGGGTGATGATGGCGAAGGTGCACTGGAAGGCCCAGAACACCGATTCAGGAATCGGACCGCTGAGCGAGCCTTTTTCCAGGCCGTCGAGCAGAACCCGGCTGAACCCGCCGATGTAGGGGTTCTCGCCGGTGAAGGCGAGGCTGTAGCCGATCACGGCCCAGATCACCGTCACCAGGGCGGTGATGGCGAAGCTCTGCGCGGTGATGGCAAGGACGTTCTTCTTGCGGACCATGCCGCCGTAGAACAGGGCGACGCCGGGAATGGTCATCAGCAGCACCAGGGCGCTGGAGACGAGCATCCAAGCGGTGGCGCCGCTATCGAGCGTCGGCGCGGCAGCGGCGGCGGCAGCCACCGGAGCGGCAGCTTCTTCCGCCTGGGCGGCGGTGGCAAGCAGGGCCGCGCCCAGCGCCGGGCCCGCGCCCAACAGGAAAGATTTGAAACGGTGAATCATGTTTACCCCCGAAGCGGCTCTGCGAGAGGACGTGCCGACATGGGGTGGGAGTATCCCGTGCTCCGGTCGGCGCGCTTGGTCAGTAACAAGAACCGTGCCAACAGGCGCGGCAGCAGAAAATCCCGATCCTTCGGGTCCGTTGCCCCCGACGCCAGACCGGACGTGGTCCGGTCCCTGGCGTTCAATTAGGCAACCCCTCTGTCCCGTGGCGTAAAAATAAGCAGGAGGACAGAGCGGACCCGTGGCCTCGGACCGACGGCAGCCCCGGCCGAACCGATGAAGCGGTTCGGAAACGAGCGCGCAATCTGATCCGGTGCCCACCATCATGGTGACGGCTAGATCGCTTCGGCGTTGGTTTCGCCGGTGCGGATGCGGAATGCCTGCTGGATTTCGGTGACGAAAATCTTGCCGTCGCCGATCTTGCCGGTCCGGGCCGCAGCCTGGATCGCTTCGACCACGCGGTCGGCCAACTCGTCGTTGACGGCAACCTCGATCTTAACCTTGGGCAGGAAATTGACGACGTATTCAGCGCCGCGATAGATCTCGGTCTGCCCCTTCTGGCGTCCAAAACCCTTGACCTCGCTCACGGTCAGCCCCTGGACTCCCAGCGGCGTGAGCGCTTCGCGGACCTCGTCCAGTTTGAAGGGCTTGATGATGGCCATGATCAGCTTCATCGTGTGGTCCCCATGCAAATCCTGTGGACCCGCCGTCCCCGGTGCGGAACCCGTCGCGTTAGGCGACGGTGGGAGGGCGGATCACGGTTGATCGGTCGCAAAGCACGTTTGCGATGTTCCGCACCCTCCCGCCTTTCAAGCAGCGTGCCGAATGGCCCGCCACCGACCGCGGCGGGGATTTCCGCGGTCTTTTTTTGCAACGGAGCAAAGACGGCGGAGCTGACTGCCCGATTTGTGGGCTGTCGTCCGCCGCTTTGCCCGTTTTATGCGCTATGACCCGCAATGGGTTCAGCCGTTGCTGCCGGTTTCCAGCACGCGGGCCTCATCGGCCAGCATGATCGGAATGCCATCGCGGATCGGATAGGCCAGACCGGCCTTGTCGTCGATCAGTTCCTGACGGCCAGCATCGTAGCGCAACGGCGCGTGGGTTCCGGGGGCAACCAGGATTTCCAGCAGCTTGGGATCGAAAGAAGACGTACGGTCAGGCATCTTGTGCAACTCCTGTCAGTGAATCGAGGTGCTGACACACTCGGTCAGCAATTCCTTTTGGATCAGCGCGGTCATCAGGCGACAGCGTTCGGCATTGTCGGCTGCTTCCAACAACGCCTGCTTCTCGTCCGGGGTAAACGGGCAGGCCATCGCCAGACGAACCGTCAATTCGGTATCGTCGGCTTTTTCCAGTTCGGCCAGATCGGCCCCCATCCCATGCCCGGTCATGTAGCGCCGCAGCACCGCCAGCAGCGGCTGGCGATCGATCGGGGTTTCGTCACGGGCGGTCAGATCGGTGGCAAAGGGGGAATAATCGGCGATTACCCGGCGATAGCCCGCGTGGCCTTCGCTTTCCCCGCACAGCCGAAAGCGGGCCATTCCAGTCACTGTAACCAGATAACGGCCATCGCCGGTTTCGACAAAGGTGGTGACCCGCCCGACGCAGCCGACCCCATGCAGCCCGCTGACCGGGCCGCCGGGTTCGGTGCGGGGCTGGACCAGGGCCAGCATCCGTCCCTCGCCCAGGCAATCGTCGATCAAGGCCAGATAGCGCGGCTCGAACACGATCAGCGGCAGTGCGCCGCCGGGCAGCAAAATCGTTCCCGGCACCGCGAACACC
>NZ_AQPH01000072.1 GCF_000442515.1 Magnetospirillum fulvum MGU-K5 | reverse complement strand
ATCATCTGCGCCCCGCCATAGGCGAGCAGAGCCAGCAAGGCGAACACGACTGGAATCAGAGCCAAATCCCACAGATTGGGCTTCAGATCGGGCGACACCGCGACCTTGGGAAGGCTCCATCTCATGCTGGGATACTCAAGGCTGGAGGGTTGCGGGGTTGTCATAGCCTGCCACCCTCCCCCTGTCCAGACGGGAAACGATGACGAAATCGTGACCTCGTCCGCCCTACCCCGCCCGGTAGCTGAGACGGACGACGCCGTCCGGATAAACCTTGCTGGTCAGCAGGGTCAGACGGGTGGCGATCTCGCTCGGCACGAACAGCGCGCGGCCATCGCCCAGCAGCAACGGCACGACGAACAGGTCAAGGTAATCGATCGCGCCAAGGTCGAGAAAAGCGCGGATCGCCTTGCCGCCGCCCACCACCCAGACATCACCGTCCGCGCTCTGGCGCAGATCGTCGGCCAACATCGCCAGATCGCCCAGCCACGGCTCGACCCCGTCCGGGGCAGTGTCGATCGTCCGGGAGGTCACCACCAGGCAGCGCCGCCCGCCATAGGGCCAGCCGCCACCGGCGCGGTTGGCCTCATAGGTCGAGCGCCCCATCACCAGGGTTCCGATTCCAGCCAGGAACGCCTCGGCCCCGTCGGACAGGCTGGGATAGGCCGCCAGCCACGCGACCGACCCGTCCCGATCCGCGATAAAGCCATCGACGCTGGCGGCGAGATGGGCGCGCAGGCTGGCCATATCGGCCCGGATCAGGCCGACGCGGGCAGCAACGCGGCGAGATCGACGCGATCGACCTGCTCGGGCCGCAGATACTCGTCGGCATAGCGCCGCCACACCCCCGAGCGCAGGAACAGAAGCCACAGATCGGGGTCGATATGCTGGTCCTTGGCCATGAACGACATGATCTTCAGGGATTCGGACAAGGTCTTTGGTTTTTTGTAGGGGCGGTCGGCGGCGGTCAGCGCCTCGAAAATATCGGCAATCGCCATCATCCGGGCAGGCAGAGACATCTGCTCGCGGGTCAGACCACGCGGATAGCCGGTACCGTCCATCTTCTCGTGATGCCCCCCGGCCCATTCCGCCACCCGCGCCAAATTGCGCGGGAACGGCAATGCCTTCAGCATCAGGATGGTCTGGACGATGTGATCGTTGATCTTGAAGCGGTCCTCGGCGGTCAGGGTACCGCGTCCGATGCACAGATTGTAGATTTCACCCAGATCGTAGCGGTTTTCCAGCGGCAACAGCTTGAAGCCCTCGGCCTCGTAGCGGGCGATATCGACCGGGGCCTCGTGCGGGATCTTGTGCCACGGCTGATCGGCCAGCAGAGATTCCACCGCAGGTGCCAGCGTCGGCGCGGCGGGACGGCGGCGCAATTCGTCGATCGACAGGCCCAGCCGGTCGTCCAGGGTGCGGGTCCAGGTTCCGGCGGCAATCGCCTTCAGGCGCTCGACCCTCTCGGGGGCCATGAACTCGCCGCCGACATTGCACTCAGCGACGAAAGCGAAATCGTCATCGAGCCGGGCCAGGGTCTCGTCGCGGCGGCGGGTCAGCACCTCCGGCGCTTCGGTCCCGGCCAGCAGCCCGTCGAGGCAGGCAATCACCGCCTCGCGCTTGGCAACCTCAAACCGCATCCGCACTTCGTGGATGCGGTTATAGATCGTCTCCAGCTTGGTGGCCTTATCGACGATGTATTCCGGGGTGGTGACCTTGCCGCAATCGTGCAGACCGGCGGCGATCTCCAGTTCGTACCACTCGTCCTCGGTCAGCGAGAAATCGGCGAACGGCCCCTCTTTCGCCTCGCAGGCGGCCTGGGCCAGCATGAAAGTGACCGCCGGGACCCGATGGCAATGGCCGCCGGTATAGGGGCTTTTGGCGTCGATCGATCCGGCGATCACCGAAATGAAGCTTTTGAACAGAGTCCGCTGCGCCTCGATCAGGCGCTGATTGTCGAGCGCCACCGCCGCCTGACTGGCCAGCGCCTCGATCAGCGGCACGATGTCATCGCCAAAGGCGATCACCTGATTGGCCTCGTCGCGGGCGTTGATCAATTGCAACACCCCGATCATCTCGCCTTCGTAATTCTTCAAGGGAACGGTCAGGAACGATTTCGAGCGATAGCCGGTACTGTGGTCAAAGCTCTTGGTGCCGGAAAAATCGAAGCTATCGACGTGATAGGCGTCGGCGATGGTGATCGTCGTCCCGGTCAGGGCACAGTGGCTCGACACATTGCGATGATTGGGGGCGCCGTCATCGTCATGCAGCTTCAGCGGGGGAAACGGGATCGCCTTGCCGGTGGTGCCGCCCATCGCGATGTCGAGGGTATCATTCAGCATGATCTCGAACCGCAGGGCGTCTTTGTCTTCGGTGACGAGGTACAGCGTACCGCCATCGGCATTGCACATGCCTTTGGCACCCTGGAGAATTTTCTCCATCAGCCGATTGTGATTACGCTCGGCCGAGAGGGCGATGCCCAATTCGATCAGAACGCGATATCGCTGCTCTTTCTGAACCACAGCCATGACGCCGCTTCAACCCCGGATTGGATGAGCCCTTCCCCTTTAGGATAGTACAAGCAAATCGTTTCCCCGTGAAGCAGGCGCGCGCGCGAAGGCTGGGGCTTGACGGGGACCTCGGTTCCGTCGTCCCCTTAAAGCCGCCCGAGCCTGCCGGAGACCTGAGTGAATGCCCTACGAATCATTGCGTGAATTCATCCAACGCCTGGAAGAGACCGGCCGCCTGCGCCGGGTCCGGGCCCCGGTGTCGGCGCATCTCGAAATGACCGAGATTCAAACCCGTCTGCTCGCCGAGGGCGGACCGGCGGTGCTGTTCGAAAACGTGCTGAAGCCGGATGGCTCGCGCTACGACATGCCGGTGCTGGTCAATCTGTTCGGCACGGTCGAACGGGTCGCCTGGGGGATGGATCGCGAGCCGTCGCAATTGCGCGAGGTCGGCGAGACGCTGGCCTTCCTGAAACAACCCGAACCGCCGGGCGGCCTGCGCGAGGCGCTGGGCCTGCTGCCGCTGGCCCGACAGGTGATGGCGATGCGTCCGCGCACCGTCGGCGCCGCGCCGTGCCAGGAAGTCGTGCTGACCGGCGATGCCGTCGATTTGACCCAATTGCCGATCCAGGGCTGTTGGCCGGGCGAACCCGCCCCGCTGATCACCTGGCCGCTGGTGGTGACCCGCGGTCCCAGCGCCGAGGGTGCCGACCACGATTCCCGCGACGATTACAATCTCGGCATCTACCGGATGCAGGTGACCGGCCGCAACACCACCCTGATGCGCTGGCTGAAACATCGTGGCGGGGCGCAGCATTACCAGCGCTGGGCGGCGAAGAAGCACGAGCCGCTGCCGGTGGCGGTGGTGATCGGGGCCGATCCCGGCACCATCATTGCGGCGGTGACTCCGGTGCCGGAAACCCTGTCGGAATACCAGTTCGCCGGATTGTTGCGCGGGCGCAAGGTCGATCTGGTCGAATGCCGCACCGTGCCGTTGAAGGTTCCGTCCGAGGCCGAGATCGTGCTCGAAGGCCATGTCATGCTCGACGAGTATGGCGACGAAGGCCCCTACGGCGACCATACCGGCTATTACAATTCGGTCGAAAAATTCCCGGTGTTCCGGGTTTCGGCGATCACGATGCGGCGCAACCCGATCTATCTCTCGACCTTCACCGGACGGCCGCCGGATGAGCCGAGCGTGCTGGGCGAGGCGCTGAACGAAGTGTTCATCCCGCTGCTGACCCAGCAATTCCCCGAGATCGTCGATTTCTGGCTGCCGCCTGAAGGGTGCAGCTATCGCATCGCCGTCGTCTCGATCAAGAAGGCCTATCCCGGCCACGCCAAGCGGGTGATGTTCGGCATCTGGTCGTTCCTGAAACAGTTCATGTACACCAAGTTCGTCATCGTCGTGGATGCCGAGATCAATGTCCGCGACTGGAAGGACGTGATGTGGGCGGTCAGCACCCGGATGGACCCCGCCCGCGACATCACCGTCGTCGAGGGAACCCCGATCGATTATCTCGATTTCGCCAGCCCCGAATCCGGCCTGGGCGGCAAGATCGGGCTTGATGCCACCAACAAGCTGCCGCCCGAGACTCACCGCGAATGGGGCGTCACCTTGCGGATGAGCGATGACATCATCGAGCAGGTCACCAAACGGTGGAGCGAATACGGCCTGCCCGGCTCGGGCACGCCGATCTGGAAGTAAGGGTTTTGAGTTTCTCCGATTTCGACGGTATCGCCGTTTAGGACCGTCACCCCCGGGCTTGACCCGGGGGTCAGCCAAGACGGGTCGGCTGTTTCCGTGTAACCCGGACAAATTGAACCGGGGAAAAGTACACTGAGGCCAAAGGCCGAAGGACTTTTTCACGACCGACTAACCCCGCAACGAAAAACCCCCGCCTCGGTGACCCGAGACGGGGGTTTTCTCTGTTCGTCGTCCGAAACCGATTACTCGGCGGCGGGCGGCGGTTCGGTGGTGGCCTGCGAGATCGCGGCCGTCGCGATCTGTTCGGCACCGACATCGGCCTCGACCGCCATATCGCGATCGCGCTTGGCAGCGATCTCGCGCAGACGGTTCATCACCGCGCCGGTACCGGCGGGGATCAGACGACCGACGATGACGTTTTCCTTCAACCCGTTCAGGGTATCGACCTTGCCGGACACCGCCGCCTCGGTCAGCACGCGGGTGGTCTCCTGGAACGAGGCCGCCGAGATGAAGGAATGGGTCTGCAACGACGCCTTGGTGATGCCTTGGAGCACCGGGGTCGCCGAAGCGGGACGCCCGCCCTCGCGGATCGACTTCGCGTTCTCGATGTCGAACTCGGTGCGATCGACCTGTTCGCCGACCAGAAGGGTGGTGTCGCCGGGCTCGGTGATCTCGACCTTTTGCAGCATCTGGCGAACGATCACCTCGATGTGCTTGTCGTTGATCTTCACGCCCTGGAGACGATAGACCTCCTGGATTTCGTTGATCAGGTACTGGGCCAGCGCCTCGACACCCATCACCTTCAGGATGTCGTGCGGCACCGGATTACCGTCCATCAGCGGATCGCCGCGGCGGACGTAATCGCCTTCCTGCACCGAGATGTGCTTGCCCTTCGGGATCAGGTATTCGACCGGATCGCCATCCTCGGGCACGACGAGAATACGGCGCTTGGACTTGTAATCCTTGCCGAATTCGACGCGACCGTCGATGTCGGAGATGATGGCGTGATCCTTGGGCTTGCGCGCTTCGAACAACTCGGCGACACGCGGCAGACCGCCGGTGATGTCACGGGTCTTCGAAGATTCACGCGGGATACGCGCCAGCACGTCACCGGCGTTGACCTTGCTGTTGTTCTCGATCGACAGAATGGCATCGACCGACATGAAGTAGCGGGCTTCCAGACCGTTGGCCAGCACCACTTCCTCGCCCCGCTCGTCTCTGAGCGTGATACGGGGACGCAGATCGGCACCACGCGGCTGCTGCTTCCAGTCGATGACCACCTTGCTGGCGATGCCGGTGGCTTCGTCAACCACCTCACGCATCGACAGACCTTCGATCAGATCGACGTAGTGAATGACACCAGCCCGCTCGGTGATGATCGGCAGGGTGTAGGGGTCCCACTCGGCCAGCTTGGTGCCCTTGGTAACGACCTGTCCCTCATCGACCAGCAGCTTGGCACCATAGGGCACGCGGTGACGGGCGCGTTCGCGATGGTTGGCGTCATACAACGCCACTTCGCAATTGCGGCTCATCACGATGCTCGAGCCGCTCGAATTGACGACGAGGTTCCGGTTGATGACCTGAACCGTCGCGTCGATCGAGGATTCGATGCTCGACTGCTCGGCACCGCGCTGCGCGGCACCACCGATGTGGAAGGTACGCATGGTGAGCTGGGTACCCGGCTCGCCGATCGACTGGGCGGCGATAACACCGACCGCTTCGCCGACATTGACCTTAGTGCCCCGGGCCAGATCGCGACCGTAGCAGGCGCCGCAAACGCCTTCTTCGGAATCGCAGGTCAGGACCGAGCGGATCGAGACGGTTTCGATCCCGGCGGACTCGATCTGCTCGACCGCGTTCTCGTCGATGATGACCGCGGCGGGGACGATGACCTCGCCGGTGGCCGGATTGACGATATCGCGGGCGGCGGAACGGCCGAGGATCCGTTCACCCAGCGAGGCGATCACTTCGCCACCTTCGATCACCGGGGAAACGGTGAGGCCGTTGGTGGTGCCGCAATCGTCTTCGCAAATGATCGCGTCCTGAGCGACGTCGACGAGACGACGGGTCAGGTAACCCGAATTCGCGGTCTTCAGCGCGGTATCGGCCAGACCCTTACGGGCACCGTGGGTGGAGTTGAAGTACTCCAACACGGTCAGGCCTTCTTTAAAGTTCGAGATGATCGGCGTCTCGATGATTTCACCCGACGGCTTGGCCATCAGACCACGCATACCGGCGAGCTGCTTCATCTGAGCGGCCGAACCACGAGCACCGGAGTGAGCCATCATGTAGATCGAGTTGATCGGCTTTCCGGGCGCCTGGCTCGAAATCTGCTTCATCATCGCGTCGGCGACGTCGTCGGTGCACTTTGACCAGGCATCGACGACCTTGTTGTACTTTTCGCCCTGGGTGATCAGACCGTCCTGGTACTGCTGCTCGTATTCCTTGACCTTGTCTTCGGTCTCGCCGACCAGCTGTTCCTTTTCCGGCGGAATGACGAGATCGTCCTTGCCGAAGGAAATGCCGGCCTTGAAGGCGTTGGAATAGCCGATGCCCATGATGCGGTCGGCAAAGATCACCGTCTCTTTCTGACCGCAATGGCGGTAGACGACGTCGATGACGTTCTGGATTTCCTTCTTGGTCAACAGACGGTTGATCAGCGAGAAGGGAACGTTCTTGTTCTTCGGCAGGATCACTGACAGCATCATCCGGCCCGGGGTCGTATCGACGATCCGGGTCACCGGGTTGCCTTCGCTATCGACGGTGTCGTAGCGGGCCTTGATCCGGGAATGCAGGGTGATGGTCTTTGCCGTCAGCGCTTCCTCGATCTCGGCCATGTTGACGAAGACGGGGACGCGATAGAGCAAAGCGCGACCGTCCTTCACCGCCGCTTCGGCCTCTTCGGGCGTGGCGAAGGTCAAAGCGGTGCCGGGCTTGGCGACGTTGAACAGACGCAGGTGACCGCTGGCCAGACCGGCGGCGAGCGCGTCACGCGACGAGACGTTGACACGCAGATGCGCGGTGACGTCGCGGCGGGCGATGCGGTCGAGCAGGCCGTCGAGATCGGTGGTGTCGATCGGGCTGGACGGCTCGGTCGGGCAATAGAACAGGATCGAGTTGTTGTCGAGCGCGCCCCGCAACTCTTCGACCGTGCGGATCTTCAGCGCCTGACCGGGCATTTCGTCCCGATCCATCGTGATGTAGTAGATACCGAGAACGATATCCTGCGACGGCACGATGATCGGCTTGCCGTTGGCGGGCGAGAGGATGTTGTTGGTCGACATCATCAGCACGCGCGCTTCAAGCTGGGCTTCCAGCGAGAGCGGCACGTGAACCGCCATCTGATCGCCGTCGAAGTCGGCGTTGAAGGCGGTGCAAACCAGCGGATGCAGCTGGATCGCCTTACCTTCGATCAGGGTGGGCTCGAACGCCTGGATGCCCAGACGGTGCAGCGTGGGGGCGCGGTTGAGGAACACCGGGTGTTCGCGGATCACCTCTTCCAGGATGTCCCACACCTCGGGACGTTCCTTTTCCACCATCCGCTTGGCCGCCTTGATGGTGGTGGCCATGCCGTACAGTTCGAGCTTGGAATAGACGAACGGCTTGAACAGCTCCAACGCCATCTTCTTGGGAAGACCGCATTGGTGCAGTTTCAGTTCGGGACCGACGACGATCACCGAACGGCCGGAATAATCGACGCGCTTACCGAGTAGGTTCTGACGGAAGCGGCCCTGCTTGCCCTTCAGCATGTCGGACAGCGACTTCAGCGGCCGCTTGTTCGCGCCGGTGATGGCGCGGCCGCGACGGCCGTTGTCGAACAGGGCGTCGACCGCCTCCTGCAACATCCGCTTTTCGTTGCGGACGATGATCTCGGGGGCGCGCAGTTCGATCAGCCGCTTCAGACGATTGTTGCGGTTGATGACGCGACGATAGAGGTCGTTCAGATCCGAGGTGGCGAAGCGGCCGCCATCAAGCGGAACCAGCGGGCGCAGTTCCGGCGGAATGACCGGAATCACTTCCAGGATCATCCATTCCGGGCGCGAGCCGGATTCAAGGAAGGCCTCGACCAGCTTCATCCGCTTGACCAGCTTCTTGCGCTTGGCCTCGGAGGTGGTTTCCTTGAGGTCGATCTTGAGCTGGGCCTTCTCGGCCTCCAGATCGATCACCGACAGCATGTCACGGATCGCTTCCGCGCCGATCTTGGCGGTGAAGGCGTCCTCGCCGAACTCGTCGACGGCGCGCATGTACTGCTCTTCGGTCAGCAGCTCACGCAGCTTCAGCGGCGTCAGACCCGGCTCGACCACGACGTAATTCTCGAAATAGAGAATCCGTTCCAGGTCCTTCAGGGTCATGTCGCACAGCAGACCGATGCGGGACGGCAGCGACTTCAGGAACCAGATGTGGGCGACCGGGCTGGCCAGCTCGATATGGCCCATGCGCTCGCGCCGGACCTTGGCCAGCGTCACTTCGACGCCGCACTTCTCGCAGATGATGCCGCGATACTTCATCCGCTTGTACTTGCCGCACAAGCATTCGTAATCCTTGATCGGCCCGAAGATGCGGGCGCAGAACAGGCCGTCGCGCTCGGGCTTGAAGGTACGATAATTGATCGTCTCGGGCTTCTTGATCTCGCCGAACGACCAGGAGCGGATGCGCTCGGGCGAGGCGATGGAAATCCGGATCTGGTCAAAGGTGGGGGTAGAACCACCCTGACCGAAGATCTTCATAAGTTCGTTCATCGACATGCTCCCGTGTGACCTTGTCGGGGGGCGGCGGAGGCGCCGGGGCACCCCCGCCACAGGTCGTATCGGTTAGAAATCCCGTTGAGTCAGTTCAACGTTGAGGCCAAGCGAGCGCAGTTCCTTGACCAACACGTTGAACGATTCGGGGATGCCCGCTTCGAAGGTTTCGTCGCCACGGACGATCGCCTCGTAAACCTTGGTGCGGCCGGACACGTCGTCCGACTTCACCGTCAGCATTTCCTGAAGCGTATAGGCAGCACCGTAGGCCTCCAACGCCCAGACTTCCATTTCACCGAACCTCTGGCCACCGAACTGGGCCTTACCGCCCAACGGCTGCTGAGTAACCAGCGAATAGGGTCCGATCGAACGGGCGTGGATCTTGTCGTCGACCAAGTGGTGCAGCTTCAGCATGTAGATGTAGCCGACCGTGACCTTACGATCGAACGGCTCGCCGGTGCGACCGTCGATCAGGGTGACCTGACCCGAGGTCGAGCGGTTGGCCTTGGTCAGCATCTCGACGATGTCGCTTTCGCGGGCACCGTCGAACACCGGGGTCGCGATCGGCACGCCGGGCCGCAGGTTGTTGGCGAGTTCAAGAATCTCGGCGTCGGGCAGGTCGGTAATCTCGTCGTTGAAGATCACCTCGCCATAGACGTCCTTCAGCTTGTCGCGCAGATCGGGCAACGACGCATTGCTGCGGCGAACCTGATCGAGCACGTCGCCGATCTGCTGGCCGAGACCGGCACAGGCCCAGCCCAGATGGGTCTCGAGAATCTGACCGACGTTCATGCGCGACGGCACGCCCAACGGGTTCAGAACCAGATCGACCTGACGGCCGTCCTCGAGATAAGGCATGTCTTCCAGCGGCATGATCCGCGAGATGACGCCCTTGTTGCCGTGACGACCGGCCATCTTATCGCCGGGCTGAAGCTTGCGCTTCACCGCAACGAACACCTTGACCATCTTCATCACGCCGGGCGGCAGTTCGTCGCCACGCTGGAGCTTTTCGACCTTGTTCTCGAACCGCTCCTGGAGCTTCTCGACCTGCTGGTCGAACGCCCGCTTCAACTGCTCGACATCGGCCATCACCGCATCGTCTTCGATGGCGATGTTGCGCCACGCGCTCGGATGCAGAGCGTCCAGGGTGGCGTCGTCGAGGACGACACCGGCACGGACACCGCGCGGACCGGACACGACCTTGCGGCCGTTGATCTGCTGCTTCAGACGGGCGAAGAACGAGCGTTCGAGAATGCCGCGTTCGTCGTCACGATCCTTGGCCAGACGTTCGATTTCCGAACGCTCGATCGCCAGGGCACGTTCGTCCTTCTCGACGCCACGGCGGGAGAAGACACGGACCTCAACGATGGTACCGGCAACACCCGGGGGCAGCCGCAGCGAGGTGTCGCGAACGTCGGACGCCTTTTCGCCGAAGATGGCGCGCAGCAGCTTTTCTTCCGGAGTCATCGGGCTTTCGCCCTTCGGCGTAACCTTGCCGACCAGAATGTCACCCGGCTTGACCTCGGCACCGATATAAACGATGCCGGCCTCGTCCAGGTTCTTCAGGGCTTCTTCACCGACGTTCGGAATGTCGCGGGTGATTTCTTCCTGACCAAGCTTGGTGTCGCGGGCCATCACTTCGAATTCTTCGATATGGATCGAGGTGAACACGTCGTCACGGACGATGCGCTCGGAGATCAGGATCGAATCTTCGAAGTTGTAGCCGTTCCACGGCATGAAGGCGACGAGCACGTTCCGACCCAGCGCCAGCTCGCCCAACTGGGTCGAGGGGCCGTCGGCGATGATGTCGCCCTTCTGAATCAGATCACCGACCTTCACCAGCGGACGCTGGGTGATGCAGGTGTTCTGGTTCGACCGCTGGAACTTCAGCAGGTTGTAGATATCGACGCCCGAGGCGGTCGCCTGGGTTTCCTCGGTGGCGCGGATCACGACGCGGGTCGCGTCAACCTGATCGACGATGCCGGTCCGACGGGCGGTGATCGCCGCGCCAGAATCGCGGGCCACCGCCTGCTCCATCCCGGTACCGACCAGCGGCGCTTCGGCGCGGATCAGCGGAACCGCCTGACGCTGCATGTTCGAACCCATCAGGGCACGGTTGGCGTCATCGTTTTCCAGGAACGGGATCAGCGCGGCGGCGACCGACACCAGCTGCTTCGGGCTGACGTCGATCATGTTGATTTCGGACGGGGGCACCATCACGAATTCACCGGCGCGACGGCACGAGACCAGATCGTCGGCGAAGCGGCCTTCGGCATTCAACTCGGAATTGGCCTGAGCGACGGTGTAACGTCCCTCTTCCATCGCCGAGAGATAGACGACATCGGTGGTGACGACGCCATCGACAACCTTGCGGTACGGGGCTTCGATGAAGCCGTACTGGTTGACGCGGGCATAGGTCGCCAGCGAGTTGATCAGACCGATGTTCGGGCCTTCCGGCGTCTCAATCGGGCAGATACGGCCGTAATGGGTGGGATGAACGTCGCGGACTTCGAAGCCCGCGCGCTCGCGGGTCAGACCGCCCGGCCCGAGCGCCGACAGGCGGCGCTTGTGGGTGATTTCCGACAGCGGATTGGTCTGATCCATGAACTGCGACAGCTGCGAGCTGCCGAAGAACTCACGGACCGCCGCCGCCGCAGGCTTGGCGTTGATGAGGTCGTGCGGCATCACCGAGTCGATATCGACCGAGGACATCCGCTCGCGAATCGCCCGCTCCATCCGCAGCAGACCGACGCGATACTGATTTTCCATCAGCTCGCCGACCGAACGGACGCGACGGTTGCCGAGGTGATCGATGTCGTCGATCTCGCCCTTGCCGTCCTTCAGCTCGACCAGAACCTTGATCACGCCGAGGATGTCTTCCTTGCGCAGCACGCGCACGGTATCGGCCACCTCGGGGGTGTTGAGGCGCGAGTTCATCTTGACGCGGCCGACGGCCGACAGGTCATAGCGCTCGGAATCGAAGAACAGACCCTGGAACAGCGCCTCGGCGGTTTCCAGCGTCGGCGGCTCGCCCGGACGCATCACCCGGTAGATGTCGATCAGCGCTTCCTCGCGGCTCGAATTCTTATCGACCGCCAGGGTGTTGCGGATATAGGGACCGACATTGATGTGATCGATGGCGAGAACCGGCAGTTCGGTGATCCCCACCTTCTCCAGTTCGGCCACCAGAGCGGCGGTCAGTTCGTCGCCCGCCTCGGTGTAGATCTCGCCGGTGACCTCGTTGATGAGATCTTCGGCGACATACTGGCCGATCATGTCCTCGGGCGCGACCAGGATCTCGGTCAGACCGGCATCCTTCAGCTTGCGCCCGAAACGCGGAGTCATCTTGGTGCCGGCGTCGGCGACCTTTTCGCCGGTGGCGGCGTCGATCAGGTCGGAAACGAGCTTGACGCCCTTCAACCGCTCGGCGTCGAACACGGTCTTCCAACCGTTCGGGCCACGGGTGTAGATCACCTTCTCGTAGAAATACGACAGGATCTCTTCGGCGGTCATGCCCTGGACTTCACCGGGCTCGACAGCGCGGCTCTCGGCGGCACGGGCGGCGCGCAGACCGGCGCTAGCCTCCCCGTCCAACGCATAGAGCAGCGTGGTGACCGGCAGCTTGCGGCGGCGGTCGATGCGGACATAGACCTGATCCTTGGCGTCGAACTCGAAGTCCAGCCAGGAGCCGCGATAGGGAATGACGCGGGCAGCGAACAGATACTTGCCCGACGAATGGGTCTTGCCCTTGTCATGGTCAAAGAACACGCCCGGGCTGCGGTGCATCTGCGAAACGATGACGCGCTCGGTGCCATTGATGACAAAGGTGCCGTTCGACGTCATGAGCGGCATGTCGCCCATATAGACGTCTTGTTCCTTGATGTCGCGGATCGAGCGGGCGCCGGTATCCTCGTCGACATCCCAGACCACCAGCCGCAGCGTCACCTTCAGCGGCGCGGCGAAGGTCATGCCGCGCTGCTGGCATTCCTCGACGTCGTACTTGGGGGTTTCCAGCTCGTAGCGGACGAATTCCAGCGTGCCACGCTCGGAAAAGTCCTTAATGGGGAAGACGGACCGGAAGACCTCCTGGAGGCCGACACTGGCGCGGCTCTCGGGCAGCACGTCCATCTGGAGGAAGTGATCGTAGGAGCTTTTTTGCACCTCGATCAAATTCGGCATCGGCGCGACGGTCGGGATCCGCCCGAAGCTTTTGCGCACCCGCTTGCGACCCGTATAGGATTTAGCCATTGCCGCTCCTCGTCTTTTCGTCGGTATAGGCCCAACACACTAGCCGCCCGGGATCATCTGTCCCGGACCGCGTGCCGTTGGCACGCCGGCTCCTTGCGGAGCCTCATTCAACCGCCCCGTCTAAGGGCGGACCTTCCCGCCACCGGACCCGGTGACGGCGTCGTCATAATCCAGCGCCCAAGGGCCGGGAGGCGTTAAACGCATCCCGGCCCCCAGTACGTTCGCCAGAAAGCGATCCTACTTCACCTGCACCTTGGCGCCGGCTTCCTCGAGGACCTTCTTCAGCTTCTCGGCTTCGTCCTTGCTGACGCCGTCCTTCACCTGCTTCGGAGCGGCCTCGACGAGGTCCTTGGCTTCCTTCAGGCCCAGGCCGGTGATGGCGCGGACTTCCTTAATCACGTTGATCTTCTTGTCGCCGGCGTCGACGAGGATGACCTCGAACTCGGTCTGCTCTTCAGCAGCGGCGGCAGCGGCAACCGGGGCGGCGGCGGCGGCGACCGGAGCGGCGGCGGAAACGCCCCACTTCTCTTCGAGCAGCTTCGACAGCTCGGCGGCTTCGAGGACGGTCAGGGCCGACAGATCGTCAACCAGCTTGGCAAGATCAGCCATTTTCATACTCTCCTGAGATAAGCTTGAAACTTGGGATAAAAAGGGGGCTCACGCGGCGTCCTTGTCCGCCTTCGCCTTCAGAACCCGGGCCAACTGGCCCGCGGGCGCCTGAAGCACGCCGGCGATACGGGTGGCGGGAGTCGAGATCATGCCGACCAGCTTGGCCCGCAGCTCGTCGAGCGACGGCAGTTCGGCCAAAGCCTTCACGCCGTTGATGTCAAGACGCTGATTGCCCAGCGATCCACCAAGGATCTTGAGCTTATCGTTGGTCTTGGCGAACTCAACGGCGACCCGAGCGGCGGCAACCGGATCGCGCGAAACGGCGATGGCGGTCGGACCGACGAACAGGTCGTCAAGGTTCTCGAACTCGGTACCACCAAGGGCAAGCCTGGTGAGACGATTCTTGGTCACTTTGAAGCTGGCCCCGGCCGCGCGCATCTTGACGCGGAGGGAGGTCATTTCGGCAACCGTCAGGCCCTTGTACTGGGTGACGATGACGAGCCCGACTTCCCCGAGCGTCTCATGCAGCGACCCGACCCACTCTTTCTTCTGTGTCCGGTCCACGTTCGTCTCCAAACATCGAGCCGAACCCGGCCCGCCCGGGCTATCTTCAAGCCTTGAGGCGGCGGCTTCGGTTCATTGCCCAAGGCCCCTTCCGGTCGGACGAACCGTCCATCCAGGGCCGGTGGCCTGTCCCAGAAGCTTCAAGCCGTAAACCGGCGGGTTCCGTAACGGAGCCCCGACGGCACGTTCTTTCTTCTTCTGTCTCGGCAGGCGGGAAATCCCATCAAGCCTTGGCCGGAATGATCCGACGTCAGGCGCCTGCGGTCTTGGACAGGTGCGGGAAGCCGGTCTTTGCGGACCGACTTCCCATCCCCTTTCCTCGAAAGGAAAGGGAAACCTCATACGCCCGAAGGCGCGTCATCACACCACGATGGTGCCGGCATCCAGCTTGAGACCCGGACCCATCGTCGAGGACAGCGACACCTTCTTCAGATAGGTGCCCTTGGCGCCCTGCGGCTTGGCTTTGATGATCGCGTCGACAAAGGCGCGGATATTCTCAACCAGCTTGGCTTCGTCAAAGCTCGCCTTGCCGATACCGGCGTGGATGATACCCGCCTTCTCGACACGGAACTGAACCTGACCGGCCTTGGCCGCGCGCACCGCCTCGACGACGTTGGTGGTGACGGTGCCCAGCTTCGGGTTCGGCATCAGGCCGCGCGGCCCGAGAACCTTACCCAAACGGCCCACCAGACCCATCATGTCGGGGGTGGCGATGCAGCGGTCGAAATCCATCGTGCCGCCGTTAACGGTCTCGAAGAGGTCTTCGGCACCGACGATATCGGCACCAGCCTTCTTCGCTTCCTCGGCCTTGTCGCCCTTGGCGAACACGGCGACGCGGACGGTCTTGCCGGTGCCGTGCGGCAGTTCGATCACGCCGCGGACCATCTGGTCGGCATGGCGGGGATCGACGCCGAGATTGAGGGCGATTTCGATGGTTTCGTCGAACTTCGACTTCGCGTTCGACTTGACCAGCGCCACCGCCTCGGCGAGGGTGTAGAACTTGTCACGGTTGACTTCGGCGTAAGCCGCCTTCAGGCGCTTTCCTTCGCGTGCCATCTGCTTACTCCACAACCTTGAGGCTCATCGACTTCGCCGAACCGACGATCATGCTGCAAGCCGCGTCAACGTCATTGGCGTTGAGGTCCTGCATCTTCTTCTCGGCGATTTCGCGAATCTGAGCCATCGTGACCTGACCGACGGTGCCCTTGCCGGGGGTCTGCGACCCCTTGGCGATACCAGCGGCCTTCTTCAGGAAGAAGCTGACCGGCGGGGTCTTGGTCACGAAGGTGAAGGTACGATCGGAATAAGCGGTGATCACCACCGGAATCGGCATGCCCGGCTCGAGACCCTGGGTCTGAGCATTGAAAGCCTTGCAGAATTCCATGATGTTCAGGCCGCGCTGACCCAGCGCCGGGCCGATCGGCGGCGACGGGTTCGCCTTGCCGGCCGCGACCTGCAGCTTGATATAGCCTACAACTTTTTTTGCCATCTTAACGATCCTCTGTCTGTCACCAGAGGTGGCGGTGCGGCCTCAGGCTGGCCTCCCGCCCCCTTGACCCCAATTCCGGGACATCCGGAACGGGAACGAACAGGCTCGGGGCACCGCGTCGCGAATAACCGCGCTGCGATACCCCGAGCCTAAAAACTTCAGATCTTTTCGACCTGCGTGTACTCCAGTTCGACCGGAGTGGAGCGACCGAAGATCGACACCGCCACCTTGAGGCGGGCTTTTTCTTCGTCGACTTCCTCGACCAAACCGTTGAAGGAAGTGAACGGACCGTCGGACACCCGAACCTGTTCGCCAACCTCGAAGGTAATCGACGGCTTCGGACGCTCGACCCCGTCCTGAACCTGACGGATGATCCGCTCGGCCTCGGCTTCGGTGATCGGCACCGGACGGCCCTTGCCGCCCAGGAAGCCGGTGACTTTCGGCGTATTCTTGACCAGATGCCAGGTGTCGTCGGTCAGGTTCATCCGCACCAGCACATAGCCGGGGAAGAACTTCCGCTCCGCACTGACTTTGGTTCCGCGCCGGACTTCGACGACTTCCTCGGTCGGGACCAGGACCTTATCGAACAGATCGGCCATGCCCTTCTGTTCGGCCTGCTCACGAATCGACTGAGCAACCTTCTTTTCGAAGCCGGAATAGACGTGAATGACGTACCAACGTGCTGTCGACATACCCGTTCAACCTTTCAGACCGAACAGGAACTTGACGGTCGTGGCAAAAAACTGATCGACGATCAGGAAGAACGTGGCGGTGATCACCACCATCACGAACACCATGAGAGTCGAGATGACGGTCTCGCGGCGGGTGGGCCAGGTGACCTTTGCGATCTCCTGACGGACCTGCTTGAAAAAGAGGGCCGGGCTCGTTTTTGCCATGTCTCTTACAGTTGATGCCGCACGCTGGCGGAAGCCTGGGGGAACAGCGTGGCAGGAGTGGAGGGGCTCGAACCCCCAACCCCCGGTTTTGGAGACCGGTGCTCTACCAGTTGAGCTACACTCCTGCAGTCGCTGCCGTCCCGGATCGCCGGGGCGGCGGCTACGGCCCCCGGGTCTTACCGGAGGCCGCCCTTATACAGCTACTCGAGGACCTTGGCAACCACTCCCGCACCGACGGTACGACCGCCTTCACGGATAGCGAAACGCAGGCCCTGATCCATCGCGATCGGGGCGATCAGCACAACGCTCATCTTCACGTTGTCGCCCGGCATCACCATCTCGG
>NZ_AQPH01000071.1 GCF_000442515.1 Magnetospirillum fulvum MGU-K5 | reverse complement strand
ACATCGCCCAGGTCCAGGTGCAGAACAAGCTGCAATTGGCGATGCCGCTGTTGCCGCAAGAGGTTCAGAGCCAGGGCGTCAAGGTCGCCAAGGCCGCCAAGAACTTCCTGCTGGTCGCGGGCTTCTATTCGAAGGACGACCGCTATTCCCAGGTCGATCTGACCGACATGTTGACCTCGCGCGTGCAGGACCCGGTCAGCCGGGTCAACGGCGTCGGCGAAGTCACCGTGTTCGGTGCCCAGCACGCGATGCGGATCTGGCTGAACCCGGACAAGCTGGTCAGCTATGCCCTGTCGACCACCGACGTCGTCAACGCGATCAAGGCCGAAAACGCCGAGGTTTCGGTCGGGCAGTTGGGCGGCAATCCCGCCGTTGCGGGCCAGCAGATCAACGCCACGATCATGGCGCAAAGCCGGTTGGAAACCACCGACCAGTTCGGCGCGATCCTGCTGCGGGTCAATCAGGACGGATCGCAGGTCCGGCTGAAGGACGTGGCGCGGATCGAGATCGGCTCGGAGAATTACGAAATCCAGGCCAAGTATAACGGCCACCCCGCCGCCGCAATGGGCATCAAGCTCGCGACCGGAGCCAACGCGCTCCAGACCGTCGATGCGGTGCGCAAGAAATTCGAGGAACTGAAGAAGGTCCTGCCCGAGGGGCTGGAAGTCACCTATCCCTACGACACCACGCCGTTCGTCCGCATCTCGATCGAAGAGGTGGTCAAGACCCTGATCGAAGCGATCGTGCTGGTCTTCGTCGTGATGTTCGTCTTCCTCCAGAACTTCCGGGCCACCCTGATCCCGACGATCGCGGTGCCGGTGGTTCTGCTCGGCACCTTTGGCATTCTCGCCGCCAGCGGCTTTACCATCAACACGCTGACGATGTTCGCGATGGTCCTGGCCATCGGCCTGCTGGTCGATGACGCGATCGTCGTCGTCGAGAATGTCGAACGCGTGATGAGCGAGGAAGGGCTGTCGCCCAAGGAAGCCACCCGAAAATCAATGGATCAGATCACCGGGGCGCTGATCGGTATCGCCTTGGTGCTGTCGGCGGTTCTGGTGCCGATGGCGTTCTTCACCGGCTCGACCGGCGCGATCTATCGCCAGTTCTCGCTGACCCTGGTGTCGGCGATGGGTCTGTCCGTGCTGGTGGCGCTGATCCTGACCCCGGCCTTGTGCGCCACGATCCTGAAGCCGGTCGAACGCGGCCACGGCCTGTCGTCGCACGGCTTCTTCGGCTGGTTCAACCGGAACTTCGACCGCAGCCGGTCGATGTACATCACCGGCGTCCGTGGCGTTCTGCGCCGGGTGGTGCCGTCGCTGGCGGTCTATGCTGTGCTGATAGCCGGTCTGGCGGTGATGTTCATCAACCTGCCCTCCGCCTTCCTGCCCGAGGAAGACCAGGGGCTGATGTTCGTCCAGGTCCAGACCCCGGCCGGAGCGACCCGCGAACGCACAGCCGAAACGATGTCGAAGGTCGAAGCCTATTTCCGCGAACAGGAAAAGGACACGGTTGACAGCATCTTCACCCTGGCTGGCTTCAATTTCGCCGGACGCGGCCAGAATGCCGGCATGGCCTTCATCCGTCTGAAGGATTGGAGCGAACGCACCAGCCCCAACCTGAAGGTGAAGGCGATCGCCGGACGCGCCATGGCCAATCTGTCGCAGATCAAGGACGCGATGGTGTTCGCCTTCGCCCCGCCTGCGGTGATCGAACTCGGCAACGCCAACGGCTTTGACTTCCAGTTGCAGGATTTGGGTGGGGTCGGCCACGAAGCGCTGATGCAGGCCCGCAACCAGATTCTCGGCATGGCCTCGCAGAATCCGGCCCTGGTGGGCGTGCGCCCCAACGGGTTGGAAGATACCCCGCAATACAAGGTGTCGGTTGATCGGGAAAAAGCGTCGGCCTTGGGTCTGTCGCTGTCCACGATCAATTCCACCCTGTCGGCGGCGTGGGGTTCGGCCTACGTCAACGATTTCATCGAAAAGGGCCGGGTCAAGAAGGTCTATATCCAGGCCGACGCCCCGTTCCGGATGCAGCCCGAGGACGTCAATCGCTGGGAGGTGCGCAACGCCACCGGCCAGATGGTGCCGTTCTCGACCTTTGCCACCGCGCATTGGTCATTCGGCTCGCCCCAGCTCGAACGCTATAACGGCGTGCCCTCGCGCGAGATCATGGGGGCAGCCGCCCCGGGCCATTCCTCGGGCGAGGCGATGGCGATCATGGAAGAATTGGCGACCAAACTGCCGCCCGGCATCGGCTATCAATGGACCGGCCTGTCCTTCGAGGAACGGCTGGCCGGATCGCAGGCCCCGGCGCTCTACAGCATCTCGGTGCTGGTGGTGTTCCTCTGCCTCGCGGCGCTGTATGAAAGCTGGTCGATCCCGTTCGCGGTGATGCTGGTGGTCCCGCTCGGCGTGCTGGGCGCGGTCGGCGCGGTAACCCTGGCCGGACGTCCCGACGACGTCTACTTCCAGGTCGGGCTGCTCACCACCATTGGTCTCGCGGCAAAGAACGCGATTCTGATCGTCGAGTTCGCCAAGGATCTCTATGAAAAGGGGATGTCGCTGACCGAAGCCGCGATCACCGCATCGCAACAGCGTCTGCGCCCGATCCTGATGACCTCGCTGGCCTTCATCCTGGGCGTTCTGCCGCTGGCGATTGCCAACGGTGCCGGGTCGGGGGCGCAGAACGCGATCGGTATCGGCGTGATGGGCGGCATGTTGAGCGCCACCTTCCTGGCGGTCTATTTCGTGCCGCTGTTCTTCGTCATCGTCATCGGCCGCTTCGGCAAGAAGCGCGAGACGCCCGCTGTCACGGAAGGATCTGCCGATGTCTGATCCTGCTTCCCCCTCCAATCGGAACACCGCCATGACCAGACCGCTTCTTGCGGCGCTGACCGCCGCCACCCTGCTTTCGGGCTGCTCGCTGGTCCCCGATTACCTGCGGCCCGAGGCTCCGATCCCCTCGCTCTGGCCGAGCGAGGCCGCTCCGGCCGCCCCGGCCAAGCCCGACACTCCGTTGCTGGGCGACATGGCGTGGAAGTCGTTCTTCACCGATCCGGCGCTTCAGTACCTGATCGAACAGGCGTTGGAAAACAACCGCGACCTTCGGGTCGCGGCGCTGAACATCGATGTGGCGCGCTCGACCTATCGGGTATCCGAATCCGATCTGTTCCCGCATCTGACCGCCGGGGCGTCGGCCACCGCCGACCACAGCCCGAAATCGATCAGTCAGGCCAGCCCGCCCAAGGCGTCGGACACCCGCCGCTTCAATGCCAATCTGGGGATCACCTCGTTCGAGGTCGATCTGTTCGGGCGGTTGTCCAGCCTGGAAGAGGCTTCGCTCGAGAAATATCTGGCGACCGAGGAAGCCCGCAGCGCAACCCGGATCACCCTGATCGCCGAGGTCGCCAACGCCGCGCTGACCCTGTTCGGCGACCGCGCCCTGCTCAACCTCACCAACGAGACCCTGGAAAGCCGCGTATCCTCGCTGGAACTGATTCAACGCAGCTTCGAGCGTGGCGTTGCCTCGCAGCTTGACGTTGCCCAGGCCCGGACTGCGGTTGAAACCGCCCGGGTCAACCGGGCGCGCTATCAGCGTCAGGTCGAGCAGGACAAGAATGCCCTGACCCTGCTGGTCGGCGCGCCGATCGACGAGGCCCGGCTGGCGGCGGCGGGACGCGATCTTGGCGGGATGCAGTTCGTCGAGGATTTGCCGACCGGCCTGCCCTCCGAGGTTCTGTTGCGCCGTCCCGACATCGTTCAGGCCGAGCACACCTTAAAGGCCGCCAACGCCAATATCGGCGCGGCGAGGGCCGCCTTCTTCCCCACCTTGTCGCTGACCGGAACCTTCGGCAGCACCAGCCCGACGCTCGACACCCTGTTCTCGGCCGGAACCGGGGCGTGGTCGTTCGTGCCGCAAATCACGACGCCGATCTTCGACGCCGGAAAGAACTTCGCCAACCTCGACAGCGCCAAGGCCAGCCGCGACATCGCGATTGCCCAGTACGAGCAGGCGATCCAGACCGCGTTCAGCGAAGTCGCGAACTCGCTCACCGCCAAGGCCACCTTGGCGGCGCAGATGAAGTCGCAAAGCGATCTGGTTGCCGCCACCCGCGACAGCTATACCCTGTCGCGCGCCCGTTATGATCGCGGCATCGACAACTATCTGACCGTGCTGGATTCGCAACGCTCGCTCTACAGCGCCGAACAGGATCTGATCTCGGTCCAGGTGTCGCGCCTGTCGAACCTTGTCACCCTCTATAAGGTGCTTGGCGGCGGCGTGTCGTAACGGACGAGGCCCGCTCCGCCTCAAAGCATGGAGCCGGCGGACAAGACCAAGCCGCGGTGAGGCCCCCTCATCGCGGCTTTCTTCTGTCTTCGCTCCGGACCGGCAGGACGTCGCGGCGGAACGTCCCGCGCCGTATGCCTGCGGGCGCGTGATCGCTGCCCCCAAAAAGCAACGGACGGACCCGAGCGTTAAGCTCAGGTCCGTCCGCGTCACCAAAGTAGATCACTCGTTAAGAGTGAATTACTTCACGGCGTGCTTGGCGGCGCCGAGGGCGATCCAGTTGAAGCCCGGAGCGGCCAGAACGGCGGCATGCACCGAGATCGCCACAACGACGGCGACAACCCAAATCACGGGCAGCCAGGTCGACGGGTTGATGACCAGCCAAATCTTGTAGTCGTCTTTCGGATTGCTCATAGAAAAAACCCCCTAAGAAAAGGCTAGATCAGAACCAGGGCTTCCAGGCCCAAACCAGCACGTGCGCCGCAACGGCGAACACGAGGAAGGTCAGGAAGGTGGTCTGGAACTGGCCGTGGAATTCGGCAGCTTCCTGTTCGGTCAAACCCGACAAGCTTCTCTCAGCCATGTATGTCACTCCATCACGAAAGGGGCAACGAGCGGGGTCCGCCGCTGCCGGGCCGTATTAACGGAAGTTAATGTTGCACCGACGGTTTACGGAGTCAAACCGATTCTTCGACTCGAAAGATTCTTTACCACGCGGCCGCTTTACCCGCAAAAGTAGCCGCTTGTGCCGCGATCAGCCTGCCGCCCGCTCCAGCACCGAGGCGAAGAACCCGTCGGTCCGATGACGCAGGGGAGTGAGGCGCAGATGCGGTCCCGCCACCGGGCAGGGCGTGCCGATCGTTTCGGCCCACACCTCGTCGATCGGAACCTGACGATAATCGGGATGGGCGGCGAGGAACGCCTCGACCTGGGCCTCGTTTTCCTCGGTCATCAGCGAGCAGGTGGCGTGAATCAACCGCCCGCCGGGGCGGACCAGCCGCGCCGCACTGGCCAGAATGTCGCGCTGACGAACGATCAGTTCGAGCAGATCGGCTTCGCCCAACTGCCACTTCGCATCGGGGTTGCGCCGCCACGTCCCGGTCCCGGTGCAAGGCGCATCGACCAGCACGCGGTCGAAGCTTCCGGCCGAGCGCTTGATCCATTTGTCGGACTCGCCCTCGATCACCCGCCGGGTGACGTTGTGGACTCCGGCGCGACGCAGACGGTCCCCGGCGCGGTCAACCCGCCAACTGGCGACGTCACAGGCGACCAGACGGCCTTTGTTGGCCATCGCGGCGGCAATCGCCAAGGTCTTGCCGCCCGCCCCGGCGCAATAATCGACCACCGCCATCCCCGGCTTGGCGCCCACGATCAGCGCGACCAATTGCGACCCTTCGTCCTGGACCTCGATCAGCCCGTCCCGCCACGCCTGAATCTGCACCAGCGGCAGCCGCGACGCCAGCCGCAGCCCCAGCGGCGACAGCGCGGTCGGCTCGGCGCGAATCTTCTCCGCGGCCAAGGCGGCGATCGCCTGCTCGCGGGTTGCCTTCAAGGCGTTGACGCGCAGATCAAGCGGCGCCTCATCGCGCATCGCCCCCATTTCGTCGCCGAGCGAATCGCCGAACAGAGCGACCAGACGCGGCTCGATCCATTCCGGATATTCCGAGCGGACATGCGGCGGCATGTCGCGATGGAACGGCGATTTCAGTTCCAGCATCCGTTCGATGAAGCGGCGTTCTTCCGGCTCGGGAGCCCAGGCCGAATGCGGGCCGCGAAACAGATCGGGGTCGGGCTGGATGCCTTCCAGCGCCATGTCGGCCAGCACCCGACTGCGCGAATCGATCTCTTCGACCTCGAAGAAACGCAGCCACCAATCGAGCCGGGCGCGCCGACGCAACACCCGCCACACCACTTCGGCGACGGCGCGGCGATCCTTAGCCCCGATATAGCGACGGTCGCGATAATAGGAGGCGGCAACGGAATCGGCGGGCTTGGCCGATTTCTCGATTGCGGACAGAACGTCGATGGCAGCCTGAAGTCTGGCGGCGGGAGTCATGGCAAGGCACCTGAAAAAGAAGTGAACGCGGCCCGGGGCGTACCGATTGGCACCGCCCGACAGGACCGCCGGCCGCTCCCGCGCGCGGCGAAGACGGGGGCCGACTCATAGTGCAGCCGGGACGGCAAAAGCAACAGCGGCAAGTGCCGTCCCGTCCGACTGACTTACATCGCCTCGGCTTTCGGCCGCGCCGCTCGCACCGAACGGTCCTCGTACATCCCGTCCAGAATCTCGGCGTGGCTTTCCCGGATCAAATGACGGCGAATCTTCATCGTCGGCGTCAACAATCCATTCTCGACCGAGAATGGCTCGGCCAGCACGGCGAAGCGGCGGATACGCTCGACCGGAGCCAGCCGGGCATTGACCTGCTCGACCGCCTGGGCGATCTCGGCCTTGAGGCGGGGATGCTCGATCACCGTCCGCGACGGCGACGGCGAACCCAGCGCCTGAACCCGCTCTGGATCGGGCACGATCAGCGCAACCAGATGCGGACGGCGATCGCCATGGACCATCGCCTGGGCGATGCCGGGCTGAAGGGTCAACAGACACTCGATCCGCTGCGGCGAAACATTGTCACCGCCGGAATTGACGATGATGTCCTTCTTGCGGTCGGTGATCCGCAGATTGCCGTCGGGGTCGATCACCCCGATATCGCCGGTATGCAGCCAGCCATCGCGATCAATCGCGGCGGCGGTCGAATCCGGGTCCTGCCAATAGCCCTGCATCACCAATTCGCCGCGCACCAGAATCTCGCCATCGGCGGCGATGCGCAGTTCGACCCCCTCGATCGCCGGACCGACGGATTCGACCCGGACCCGGCCAGGGCGATTGACGCTGATCACCGGCGCCGCCTCGGTCTGGCCATAGCCTTGCAGGATGGTGACGCCGAGCGCCAGGAAGAAGCGGCCGACATCGGGCGGCAACGGCGCGCCACCAGAGACGAACGCCTTCAACCGCCCGCCAAAGCGGTCGCGAATCTTGTCGCGCACCACCTGGTCCAGCACCCGGTCGGCAACGGAATCGAGCAGCCCCAGCCGCCCGTTCTGATCGATCCGACGGTTCCCCAGGGTCAGAGCAGCGTGGAACAGGGACTGACGCACCCGTCCGGCCTTGCCCAACCCCTTCAGGATGCGAATGCGGATGCTGTCATAAAGACGCGGCACCGCGGTCATGATGGTCGGGCGGACCTCCAGCATGTTGGAGGACAGATGCTCGATGCTGTCGGCGTAATAGATCGTCGCCCCGATTGAGATCGGCAGGAACAGCCCGGCGGTATGTTCATAGGCATGCGACAGTGGCAGGAACGACAGGAACACCTCGTCGTAATGGACCCCGCCATTCAGATCATCGACCAGAACCGCCGCGCCGTGACAATTATGCAAAATCGCGCCATGCGACAGCATCACCCCCTTGGGCACCCCCCCGGTGCCCGAGGTGTGGATGATACAGGCGGTGTGATCGCGGCGCAGACCGGCAACGCGGGCGCGTACCTGCGCCTCGGCTTCGCCGACGCGGCCCAGCGCCAGAACCTCGTCCCAGGTGTGGCGGACGATTCCTTCGGGCGGGTCGGCGAAGGGCGGATCGATCACGATCACCCCCGGCTTGGCCCGCGCCTCGGCAGCGGCGGCCAGCACCCGCCGCGCCAGGGCCGGTGTCGAAACAATCGCCAGCTTGGCCCCGGAATTATCCAGGATGTGACAATGGTCGGCGACGGTATTGGTGGTATAGGCGGGAACGGAGATCGCTCCGGCCGCCATGATCGCCAGATCGGCAATCGCCCATTCCGGCCGGTTTTCGCCAATCAGCGCCACCCGGTCGCCGGCAACGACGCCCAGCCGTTCCAAACCGGCGGCAAGGGCGATCACCTCTGCGGCAACGGCGCGCCACGATTGCGTCCGCCATTCCCCGTCACGCCGCGCCGCCAGAAACGGCTTGTCCCCCTGCCGAGCCACCCAGTCGAAAAACATTCCCGGCAGGCTTTTGCAGGCGCGAATATCCTCCATGCGACGATCTCCCTGTTCCCCTGACACAGTGATACCTATATTTGCGACTGGCACAAGGAGACAGCGCATGACTCATCAGGCTTCCGCAGTTGCGAACGCCCTTCTCCCCGAATGGGATCTCTCTGATCTGTATCCGGGGCCGGATTCATCACGCCTAAAGGACGATCTCGCCACCGCGTTTGAAGCTGCGAAGACATTTGAAAAACACCATTCTGGTAAACTACACGAATTGAATGGTCCCGATTTCGGGGCCGCTCTGATCGAATATGAACGCATCGGCGACATTTTGGGACGGATTATGTCGTATGCGCAACTGTTGTATGCCGCAGACGTTTCCGACTCCGAGCGCGGACGCTTCTATCAAAGTATGCAGGAACGGGTCACCGAGATTTCCAGCCATACCTTGTTTTTCACGCTGGAGATCAACCGGCTGGACGATGCGGTGCTGGCGCGATGGCAAGACTCGGCCGAGGTGCGACGCTATGCCCCCTGGCTGCGTGACATCCGGGTCTTCCGCGACCACCAATTGTCCGACGAGCTGGAAAAGATGCTGCACGACCTCCACGTCGTCGGCACCGCCGCGTGGCACCGTCTGTTCGACGAGACGATGGCCCGGCTGCGCTTTCCGATCGGCGGCCGCGAGCTGACCTCGGCCGAGGCGCTGAACCTTCTCTCCGACACCGATGGGGCCAAGCGCAAGGAAGCGGCAAAGTCGCTGGGACAGGTTCTGGGCGAGAACGCTTCGCTGTTCGCGCTGATCACCAATACCCTGGCCAAGGAAAAGGAGATCGACGACCGCTGGCGGCGTTATCCCCGTCCGCAATCCTATCGCAACCTGTCCAATCAGGTCGAAGATCACGTCGTCGATGCCCTGGCCTCGGCGGTCAAGGATTGTTACGGCGAGCTGGCCCACCGCTATTACGCCCTGAAGGCCAAGTGGTTCGGAGTCGAGACGCTCGATTACTGGGACCGCAACGCCCCCCTGCCCGACGATAACGACCGTCTCTATAGCTGGACCGAGGCGCGCGACCTCGTGCTCGGGGCCTATGGCGCCTTCTCCCCCGAGATGGAAGCGCTGGGCCGCCGCTTCTTCGACAATAAGTGGATCGACGCCCCCGCCCGGCCCGGCAAGTCGCCCGGGGCCTTCGCCCACCCCACCGTGCCGTCGGCCCACCCCTATCTGCTCGTCAATTTCATGGGCCGCACCCGCGACGTGATGACGCTGGCCCACGAACTGGGCCACGGCGTTCACCAGATTCTGGCGGGTGGTCAGGGCGGGCTGATGTCCGATACCCCGCTGACCCTGGCCGAGACCGCTTCGGTGTTCGGCGAGATGCTGACCTTCCGCGCCCTGCTTGGCCGCGAGACCGACCCCAAGCGGCGGCGGATCATGCTGGCGGGCAAGGTCGAGGACATGCTGAATACCGTCGTCCGCCAGATCGCCTTTTACGATTTCGAATCGCTGGTGCACGAGGAACGCCGCCAGGGCGAGCTGTCGCCCGAGCGGATCGGCGAATTGTGGATGCAGGTCCAGACCGACAGTCTGGGGCCGACCTTCCGCTTTGACGAGGAATACAAAAACTACTGGGCCTATATCCCCCACTTCGTCCATTCGCCCTTCTATGTCTATGCCTATGCATTCGGCGATTGCTTGGTCAATTCGCTCTATTCGGCCTATGAAACGGGCAGCGTTCCCAACTTCCCAGACCGCTATCTCGACATGTTGCGGGCGGGCGGCACGCTTCGCCACGGCGACCTGCTGGCCCCGTTCGGACTGGATGCCGCCAATCCCGATTTCTGGCGTCAGGGGCTGGACGTCGTGATCGGCTTCATCGACGAGTTGGAGCGGATGTAGGCCGCGTGCAGGATCTGACCTCGCTTCCGGCCTTGTTCTCGCGGTCGAAACCGCGCCAACCGGCCCCGTATCTGCCGATGACCCGTGCCGAGATGGACCTCCTCGGCTGGGAGTCCTGCGATGTCGTGCTGATCACCGGCGACGCCTATGTCGACCATCCCAGTTTTGGGATGGCGGTGATCGGTCGCGTCCTTGAGGCCGAAGGCTTTCGGGTCGGCATCATCGCCCAGCCCGACTGGAACAGCCCCGACGCCTTCGCGGCGTTGGGGCGGCCCCGGCTGTTCTTCGGCGTCACCGGCGGCAACATGGATTCGATGGTCAACCGCTATACCGCCGACCGTCGCATCCGCTCCGACGATGCCTATACCCCCGGCGGCGAAGGCGGCCGTCGGCCCGACCGCGCCGTGATCGTCTATGCCCAACGCTGTCGCGAAGCGTTCCGCGATGTCCCCATCGTGCTGGGCGGGATCGAAGCCAGCTTGCGCCGGGTCGCCCATTTCGACATCTGGTCAGAAAAGCTGCGCCGCTCGATCCTGCTCGATTCCAAGGCCGACCTGCTGGTGTTCGGCAATGGCGAGCGGGCGGTGATCGAGATCGCCCACCGCGCCGCGGCGGGTCAGTCTCTCCGCACCATGGGCGATATTCGTGGCACCGCGACGGTGCGCGACGGCGTCCCCGACGGCTGGACCGTGATCGACGAAAGCGGGCTGGACGGCATCCACCCACCGCCCCCCGCCACCGCTGCCGATCCCGACCGGGTGGTGGTGCGGCTGCCCGCGTTCGAGCAGGTGCGCGACGATCCGGTGCTGTACGCCCACGCGACGCGGGTACTGCACGCCGAGACCAACCCTCTCAACGCCCGCCCGTTGGTGCAGCGCCACGGTGACAAAGAGGTGTGGCTGGCCCCGCCGCCACTACCGCTCGCCACCCCCGATCTCGACGCCGTCCACGAACTGCCCTATGCCCGCGCCCCCCATCCCGGCCACGGAAGCGGCCGCATTCCGGCGTGGGAAATGATCCGTTTCTCGGTCGCGATCGTGCGCGGCTGTTTCGGCGGCTGTACCTTCTGTTCGATCACCACCCATGAAGGCCGCATCGTCCAGAACCGTTCGCCCGAGTCCGTGCTGCGCGAGATCGCGACGATCCGGGATTGCACTGCCGGATTCACCGGGGCGATTTCCGATCTCGGCGGTCCCACCGCCAATATGTGGCGGCTGGGCTGTGGCAAACCCCGCGCCCAGGCCAAATGTCGGCGGCTGTCCTGTCTGTTCCCCGCCCCCTGCCCCTCGCTGGTCACCGACCACGCCCCCTTGGTCGCGCTCTATCGCGCCGCCCGCGCCGTGCCGGGAGTTCACACCGTCTCGGTCGCCTCGGGCGTTCGCTACGACATCGCGCTCAACAGCCCGGCCTATGTCGATGAACTGGTCCGCCACCATGTCGGCGGTACCCTCAAAATCGCCCCCGAACATACCGAGCAGGGGCCGCTCTCCCTGATGATGAAGCCGGGAGTCGAGGTGTTCGAACGCTTCCGCACCCTGTTCGAAGCCTCGGCACGCCGCTCGGGCAAACGGTTGCGGCTGATCCCCTATTTCATTGCCGCCCATCCCGGCACCACCGACGAGGACATGCTGAACCTCGCTTTGTGGCTGAAGCGCAACGATTACCGGCTTGATCAGGTCCAGACCTTTCTGCCCACGCCGATGACGCTGGCGACCGCGATGTATCATAGCGATCGCAACCCCCTCCGCCCGATCACCCGCGACGGCACCACCGTCTTTACCGCCAAGGGCTTGCGCCAGCGTCGCCTCCACAAGGCGTTCCTGCGCTGGCACGATCCCGAGAACGCCCCGATCCTGCGCGAGGCGCTGATGAAGATGGGCCGCGCCGATCTGATTGGCTCCGGCCCGCATCATCTCGTCCCCCGTGGCGGCAGCCGCCCCGGCCCCGCCGCACCGCAGCGCCGCCCCGCTCCCTTGGCGAAGGGCAAGACCCCGCCCCGCCGTCCGCGATGACGGTCGGGGAGTTGCTAAGGCGGGCTCCCGCCCGTACTCGGGCCTGAGTCCTGGCGGGCTCCCGCCCGCACCCGGTCGGGGCAAAGCCCCGAACCCCCTTCGTTTTAAAAAAGATCGGGGATTGGGGGCGGCAGCAGAGCGCGATCCGGCCCCGGTGACGGAGCGGATTGATCCGGCGGCGATAAGACTGGAAAGGCCGCTATGCGGCAAAGGAGCGGGCAAAACCCGCGTGTCGTCGCGACGACGACGGAGGGATGCTTACGGAAAGCGACCCCTAAAAAGCTACGGACGAGACCGAGCGCTACGCTCAAGTCTCGTCCGCAACCCGTTCAATAAAACACTCTGTTAAGAGTGAATTACTTCACGGCGCTCTTGGCAGCGCCCAGGGCGATCCAGTTGAAGCCCGGAGCGGCCAGAACGGCGGCGTGAACGGAGATCGCCACGACAACGGCGACAACCCAAATCACGGGCAGCCAGGTCGACGGATTGATGACCAGCCAAATCTTGTAGTCGTCTTTCGGATTGCTCATAGGATTATCCCCCTAAGAAAAGTCGAAAATCAGAACCAGGGCTTCCAAACCCACACCAGCACGTGCGCGACGGCGGCGAGGATCAGGAACGCGGAGAAGGTGGTCTTGAACTGGTCATTGACCTCGACCGCTTCTTCTTCGGTCAAACCCGACAAGCTTCTTTCAGCCATGTTTTGAACTCCAAGATAATGGGGGGCAACGGCGGAACTCGTCGTTGCAAGGCCTCATTAACGGACTGTAATCTTGCACCGACGCCCTGCCCTGTCAATTCCATTTTGGCCTGACGCAAAACTTTGATCTTCGCCCGAGAGGGTAGGACGACTGCCCCCGGAGGGTGGCACCCTAAAAAGAGTATTTTATTAGACACAAGACACGCAATGAAGACAACACTTCATTGACGCAGCATCCTCGGCGCAGAGCCCCCCCATCGCCCACCCCGCCACAAGGCCAAACGCCGCGCCGGGCCAGCAAAACCGCCCCAACCGATACGAATGGGCCGCAAAACGGCCCAGACCCGTCATTTTGTCAGCCACAGCCCGCACCCGGCGGACACAGCGACAGACCCACGAGGGCCGCGAACAGGCCAATGGCGATCTGCCCCAAGAGAAGAAAGGGAGGACGAGGGACGCTTGGAAACACCGTCGCGGGGCGGATCCGTGTGATCAGGCCGGGGACGGAAGGGCCGAGGCGAAAACGAACGCCAGCATGGCCCAGAAATAGCTGCGGACGGAACTCGAGCCAAATGCTCAAATTCCGTCCGCAACCGTTCAGTAAGGCACTCTGTTAAGAGTGAATTACTTCACGGCGCTCTTAGCGGCACCGAGGGCGATCCAGTTGAAGCCCGGAGCGGCCAGAACGGCGGCGTGAACGGAGATCGCCACGACGACGGCGACAACCCAGATCACGGGCAGCCAGGTCGACGGATTGATGACCAGCCAAATCTTGTAATCGTCTTTCGGATTGCTCATAGGAAAATCCCCCTAAGGAATTGGTCTAAATCAGAACCAGGGCTTCCAGACCCACACCAGCACGTGCGCGACGGCGGCGATGATCAGGAAAGCGCTGAAGGTGGTCTTGAACTGATCATGAACCTCGACCGCTTCCTCTTCGGTCAGGCCCGACAAGCTTCTCTTCTCAGCCATGAGTCTACACTCCAAAGTGGTTGCCGCGCACGTCCCGCGCGGCTGGGCCTGTCATGGCGATACCGTGCCACGACAAACTCTTCTGCCGAAACTGACGATCCCCTGTCAGTCGACATCAAACCCTTCGCTGGAGCGCTGCCTCTCACTTTGGGGTGAACCGGCCAAGGCCGGTCCGCCTCCCATCGCTGGCGCGCATCACTGCATTCGCCGCTGTATGCCCGACCGTGGGCAGATGCGGCCGAAATCCGCAACGACAACCGGGTACACGAATTTGAGGAAAGCATGCCGCAGACGCAGTGAAAGACCGGGATACACGGACTTAACCTGAACGCATCACCGATCTGTCGATTGTCTGGGCATTCCCCTTAGCCGCCCCCCTGATAACGGGAGGTACTTTTGCATCGACGTCTGATGGTGTCAATTCGATTTTGTACCCGGCTCTCCGAATGGGTTATGCCGCCTCCCCCCACCGCACGCAGCCCGATTCGCCACGGCACTACTATTTAGAAGGACTTTACCCTTGCGGCTGACCGCAGGGTCGATCATAGAATCATGACCGCCCCGGCACGCTCGACCGTGCGGCCCGGGGACCGCTTGGAGAAATCATGGTATGACCGACATGACGATTCTGCTGGTCGACGACAGCCGGGTCGCACGAATGATGACCGGAGCGGCGATCATGCGCTTACGCCCGACCTGGCGAATCGTCGAGGCGGCCAGCGGCGAGGAAGCCCTGTCCCGCGCCGTCGATGCTCCTCCTGATTTCGTGCTGATGGACGTCAACATGCCCGGCATTGGCGGCATGGCCGCCGCCGAGCATTTGCGTCAAAGCTATCCGGACGCCGCCATCAGCCTGCTGACCGCCAATATCCAGGACCCCATCCGCGAACAGGCCGATCGCATCGGCGTGGGCTTCCTGATCAAGCCGTTACGAGAAGAGGCTCTGGTCCACTTCCTTGAAAGCCAGAGGGGGCCGTCATGACCTCTATCATCGGCGATATCGAGCACGATGCCGTCACCGAAATCCTGAACATCGCCGTCGGTCAGGCGGCCGCGTCGCTGTCCCGGCTGGTCGAAGACGAGGTCGCGCTGTCGGTGCCCTTCGTTGAATTCCTCACTCCCGACCAAAGCGCCACCCGGCTGGACGAAGCCACCGGCGGCGGTCTGTCGGTCGCGGTCCGCCAGGAATTCCACAGCAATTTCTCGGGCGATATCCTGCTGATCTTCCCCGAGCGGAAAAGCCTCGATCTGGTCCGCTCGATGCTGGCCGACACCGTGCCCCTCGATCAATTGACCGAGTTGGAACAAGAGGCGCTGATCGAGGTTGGCAACATCATCCTCAACGCCTGCCTGGGTAGTCTGGCCAATCAGCTGGGACTGACGATCGAAAGCTCGCTGCCAACCTATGTCTGCGGACGCGGGGCCAGCATCCTCGACAGCAAAAACGTCGAATCCGAACTGGTGATGTTCCTCCAGGTTGATTTCTCTGTCGCGGCGAAGGGTGTCCGGGGCTATCTTGCCTTCGTGATGGATATCGTTTCGGCCCATAGCTTCGCGGCAACAGTGTCCGCCTATGTCGCACGGGTCGTGGCGGGATAATTCAGCCCATGGCCGTTAGCCCCCTGTTACAGACCCTAACCGACGCGGGTGAAATCGGTCTGGTTCTGCTTGCCCCCGATCGCGGCATTCTGCTGTGGAACGCCTGGATGGTCCACGCCTCGGGGGTCAAGGCCCAGGACGCGCTGGGCTCGACCCTGGCCACCCTGTTCCCCGCCGTCGCCGCGACACGGATTGGACCGGCGATCGATCAGGCGCTGGATGAGGGCCTGTCGGCCCTGCTCTCCTCGTCGCTGAACAAGACGCTGTTCCCGCTGATGCGCCGGGCGGGCGATCCCGACCGCCCCGAGCCGATGCACCAGATCGTGGTGATCCGCCCGGTCAGTGATGACGGCCGCCGCTGTTGCCTGATCCAGGTGTTCGACATCACCCCGATGGCCGCGCGCGAGGCGGTACTGCGCCGTCAGGCCCGGACGATGGAGGCCCTGGCCGACAATTACCGGCTGTCCGAACTGCACAACCGCGCCATCGTCAACAACACCGCCGACGCCATCATCACCTTTGGCGAGGATGGCAGCATCGGCACCTATAACCCGGCGGCCGAGAGCATTTTCGGCTATTCCCCGTCCGAGATCGTCGGTCGCTCCGTCGCCACCCTGATCCCCGAACTGGCCGGACCCGACGGCACGATCCTCTCCGCGCCCTATCTCGACCATCGCACCGAGGTGATCGGGGTTCTGAAGGGCGGCGCGCGGCTGTTCCTCGAACTGTCGCTGTCGTCGATGCAACTGGGCGGTCAGGACCTGTTCATCGCGATCGGCCACGACATCACCGCCCGCAAGGCGGGCGAGGAGGAATTGCGCCAGCAGAAGGAATGGCTGATCACCCTCATCAATGCCCTGCCCGATCTGGTCTGTCTCAAGGATGGCAATGGCCGCTGGCTGATCGCCAACCGGGTCTGTCTGGAAATGGTCGGACTGCGCGGTCGCGATTATGTCGGCCGCTCCGCCCGCGAACTGGCGCGGATGACCACCGAACATCACGATTTTCTGCTGGCGACCCGCGACAGTGACGAGGTGGCGTGGCGACAGGGCCGCACCCTGACCTTCGAGCTGACGATGCCGTCGCCCAGCGGTCCGCGTATCTTCGATATGACCAAGGTTCCGCTGTTCACCGCCGAAGGCGATCGCCGAGGGCTGGTGGTGGTGGGCCGCGACATCACCGAGCGCAAACTGAGCGCCGCCCGCATCCAGCATCTGGCCCATCACGATTCGCTGACCGAGCTGCCCAATCGCGCCTTGTTCCAGGAGCGATTGCGTCAGGCGCTGGCCAGCGCGCGGCGGACGCAAACCCGGCTGGCGCTGCTGTTCCTCGACCTCGACAAATTCAAGGACGTCAACGACACGCTGGGCCACCATATCGGCGATCAATTGCTGACGGCGGTGGCACGGCGGCTGGCCCGCTGCCTGCGCGAGACCGACACCGTTGCCCGGCTGGGCGGCGACGAATTCGCGGTGATCCTGACCAATCTCAGCGGTGCGGAAGGGGCCGGTCACGTCGCCGACACCATCATCGCCAGCCTGTCCGAGCCGTTCGGGCTGGAAGATCACGAAGTGCTGACCAGCACCTCGATCGGCATCACCCTTTATCCCGACGATGCCGAATCCGCCGACCAATTGCTGAAAAACGCCGATCTGGCGATGTTTCATTCGAAGGCGCAGGGCCG
>NZ_AQPH01000070.1 GCF_000442515.1 Magnetospirillum fulvum MGU-K5 | reverse complement strand
CCTGCCTCCCGACATCGAACAGGCGATCGCCGAGGCCACCAATCGCGGACTGGCGCGGTTGACCGCGCAATCGGGCGGACGCTTTGGCGGTCTCGCCACCCTGCCCAGCGGTGCCCCCACCCTGGCGGCGCGGATGCTGGAACAGGCTGTCGATGAATACGGGCTGGAGGGCGGCGTGCTGCCCGCCGACGCCTTCGCCGACGAGGCCCTTGCCAGCACCCTGGCTCCGGTCCTGGCTGTCGCCAACCGGCTCGGGACCCAGATCTTCGTTCATCCCGGCCCCCTGTCGGGCAGCCCGATGCCGGCTGGCGGCGACGATCCCCTGACGATGATCCGCCGCCGTGCCGTCGGCTTCCAGGATACGCTGACCCAGGCGGCGATCACCCTGGAGTATAGCGACCTGCTCGCCCCCTATCCCGACATCAAGGTTCGGGTTGCCAATCTGGGCGGCACCCTGGCCCTGCTGGCGGAACGGATCGCCATGACCGCCGACCGGATGGGGCTGCCCCCCGCCTGGGCCGACGGGCGGCCTCGCCGCATCCTGGTCGATACCGCTTCGTTTGGCGCAGACGGGATCGCCCTGGCGGCCAAGACGCTGGGGGCCGACCGGATCGTCTATGGCAGCGATTCGCCAGCGCTCGCCCTTGCCCCCGGTCTCGACGGATTGCGCGCCGCCGCCCTCTCCGAAACCGAACGCAGCGCGATTCTCAGCGGGCAGGCGCTGGCCTGACGCCGAATTCTAGGCGCTAACCGTCGCCCAGACCTTTTCGGCAATGGCGCGATAGGCGCGGGCGTGAGGGCCGTCGGGACTGGCCAGCACGATCGGCTGGCCGGCATCGCCGCCCTGGCGGATCGCGATATCGAGCGGCAATTGGCCGAGGAAATCGACGCCAAACCGCTCGGCTTCGGCCTTGGCCCCGCCATGGCCGAACAGATGGGCCTCGTCGCCGCATTTCGGGCAGACGTAATAGCTCATATTCTCGACGATCCCCAGAACCGGCACGCCCACCTTGCGGAACATCGACAGCCCCTTGGCGGCATCGATCAAGGCGATGTCCTGGGGGGTCGAAACGATCACCGCCCCGGCCAGCGCCACCCGCTGGGTGATCGTCAATTGGGTGTCGCCGGTGCCGGGCGGCATGTCGATCACCATCACGTCGAGCGGTCCCCAGGCGACGTCGCGCATCAATTGTTCCAGCGCCCCGGCCACCATCGGCCCGCGCCACACCACCGGCGAATCCTCGGGCACCAGAAAGCCGATCGACATGCATTCCAGCCCGAAGCGGCGGATCGGCTGCATGATCTTGCCGTCGGGGCTATCCGGCTTAGTGTCGATCCCCAGCATCCGCGGCAGCGAGGGGCCGAACACATCGGCGTCGAACAGACCGACAGACAGACCCATCGCGGCAAAACTAAGCGCCAGATTGACCGCAGTGGTTGATTTGCCAACACCGCCCTTGCCCGAAGCGACCGCGATCACGGCACGAACCCCCGACAACAGCTTGGCCGGAGCGGCGGGAGGAGCCGACGCGGCGGGCTGACGCTCGGCGGTCAGCACCGCCGCAACCGAAACAACACCCGGCACCGCACGAACCGCAGCCTCGGCGGCGGCGCGAAGCGGCTCGAACGCCTGGGCCTGCTCGGGGGTAACGGTCAGGGCAAACGTGACCCGGCCATCGCGCACCGCAAGACCGGCAACCCGACCGCGCGCGACGATGTCACCGCCACCGTCCGGATCGGCAAGAGACGATAAAACCTGGATAATTTTCTGTTCGGTAAGTTCGGCCATGGATCCCCCGGCAGACCTGACGCCCGACGGGCGGGCAGACAAAAGCGGGAGCTCAGGGCTCCCTTGGTGCAGATATGGCACCCGCCGGACCCTTTGCAAAGCCCCCGTCGCCGGGGATAAGGGAGAACCGCAAGGGGAAAAAAGCGTACCGCCTCGCGTTGCGCCGGAGGCAAAGGTCCCCTATCTTCCGAAGGCGGAACCGGTTTTCCGCAAGGCAGGGACAGCGACAAGGGGACAATTAATGGCTTGGAATCCGCGCGGCGGCGATGGCGGCCCTTGGGGCGGCGGCGGCGGAAATGGAGGCGGCGGCCCTTGGGGGCGTCCGGGTGGTCCCGCTGGCGGTGGCCCCGGCCCCGATATCGAGGATTTCATCCGACGCGGCCAGGAAATGCTGCGCCGGGCGATGCCGGGCAATAATTTCGGCGGTCGCGGCGTCATTGCTCTCGCGGTTGCGGCGGCGATTGCCGCCTGGGGTGCCACCGGCATCTACAAGGTCAGCCCCGACGAACAAGGCGTGGTGCTGCGCTTCGGCAAGTGGGTCGATACCACCGAGCCGGGGCTGCATTACCGTCTGCCCTACCCGATCGAAGCGGTTCTGCTGCCCAAGGTGACCAAGGTCAACCAGTTGCAGCTGGGCTATCGCTCGGGCGGCGAAACCCGGATCGAGCGCAATGCGATTGCCCGCAACGTGCCCGAGGAAAGCCGGATGCTGACCGGCGACGAGAATATCGTCGAGGCCGACGCGGCGGTGTTCTGGCGGATCAAGGATGCGGGCAAGTTCCTGTTCAACGTTCGCGACCCCGAAAACACCGTCAAGGTAGCGGCGGAAAGCAGCCTGCGCGAAGTGATCGGCCGCAATCCGATCCAGGCCGCCCTGTCGGACAAGCGCGAACTGATCGCGATCCAGGCCCAGGAAGAATTGCAGCGTCTGCTCGACGCCTATGGCGCCGGGATTCACATCCAGCAGGTCCAGTTGCAGAAGGTCGATCCGCCCGGCGCGGTCATCGACGCCTTCAACGATGTCCAGCGCGCCCGCGCCGACCAGGAGCGCGCCCGTAACGAGGCCGAAGCCTATCGCAACGACATCATTCCCCGCGCCCGAGGCGAGGCGGAACGGCTGGTCCAGGAATCCCAGGCCTACCGCGAACAGGTGGTCAATCTGGCCCAGGGTGACGCAAAGCGCTTCCTGTCGGTCTTAAGCGCCTACAAGCAGGCCGAGGATGTCACCGCCCGTCGCCTCTACATCGAAACGATGGAAGAAGTGGTGAAGAAATCGAACCGGATCATTATTGACCCGTCGTCGAAAGGATCGCAGGGGGTTCTGCCCTACCTGCCGCTGCCTGAACTCAAGAAGACCGCCGGAGGCGCGAAATGAACCGGGCTCTGCCGATCGCCCTCGTCGCCGGGATTTTTGTCCTGATCCTGGCCGCGTCCTCGCTGTTCGTCGTCAATCAGGCCGAGCAGGCCCTGGTGCTGCGTCTGGGCGCTCACCGCGCCACGATCAAGGATCCCGGCCTGCACATCAAAATTCCGTTCATCGAAGACGTCGTGCGTTACGACAATCGCCTGCTGGCGCTTGATCCGCCCGACGAACAGATCATCCTGGGCGACCAGAAGCGTATCGTCGTCGATACCTTCACCCGCTTCCGCATTGCCGACCCGCTGAAGTTCTATCAGTCGGTCCGCACCGAGACCCAGGCTCGCGCTCAGCTGGCCCAGATCGTCTCGTCGGCGATGCGCCGGGTGATGGGTCAGGTGATGTTGCAATCGCTGCTGTCGGACGAACGCGCCAACATCATGAACCAGATCCAGCATGAAGTCGCCGAACGGGCCGACCAGGAACTGGGGCTTCAGATCGTCGACGTCCGTCTGCGTCGCGCCGATCTGCCGGAAGAGACCAGCCAGTCGATCTATGACCGCATGAAGTCGGAACGCGAGCGTCAGGCCAAGGAAGCCCGCGCTCAAGGCTACGAATGGGGTCAGCAGATTCGCGCCCGCGCCGACCGCGAGCGGACCGTTCTTCTCGCCGAAGCGCAGCGTCAGGCCCAGATCGAACGCGGCCAGGGCGACGCGGAAGCCAACCGCATCTTCGCCGAGGCGTTCAGCAAGGACCCGCAATTCTTCGCCCTCTATCGGTCGCTTCAGGCGTACCGCGAGGCCCTTGCCGACGGCAACACCACCCTGGTTCTGTCGCCCGACAACGAATTTCTGCGGGTCATGAACAGCGGACCCGGCGGCCGGCGCTAAGACCGGCTGGCCGATCCAGTCTCAACAGGAGGGTTTCGATCGGTGTTCGTCCATAAGAAACACGATCTGGCGGGCGGCGAAATCGCCTCCGCCGGAGCCCCGCCGCTGTCATTGATGGCGGCGGTTTTCGGGCTGTTCGTTCTGCTGATCCCCATCACGGCGCCAGCGGAAGCGGCCCCGGAGAGCTTTGCCAATCTGGCGGAAAAGCTGTTGCCCAGCGTGGTCAACATCTCGACCACCCAGACGGTTCGCAACCCTCATGGCGGCATGGAAATGCCGCAATTCCCGCCCGGTTCGCCGCTCGAGGAATTTTTCCGCGACTTCATGGAGCGGCAACAGGGCGGCGGCCAGGGCGGTCAGGCCGATGCGCCGCCGCGCCGGGCCAACTCGCTCGGCTCGGGCTTCATCATTGATCCGGCCGGGTACATCGTCACCAACAACCACGTCATCGCCGACGCCGACGAGATCAGCGTCAAGCTGCATGACGACAGCGTGTTTCAGGCCACCGTGGTCGGCCGTGACCCCAAGGTCGATCTGGCCTTGCTGAAAATCGACCCCGGTAAAAAGGTGCTGACTGCCGCCACCTTCGGCAATTCCGACGATGCCCGCGTTGGTGATTGGGTGCTGGCGATCGGCAATCCGTTCGGCTTTGGCGGCACGGTGACCGCCGGGATCGTCTCGGCCCGCGCCCGCGACATCAATGCCGGACCCTATGACGATTTCATCCAGACCGACGCTCCGATCAACCGGGGCAATTCGGGCGGCCCGATGTTCAACATGAAGGGCGAGGTGATCGGCATCAATTCGGCGATCATTTCGCCGTCGGGTGGCTCGATCGGGATCGGCTTTGCCATTCCGTCATCGCTGGCGATGCCGGTGATCGACGATCTGCGCAAGTCCGGCAAGGTCCGCCGCGGCTGGCTGGGCGTGCGGATTCAGTCGCTTGATGCCGACATGGCCGAAACGATGGGCTTGCCCGACTCGCACGGGGCTCTAATCGCCTCGATCGATACCAACGGACCGGGCCAGAAGGCCGGGCTGAAGAATGGCGACGTCGTGCTGCGCTTCGACGGCAAGGACATCACCGAGATGCGCCGCCTGCCCCGCCATGTCGCCAGCACCCCGATCGGCAAGAAGGTCGAGATCGTGGTCTGGCGCGACGGCAAGAAGCTGACCCTGAACGGCACCGTCGGCGAAATGCCCGAGGATCCGGCCGAAAAGCTGGCCCGGACCAAGGGCGAAAACCAGAAGCCGTCTCAGCCCAAGGAAGGCTCTCAGGTCATCACCGGCACCGGCTTGACGGTCTCGCTGCTGACGCCGGGCTTACGCGAACGGTTCGGGCTGGATGAAGAGTCTAACGGGATCGTCGTCACCGACGTTCGTGGCGACAGCCTTGCCTCGGAAAAGGGGCTGCGTCCCGGCGACCTGATCATCGAGGCCGACCACAAGCCGGTTCGGGTTCCGCAGGATCTGGCCAAGGCGGTCGAGGACGGACGCAAGGCGGGTAGCCGCTCGCTGCTGCTCCGGGTCGAGAACCCGCAGCAATTGCGCTATGTCGCCCTGCCCTTGGCCGAGGCCAAGAGTGGGCGGAAATAGACCGTTCGGTCTCTAGAACGGTGACGAAGGATGCGAAGGGGGGCTGAGTGATTTCCGCCCCCCTTTTCCATGTCCGTCCTCTGTCTTATCCCGGCTGGCACATACGCCTATTCCGATCTCGCACTTGACGGCGCAGCCTCTTTTACGACCAATCTTATCGTAATGAAAAACCGATAGCAGGAAGACCTTCATGCCCACCTTCACCCCGCCGGTTCGCGACATGGCCTTCGTCATCGAAGAGATCGGCGCGCTGGACCGCATTTCCACCCTGCCCGGCTATGAAGAAGCGACTCCCGATCTGGTCAGCGCCGTTCTTGAGGAAGCGGGCCGGTTCGGAGCTGGCGTGCTGGCCCCCTTGAACCCGGTCGGCGACCGCGAGGGATGCGTGCTGGAGGGCGACAAGGTCCGTCTGCCCACCGGCTTCGCCGATGCCTATCGCCGCTTCGTCGAGGTCGGCTGGAACGCAGTGCCGTTCGACCCCGATTTCGGCGGCCAGGGCTTGCCGTGGCTGGTGGCAACGGCGGTGCAGGAAATCTGGCACGCCGCCAACATGTCGTTCGGGCTGATCCCGATGCTGACCCAGGGCGCGGTTGAGTTGCTTTCGGCCCACGGCACCGCCGATCAGAAAGCGCTGTATCTTGAACAATTGGTCAGCGGGGCCTGGACCGGCACGATGAACCTGACCGAACCCGGCGCGGGATCGGATGTCGGGGCGTTGCGCACCCGTGCCGTGCGCGACGGCGACCATTACCGCATCACCGGCCAGAAGATTTTCATCACGGCGGGCGAACACGACGCCGCCGAGAACATCATCCATCTGGTGCTGGCCCGCCTGCCCGACGCGCCTGCCGGGGCCAAGGGAATTTCGCTGTTCGTGGTGCCGAAATTCCTGGTCAATCCCGACGGCAGCCTGGGCAAGCGCAATGACGTGTCCTGCATCAAGCTCGAACACAAGATGGGCATCCATGGCAGCCCGACCTGCGTGATGGCGTTTGGCGAGGACGAAGGCGCGATCGGCACCCTGGTCGGCCGGGAAAACCAGGGACTGGCCCTGATGTTCACGATGATGAACAACGCCCGCCTTGCCGTCGGACTGCAAGGTGTCGCGATCGCCGAGCGCGCCGCCCAGAAGGCGATCGCTTATGCCCGCGAGCGGGTTCAGGGAATCGGCCCCGGCCGTGACGCTCCCGGCCCGATCATCCACCATCCCGACGTCCGCCGCACGCTGATGACCCAGCGCGCCCTGGTCGAAGCGGGCCGTGCCCTGACCTACTTTACCGCCTCGCGTCTCGACATCGCCCGCCATGCCGCGGACAAGGCCGAACGCGCCGCCGCCCACGCCTTGGCTGATCTGCTGATCCCGGTGGTCAAATCCTGGGGCACCGCCAACGGGGTTCAGGTCGCCGACATGGCGGTCCAGGTGTTCGGCGGGATGGGCTTCGTCGAGGAAACCGGGGTGGCCCAGCATCTGCGCGATGCCCGGATCGCCCCGATTTACGAAGGCACCAACGGTATCCAGGCGCTTGACCTGATCGGTCGCAAACTGATCCGCGATCAGGGCGAGGCGATGGGGGGCCTTCTCGCCGAAATCCGTCGCACCGAGGCCGATCTGGCGGAGAGCGGCGGCGAGGGACTGGAGCGGCTGCGGCTGGAACTGGCGGCGGCCTCGACATTGTGCGCCGAAACGGTCGCCTGGGTGTAGGCTCATCAAAGTGAGGATTCCTGCCTGGCCGGGGCGGTCGCCTCGCCGTTCCTCGAGTTGATCGCCCTGACCACGGGCGGCTGGATGATGGCGCGGATGGCGCTGGCGGCGCAACGGCGGCTGACCGAGGCGGCCTCCGACGATCCGTTCCTGACCGCCAAGATCACCACGGCGCGGTTCTATGCCGACCAGATCCTGCCTCGAACCTCCGGGTTGGCGGCGATCGTCACCGCCGGAGCCGACAGCGTTATGGCCCTTCCGGTTGACGGATTCTAAAGCGGCGCGGCTTTACTGAGGCGCGACGCTCAGTTTCGCTGTTCGACATCGCGGGGGATGTCTATAATCCCCCGCGATGTCGGGAATTACACGCTACGTGCTGCGCCAAATGGTGGTGGGGATGCTATTCGTCTCCATCGCGCTGGCGTGCATCCTCTGGCTGACCCAGTCGTTGCGCTTCATCGAGATGATCGTCAACAAGGGTCTGTCCATCCTCACCTTCCTGAAGCTGACCCTGCTGCTGATGCCGGGCTTCCTGGTGGTGATCGTTCCGGTCTCGCTGTTTGCGGTGGTGCTGTTCACCTATAACCGGCTGATCGCCGACCGCGAACTGGTGGTGCTGCGCGCCGCCGGGCTCAGTCACCTTGCCCTGGCCCGCCCCGCTCTGCTGCTGGCCGGGTTCATCACCGTGCTCAGTTATCTGCTGACCTGTTGGCTGATCCCGCTGACGGTGCGCGATTTCCACGAGATGCAATGGACGATCCGCAACGACATCGGCACCGTGCTGTTGCAGGAAGGGGCCTTCAACAAATTCGGCGATGGGCTGACGATCTATGTCCGCTCCCGCTCGGCGTCGGGCGAATTGTCGGGCATCCTGGTCCACGACACCCGCAATCCGCAACGCGCCATCACGATGATGGCCGAACGCGGCGCTTTGGTGATGACCGAAGCCGGGCCGCGCGTGCTGATGGTCAACGGTAACCGCCAGGAAGTGCCGCCCGGCACCGGGCGATTGTCGCTGCTGCATTTCGACAGCTACACCGTCGATTTCGCCGCCGCTTCGGGGGCAAAGGGCGACCGCTTCCGTGATGCCCGTGAGCGCGATATGGGCGAGTTGCTCGACATTGACGAAAACGAGATTGGGGCCAACGAATATCGCCGCTTCCGGGTCGAACTGCATTCGCGGCTGACCTCACCGCTCTACCCGCTGGGCTTTACCCTGATTGCCGCAGCGGTTCTGCTGACATCGGGCTTTGATCGGCGCGGGCAATTGCGGCCGATCCTGACCGCGATCGCGCTGATGGTCGCGGTTCAGGCGGCGGCGCTGGGGGCAACCAACCTCACCACCGGCAATCTGATCTTCACCCCGGCCATCTATATTGTGGTATTGCTGCCGATCACCCTGGGGTTCTGGGTTCTGATCCGGCCACCCTGGCCGCGTTATCGCCGCCCCGCCCTTGCCGCCAATTCCGCCTGACTCCGGCAGAGACCTTCGTGATCGTTCCGCGCCCCAAACTGCTGTTGACCCTCCTCGCCTCTTCGACGGCGCTGGCTGGTGTTGCCTATGCCGATCCGTCCTCGTCCCAGTCCTATACCGAGGTCGGCTCTTGGGGGCAGGCGTGGGGAGACGACGATCCCATGCCGATGGGGCCGCCCCCGGTTCGCCGGGACGGGACCACCGCGACACCCGCGCCGTTGGCCAGTCCGGCACCGGCACCAGTTGACCACGTCGCGCCGTCGGCAGTGGTATCAGCCCCGGTACCGACGACCGGCGGCGGACTGGCCCAAAGTTCCTATCCCGAAGTTGGATCATGGGGACAGGCGTGGGACGAGGGTGACCCCGCCCCGGCCCCCCGGCGCGCCGCCGCGCCCGAACCGACCCAGGTCCAGCCTCCCGCCCCTGCTCCCGTAGTGGCTGTGGGGATCGCTTCTGCCCCGCCGGTGATCGCCGCTCCGGTGTCTAATCCGGCTCCTGCCGCCGCGATCGCGACCGGCGGATCAGCCGCCGCGCCCACCGTCTCGACGATGCGGCGTCCGCCCCGCATTCTGCCCAGGCCGGTGATCCACGCCGACGAACGCGAGGCCGGGGACAATCCTCCGGTCAATCTCGAAGCCGACCAGATCACCTATGACCGCGAATACGACATCGTTACCGCCCGCGGTCGGGTCGAAGTGATTCAGAGCAACCGCACCATCACCGCCGACAGCCTGACCTATAATCTGAAGCAGGATTTGATGGGGGCGTCGGGTAACGTGGTGCTGACCGAGCCGACCGGCGAAATTACCCACGCCGATTATTTCGAACTGACCGGCGACATGAAAAACGGCGTCGCACGGCGGATTCGGATTCTGCTTTCCGACGATTCGCAGATGTCGGCGAAGACCGCGCAACGCATCGGCGGCGATCGCACCGATCTCGTGGACGCGACCTATACCGCCTGCGAACCCTGTCGGAAGAATCCCGACCGCACCCCGCTGTGGGAAGCCAACGCCAAACGGATCACCCACAACCAGGCCGAAGCGCAGATCGAATATCGCGACGCCTGGATCGAACTGGTCGGCTTGCCGGTGGTTTACACCCCCTATCTGTCGCATCCCGACCCGACCGTGCGGCGCAAATCAGGCTTGCTCGCCCCCAGCTTCAATTCCAATTCCAGCCTGGGCCCGTCGGTGGCTCTGCCCTATTTCTTCGTGATGTCGGACAACGAAGACCTGACGCTGACCCCCCGTTTCATGCTGGAAAAAGCCAAAGGGAACGTCAAGGGCGACGATGTCGGCGACATCCTGTCCAGCGCGATGCAGCAGATGCAATTGTCGGCCGAACATCGCTGGCGCGGCTTCAGCGGCGAATCGCGGACGCGAGCCAGCATCACCACCGACCGCAATACCGGCGATCCGCGCGGCCATATCGAGTCCAAGGGACTGGTCGATCTCGACGAAACCTGGCGCGCGGGATGGCAGGTTCAGTATCAATCCGATCAGAATTACCGGAACCTGTACAAGGTCCGGATGGACAACGACCGCCCCTGGCTGTTGACCTCGCCTTATGTCGAAGGCTTTGGCCGACGCAGCTATTTCGTCGCGGAGACGATGTCGTTCCAGGGCGTCCGGGTAATCGACGATGGCAGCAAATCCACCGTCGTATTGCCTCACGTCGCCCACCATACGGTCAGTCAGCCCGGCTGGGGCGGCAGCTACTGGACCACCGACAGCGATATGCTGGTCTATACCCGCTCGCGCGGGACCGAGGCGCAACGCCTGTCGCAACGGACCGCCTGGACCTTGCCGGTCATCACCCCGGACGGACAGGTCTACACCATCACCACCGGCCTGCGCGGTGACGGGTATAATGCCGATCATCTGGCCAGCGGTGGCAGCGATACCACCGGCCGCGCTCTTCCCGATGCCTCGGTGCAGTGGAGTTATCCGTTCAGCCGCACCAGTTCGTCGATGACCCAGGTGATCGAACCGGTGGGCATGTTGGCGGCCAGCCCGGTCGGCGGCAACAGCGACCGCATCCCCAACGAGGATTCGATCGATTTCGAGTTGGACGAAACCAACGTGCTGCGGCCTAACCGTCTGGTCGGCCTAGACCGGGTCGAAGGCGGGGTGCGCGGCGGCTATGGCCTGCGCTGGACCGCCTACCCCCGCGTTGGCGGAAAAATCGGAGCCCAGGTGGCGCAGGGCTGGCGCCAGCATGCCGACAGCACCTTCAAACCCAATAGCGGGTTTACCGAATCCTTCTCGGACTATCTGGGTCGGCTGGAAATCGTGCCGACCGGCTTGCTGTCGCTTAGCGACCGTGTCCGGGTCGACAAGGATACTCTTCAGCTCAAGCGCAACGAAGCGACCCTTTCGGTCGGGCCGCGTGCGCTGCAAGGGGCGGTTTCTTATGGTTATCTCTCGTCCAACACCACGGATAGCGGGGTCGTCTATGACCGCCGCCAATATGTGACATACAGCCTGACGACGCAGGCCAGCCAATATTGGCATTCATATTTCTCTATCAACGAAGACCTTGAGAAGAACGGCGGCATCCTCAGCGTAACATCCAAGACCGGATATAGCGATGAATGCTTCGCGATCATCCTTGGATTCAACCGCTATTTCAGCACGCAGGACGAGGTTAATTCCGGATACGATGCGATGCTGACCGTCGTATTGAAGACGTTGGGGGAAGCCTCGACCGGTCTGTTCTGATGAACCGACCGTCACGGCAATCGATGTCAAAGGGGATCGAAGGAATGGTGCTTGCTCGTTTCGTCGCCCTGGTCATCGCCGGGCTGATGCTATCGGCGGTGACGCCGACCCAGGCCGAAGAGGTCGACCGCATCGCCGCCGTGGTCAATGACGATATCATTTCGATTCGCGATCTCGATGCACGGGTCAAGCTGGCGCTGGTGGTGTCGAATCTGCCGGATTCGCTCGAAAATCGTCGCCGCCTGCTGCCCCAGGTGATGCGCAAGATGATCGACGAGCACCTTCAGATGCAGGAGGCCAACCGGGTCAAGATCCAGATCTCGTCCGAGGAACTGAACCGCGCCATCGCCTCGATCGAGCGTCAGAACCGGATGAAACCAGGCGGATTGCTGGCCCAATTGAGCAATGCCGGCGTCGACACCGACGCCGTACGCGAACAGATTCGCGCCGATATCGCCTGGATGCGAGTGGTGGGACGCCTGCTCCAGCCCACCGTCCGGGTCGGCGAAGAGGAAATCACCGAACGTCTCGACACCATCCGCCAGCAAATCGGCCGCCCCGAATACATGCTGGCCGAGATTGTTCTGCCGGTCGAGACGCCCACCCAGGAGGAAGAGGCGCGCCGCCTGGGCGAACGCCTGCTTGACCAGATCAAGGCGGGTGCGCCGTTCCAGGCCCTGGCCCGCCAGTTCTCGCAAAGCAGCAGCGCCAGTAATGGCGGCATGCTCGGCTGGATCGGCGAATCCTCGCTGGACGACGATTGGCGCGATCCGGTTGGTCGCCTGGACAAGGGGCAGATCAGCGGGCTGATCCGGGGCAGCGGCGGCTATAGCATCGTCCTGGTCGTTGACCGCCGGATTACCGGGGGCAGTACCGAACCCGACATGATGACCCTGTTCCGTCTCGTCTTCCCCACCCCGACCGGCAAACCGGCACCGCGCGATCAGTTGGTTGCCAAGGCCACCTCGATGACCGCAACGGCAAAGGATTGCGACACGCTGGAAGATTTGTCGAACGAGCTGAACTCGACCAAATCCGGCCGGATCGAGAATGTGCGTCCCGCCGGCCTGCCGCCCGATGTCGCGAAGGCCATCGGGGGACTGCCGCTCGGCCGGGCCAGCGCCCCGATCGAGTCCCCCGACGGTCTTGCCGTTTTCATGATCTGCTCGGGCGGCGGCACGGCGGGGATGCCCAGCCGCAGCCAAGTTCGCCGCCAGATCGAGGACGAACGGGTCGAATTGCTGGCCCGCCGCCATATCCGCGACCTGCGTCGCGCCGCTTTTGTCGATTTCAGGCTGTAAACCGATGACCAATCCTCTTCCTCCTCTCGCTTTGACCATGGGTGAACCGGCTGGTATAGGCGGCGATATCGCCCTGGCCGCCTGGACCCGCCGCGCCGAGGGGATTCCCCCCTTCGTGATGCTGGATTCGCCGGAACGGCTGACCAAGCTGGCGACACGGCTGGGTCTTGCCGTGCCGGTTCGGATCGTCTCCTCGCCCGCCGAGGCGCTGGAGTTGTTCCATCAGGTCCTGCCGGTGCTGCCGGTCGCGCTGCCCCACCCGGTCGAGCCGGGCTTTCCCCATTCGGGCAATGCCGTCGCCGTCGCGGGCGCGATCGAACGGGCGGTCAAGCTGGCCCTGGCCGGAGAGGTCTCTGGCGTCGTCACCAACCCGATTCACAAGAAGGTGATGTATCAGGGCGGCTTCCGCTTCCCCGGTCATACCGAGTTCCTCGCCGCGCTGGCCGCTCCCCAGGGCGGGCGCGAGGTGATGATGCTGACCTGTCCCGGTCTGCGGGTGGTCCCGGTGTCGATTCATATCTCGCTGGCCCAGGCGGTCGCGACGTTGAGCACCGAGGCGATTGTCGCCGTCGCCACCGTGACCGCCCGCGCCCTGACCCGCGATTTTGGGATTACCGCGCCGCGTCTGGCGGTGGCAGGGCTGAACCCCCATGCGGGCGAAGGCGGCACGATGGGGCGCGAGGATATCGACATCGTCGCCCCGGCGGTCGAGCGGCTGCGTCAGGTTGGGATCGATGCGATCGGCCCGTTGCCCGCCGACACCCTGTTCCACGAGCGGGCGAGGCGGGGTTATGACGCCGTGATCTGCATGTATCACGATCAGGCGCTGATCCCGCTGAAGACGATCGGATTCGACCGGGGCGTCAATGTCACTCTGGGCCTGCCGGTGGTCCGCACCTCGCCCGATCACGGCACCGCCTTCGATCTGGCCGGAAGCGGCCGGGCCGGAGCCGACAGCCTGATCGCCGCCCTGAAAAGCGCCGCCGAGATTGCCGCCAACCGCGCCCGTCTGAATGTCTGATCTCCTCCCCCCTCTGCGCGAGGTGATCGCCCGCCACGGGCTCGACGCGCGCAAGTCGCTTGGTCAGCATTTTCTGTTCGATCTCAACCTGACCGGCCGGATCGCCCGGGCAGCGGGCGATCTCTCCGTCGGCACCGTGATCGAGATCGGACCCGGCCCGGGCGGACTGACCCGCGCCCTGCTTGATGCCGGGGCACGTCAGGTGATCGCGATCGAACGCGACGACCGCGCCATTGCGATCCAGGACGAGATTGCCGCCGCCTATCCCGGACGGCTGGAGATCATCGCTGCCGACGCGCTGGAAATCGATGTGGCGAGCCTGGGGGAAACCCCGCGCCGGATCGTCGCCAATCTGCCCTATAACATCTCGACCGTACTGCTGCTGGCTTGGCTGCGCCGGGCCGAGGCGTTCGAGCGGATGATCCTGATGTTCCAGAAAGAGGTGGTCGACCGTCTGGCCGCCGCGCCGGGATCGTCGCATTACGGCCGCCTGTCGGTGATCACCCAGTGGCTGTGCGAGGTCAGGCCGCTGTTCAACGTTGACCGCCGCGCCTTTACCCCGCCGCCCGCGGTGACCTCGACCATCGCCGAGATCGTCCCCCGTCCCGCCCCGCTGGCTCCGGCCCGGTTCGAGACGATGGAGCGGGTCACCGCCGCCGCGTTCGGCCAGCGGCGCAAGATGCTGCGGTCCAGCCTGAAGGCGCTGGGCGATGCCGAGGCGTTGATCGCCGCCGCCGGTCTTGACCCCACCCAGCGGGCCGAGACGGTTCCGGTCGAAGGATTCTGCGCCCTGGCCCGCGCCGTCGAGGCGGCCTCCGGGTCCGATCGGTTGTAGCGTCCGACGTCGCCTTGGCTTAGGCTGGGTCTATGCAGGACAATACCGACCCGCCCCAGAGCGTTCCCGTTGCGACCGAGGAGGAAACGATCCGGCCGCCCGAGGCGTTTGCCGCCCTGCTCGATCAGGTTCTGGCCGGACTGCCCCCCGCCGGAAACGAAGCGGAGCCGAAGCCCGAATCGCTGCCGCCGATCCCTTCGGTTCTCACCGCCGATGATGCCTCGCTCACTGACCGTCGCCACCCCAGCATGTTGGAGCGATTGTTCGGACGGCGCCGGACCGGGCAAGCCGGGCTGTCCGCCGCCGGTCCGGACGACAGCGATGACGAGCGCGCCCCCCGCGACGAGCAAAGCGCCGCGCTGTTGCGTCAGGTCCAGACGATCTGGCGCACGCAGGACGCGCCGACCGCCGCCCCGGCCACGCCCCCATCCGAAACCGAACGAACCGTCGCCGTTGAGCAGCCCGACCGCGACGCGTTGATAGAGCGGATCGCGGCAGCAACCCCGGACGGGATCGGAACCCTCGATCTCCCCGACCGGCAGGATGCATTGGCGGCGCTGCTGGCGGTTCCTGCCAACGATTTCTTCGCGCAGGACCTGCTGAGGGCCTGCTGGCCGCAACGCGGTCACGTTACCAGCCGGGCGGCGCTGGCGGTGGCGCAGACCTTGTCGCACGCGTTCGGCCGCAACGACCGGCTACCGCTGGCATCGGCCCAGGCGTGGCGCCTGCTTGACCCCGTCTTGTTCCGCGATGCCTTGTCAGACCAATTGCAGGCGATTGCCGACCGCATCTTGAACCACCAGAAGCCGAACGCCCCGACCTTGGCCCTGGAGCATGGCGAAACCGACCTGATCGAATATCTGTTCGAGTGTCTGGAGCCGGGCGAGACCCTCGATTTACTTGCCGCGGTGATGACGTTCAAGGGATTGTCGGGCCGCCGCTTTGGGCTGGTGCGGCGCATTCCTGCCCGCGCCCGCCAGCGGATCGCGGCGCTGGACCCGGCCGAACGCTCCGCCGCTCTGCCCGGTCTGTTTCAATCGCGGGTCTTGCTGCTGCGCCTGTCCGATCACGGCAGTTTCCCCCCGCTGGCCGAGGCAGCCTTACGCGCCCTGGGCGAAATCGAGACTTTGATCGAACACGTGGCGGAGGGCGCGCAACAATGAGCGGATGGGGCTGTGTCCACGAAATCCAGGAACGCTGCTCGCGGTTGGGCAACCGTCCCTGCGATCCCGGCATGAAAGGCTGCATCCTGGCGGGGCGGTTCCGCTTTTCCAATCCCGAGAAAAACCGACGTCGCGAACCAACCTCCGAAGAGGCATCGCCCCCGGTTCCCCCTCCCAAGGATTGACGTCCGGCCCGGCAATAGCGTTAAGTCGGTGACCAAATAAGACGCCCACAAGAAGCGTCATAATGAACGACACCAGGAACAGGGAGCAAAGCCGATGGAGTCTCGGACGGAGGCTGGGAGCGACAGTCCGGCAAAAGATGTTTTCGCGGCGCAAATCTTGCGCAAGATCGATTCTCTCAGTCTGGAGGTCGCCGATATCGCGGGGACCATGGACGGCCTGACCCGTTTTGTGACCCATCAGAAAGAATTGTTCGACCATCTGAAGGGCATCGCCCATACCATGGTCGAAACGATTGGCCAGATCGACGCTGCCGGACGCGAGGCCCGCGAGGTCACCGAACGGGCTGGCCGCGAATCCGGCGAGTCCCTCCACACCATCGATCAGGCCTTGAGCGGAGTCAAAAGTCTGGTCGCTTCGGTCCAGGGGATCGAGGAACGGCTGGAGGGGCTGGAAGACGCTCTCGGCAATGTCAGTTCGATGTCCCGCAACATCCAGAAGATCACCCGCCAGACCAACCTGTTGGCGCTGAATGCGACGATCGAGGCGGCGCGGGCCGGTGACGCGGGCAAGGGCTTTGCCGTCGTCGCCAACGAGGTCAAGAGCCTGGCTCGTCAGACCGCCAATGTCACCAGCGGAATCGACGATACGGTGAAGACCCTGTCGGGCTCGGTCACCGATCTGATCGAAAGTTCGACCAGCACATTACGGATGGCGGATTCGGTCGGAACCGGGGTGGGCGTCATCAACCACGCCGTCGCCGTGTTCGGCGAGGCGATCGGCACGGTTGACAACAAAGTCGGTGACATCGCCAATTCCGCTGCCAATTCGCTGACACAATGCAATGTGGTGATCGAGGAGATCGACCGCTTCTTCGAAGGCATCGCGCTGACCAGTGACAGCCTGCGCCGCGCCGATGAGCGGATCGCGTCGTTACTGGGCAATTCCGAGGAATTGATGGGCTTCATCGCCGCCTCGGGCTTTCGCACCGACGACACCCCGTTCATCGAACAGGCTCAATCCACCGCCCGCGCCGTTGCCCAGACCTTCGAAGCGGCGATCGATTCCGGCCGGATCACCCTGGACGATCTGTTCGACGAGGAGTACCGCCCGATCGACGGTACCAATCCGCAACAGGTTCTGACCCGCGTCACCGCTCTGACCGACGAGGTGCTGCCCGCCTTGCAGGAGCCGGTGCTGGCGTTCGATCCGCGCGTTGCTTTTTGCGTCACGATCGATCGCAACGGCTATATCCCGACCCACAATCTCAAGGTGTCCAAGCCCCAGGGGGCGGACCCGGTGTGGAACAACGCCAATTGCCGCAACCGGCGAATGTTCAACGACCGCACCGGCCTTCATGCCGGGCAAAACACCGCCCCCTTCCTGCTCCAGACCTATCGCCGCGACATGGGCGGCGGGACCTTTGTGATGATGAAGGACATTTCGTCCCCCATCTTCGTCAAGGGCCGTCATTGGGGCGGATTGCGGATCGGGTTCC
>NZ_AQPH01000069.1 GCF_000442515.1 Magnetospirillum fulvum MGU-K5 | reverse complement strand
ACCCTCTGGTTTGTTTATCGAGAGGGAACTCTACGCAACCAGGGCGGGCATCTCTGATTGTATCCAACTGATCGCTCTTGAACATTTTTCGTATTATACATATTATACATATTGTTTGCACTGACGTGATCGAGTGAGGTTCACCATGAATACGACCGGGCGTGTCGTAACCAGCGCCGGAGACCTCGTGCGCCAGTTCTCGCATTACAGCGATGTCGCTCTTGCTCAGCCGGTCGTCGTCACCAAAAACGGACGGCCGCGCAATGTCCTCATCTCCGTCGAAGAGTATGAGCGGCTGAAGAAACGCGATCAGCAGGCATTTCTCGCGGCGGATACCCCAGAGCATTTCCTCGCGGACATCGAAGCCCTCGCCATCCTTGAGGAAAATTGACCGGAATGACGCCCGAGCGTGGGTCGGTCATTCGGTATTCCTATCTCTGGGCGGATGAAAATGCCCGAGGGCAGGAAGAAGGCCGAAAGGATCGCCCCGCTCTTGTGCTCGCCTTATCCATCAAGGAGGCCGACGGCACGACCGAGGTTCTCGTTCTCGCCGTCACCCACTCGCCACCGGCCAATGAAGCTGACGCGGTAGCTTTCCCGCACGATATCAAACGCCAACTCGGTCTTGACGATGCCCCGTCCTGGATCGTGACGACAGAAGCCAATGCCTTCATCTGGCCAGGGCCGGATATTCGGCCCGTACCCGGCCGAGCGCCAACAACCGTGATCTATGGACGCGTGCCGAACGGTTTGCTCAAGCAGGTCGCCCGATCCTACCTCGCAAATCGCGACAAACAGCGGAACCGCCTGGTTCCGAGGACCGAGTAGTGACCATGGCGGCGTTCATGGCACGAATCTCCCCGTTTCGTCTCAAAACACAATTAAAACCATACGAAACCGTGCTACTTCTTTCTCGTTAGGCTCTAAAATATCTATAGCGTGTCTAGGGGGTTAGACTGCCTGCATGAAATACGAGAAATGCTCGAAAGATAATCCCAACAAACTTACAATCAAACAGCACGTCATTCCAGTAGAGAGCCTCAAACGTTTTGCCGGTGATGATGGATGCGTTCAGGTCCGTTGGGCGAAAGAAAACAAAATCCTGACACTGAAACCAAAAAATGAATTTTTCATCTTGAGCCGGGTCTGGGACGAACGAAGTGAGTCTGGTTGGATGAAACGGATCGAAGATCGCTTTCAAGACATGGCGGAAAATGTCTTGAGTGGTCAGATCGAGTTCATTGCAGGCGATCATGCATGGACGTTAGCCCAATATTTCTCACTGTTGTACTGGCGTTCGCGCCAAAAACGACAAATTAAAACAGAAATTCAGATCAATGATCTATCCGGCACCCATCTAACTCTGGAAGAGGAAGAACGGCTTGAAAAGAATCATTACATCTTCATGCGCCAAGATGGCCGCATATCCAGTCGCTTCCTAACCGGCCTCCATCTTCAGGTCCGGGTAGATCAGTACGCTCTCCAGATCAAAGATTGGACGTGGGGCGTCATCCAGGCACAAGCTGGTGAGTTTCTGATGCCAGATGTCCTCAGCCACAACGTTGTGCCGCTCACCCCGAAGGTGGTACTTGCCGCCAATCACCCCAATGGCACGGTAGGCAAAACTAATCTTAAAAAAATCAATACGGCCTTCCTCGTCTACAGTTGGAATTATTTTGTTGCCCGCAACATCGCAACAGCAATGGCGGGTATCTCGCACAAGGAAATTCTGAAAGCCGCCAAGGTGCGCGATATGCGAATTGCCTCTGGGGAGATTCTCCAGGGGCCGCTTCCGGCTGCAGCCGACGCCTTAAAACCTACTCATAGCGAGACGCAACATCATTGACAGGATGACCGCGCTAACCGACTTTTTTATTCAATAAAACGGGAGGTTTGGAGGCTTTGGCCTCCAAATGGGTCTGGGCGATAGCCCGGCCGCGTTAGCGGAATCCTGCCCGCACGGCGGCTGCCCGCCCCACCGACCTTAAACGTCGAGGTCGGTGGCGAAGCGGGCGTGTTCCTGGATGAAGCGGAAGCGGAGTTCGGGTTTACGGCCCATCAGGCTTTCGACCAGACGGGCGACTTCCTTGGCCTCTTCCTTTTCCTCTTCGGTGCGGGACGCGGGGATGGTGACCTGGAGCAGGATGCGTCGGGCCGGGTCCATCGTGGTTTCCTTGAGCTGGGCGGGGGGCATTTCGCCCAGGCCCTTGAACCGGCTGATTTCGATGTTTTTCTTGCCCGCGAACACGGTTTGCAGCAGCTCTTCCTTATGGGCGTCGTCGCGGGCATAGATTACGGTCTGGCCGTGGGCGAGGCGGAACAGCGGCGGCATCGCGAGGTACAGGTGCCCCTCGCGGATCAGGTTGGGCAGTTCCTGATAGAAGAACGTCATCAGCAGCGACGCGATGTGGGCGCCATCGACGTCGGCGTCGGTCATGATGATGATTTTTTCGTAGCGCAGCTTGTCGCCGTCGTAATGCTCGCGGCTGCCGCAGCCCAACGCCTCCATCAGGTCTTTCAGTTCCTGGTTCTGGCGCATCTTGTCGGACGAGGCCGAGGCGACGTTGAGGATTTTGCCGCGCAAGGGGAGGATCGCCTGGGTCTCGCGGTTGCGGCCCTGCTTGGCCGAGCCACCGGCGGAATCGCCCTCGACCAGGAACAGTTCGGTGCCGACATTAACCGAGCGCGAGCAATCGGCCAGCTTGCCGGGCAGGCGCAGCCGCTTGGTCGCGGTCTTGCGGCTCATCTCCTTGGCCTGACGGCGGCGGAGGCGCTCCTCGGCGCGGTCGATCAGGCGGGTCAGCAGCGCGGCGGCCGACGCCTTGTCGGCTGACAGCCAATGGTCGAGCCGGTCCTTGACCGCGTTCTCGACCAGACGCGAGGCTTCGGGGCTGACCAGCTTTTCCTTGGTCTGGCCCTGGAATTGGGGATCGCGCAGGAACAGGCTGACCATCACGCAGGCCCCGGCCATCACGTCTTCGGCGGTGATCTGGGCTGCTTTCTTGTTGCCGACCAGATCGCCATGGGCGCGCAAGGCCCGGGTCAGCGCGGTGCGGAACCCGGCTTCGTGGGTGCCGCCGTCGGGGGTCGGCACGGTGTTACAGTAGGTGTTGACGAAGCCGTCTTCGTCATCCTCGGGCCAGGCGACCGCCCATTCGACCTGTCCCATATCGTCGGCGAGCGGAGCGACGCCGTCGAACAGGTCGCGGGTGACCAGCGGGCGTTCTTTCAGCACGGCGCGCAGGAAGTCGGACAGACCGCCGGGGAAGTGCAGCACGTCCTTGGCCGGGATCTCGTCGCCCTCGGCGATCAGCAGCGGGTCGCACTTCCAGTGGATTTCGACGCCGCGGAACAGATAGGCCTTGGCGCGGGCCAGCCGGTACATCGGCCCGGCGCGCAGATGGGCGCGTTCGCCGAAAATCTGCGGATCGGGGTGAAACATCACGGCGGTTCCGCGCCGGTTCTGCACCGGGCCGACCTTTTGCAGCGGCCCGAGCGGCAGCCCGCGCGAGAAGCTCTGGCTGTAGAGGGTGCGGTCGCGGGCCACCTCGACCACCAGCTTGTCGGATAAGGCATTAACGACCGAGACGCCGACGCCGTGCAAACCGCCCGACACTTTATAAGCGTCGCCGCCGAACTTGCCGCCCGAATGCAGCGTGGTCAGGATCACTTCCAGCGCGCTTTTGTCGGGGAATTTCGGGTGGGGGTCGATCGGGATGCCGCGTCCGTTATCGCGGATCGTCGCGGTGCCATCGACCGACAATTCCAGCTCGATCCAACTGGCGTGACCGGCCACCGCCTCGTCCATCGCGTTATCGAGCACTTCGGCGACAAGGTGGTGAAGCGCACGATCATCGGTGCCGCCGATATACATGCCGGGGCGGCGGCGAACGGGCTCAAGTCCTTCAAGAACTTCGATGTCCTTGGCGGAATAGTCGGTGCTTTTGGGAGCAAGCTGCTGGAACAGGTCTGACATGGCGGGCATTATAGGGGGGTGGACGGTGGGCGCAAGCCCATGCTGTGCCGCACCACACTCTCAATACAAGATATAGATAGGAGGAGGCAAAGCCAATGAGCGATAGCGCTGCACCGGAAGAGACACCGAATGGGCGGCTGTCGATTCGGACCATTGCGATGCCGGCCGATACCAACATGTTCGGCCACATCTTCGGTGGTTGGCTGCTCAGTCAGATGGATCTGGCCGGGGGCACTCATGCCTATCGCCGCACCGGGGGGCGCTGTGCCACCGTTGCGATAGAGGGAATGGAGTTCCACCAGCCGGTTTTTGTCGGCGACGAATTGAGCTGCTACACCGATATCAAGCGGATCGGCCACACCTCTATCGCGATCCGGGTCGAAAGCTGGGTCCGCCGTCATGGCGGCAATGACAAACAGGTCAAGGTCACCAGCGCGATGTTCACCTATGTCGCGGTTGACGATCTGGGACAAAAACGGATGATTCCGCAGGAGGAGTAGAGTCCCGAGATAACGGACGTTTCGGACTCCGCCTGCCCCCTGACCGCACCGCGCCTGCGGTCGGGGATCTCTCCCCGCCCAAAGAAGAAACACCGACTTCGCCGGGGCAGATCGCGCACAATTGCGTAATTATTCGAAATAATTCACCCATATTAATTTGGGTGTTTTCCGATCCTGCGCACATCCAGAAATTGTTGATAATTTAGATAGTCATTCATGACGGCGCCCCCCTTATGCGCCATTGAATTGACTTCGATTCATTTCCGATGGCCGGGCATATACGGATCTCCACTGGGAATCCGCTTACCGCACGCCCCCGCCATTCGTTACCGAAGGAGTGCGCGCCGTGTCTACACTTCTCCTGATCATTCTGGTGCTGTTCCTGGTCGGCGCGTTGCCGAGATGGCCGCATAGCGCGAACTGGGGCTATTACCCCAGCGGTGGCATCGGAATCATTCTGATCATTGTCGTCATCCTGTTGCTGACGGGGCGGCTCTAACCCCCCTACCGGCGCAACGATCGGGACAGGATGACGACAGATGAAACGCGCATTGCACCTGATAGCCCCCCTGCTGATCTGCGGTCTGAGTGCCTGCACCGGCACGCCGATGAACGGAGAGATTCCGGGAAGCACGTACCAGTTGGAGCGCCTGAACCTGACCGCCCCGACCGGGTCGCCGTTTACCCAGGCCTTGACCACCGATTACCGGACCCTGGCCTTGTACGAATGGGGCGAATACGACTGGTTAGCCCAGCAGATTTTCGCGAAAAAAGGGCTATCAGCCGCCGCTGGAACTCCGGTTCCTCCCGAACGGCTGGAGGATTGGAGCATTGCCGATCCCGCCGCCGCCGCCGATTTGCGGGTGGCGCGAGGCCATCTGGTTGCGCTGCTGGCGAGCGATGCACCACGGGCGTTTCCGCAATGGAGTTCAACCGCCCAGACTCAGTTCGATTGCTGGCTGCACGAGCAGCATGAAGGCTGGGAAATCGAGCGCATTCGGGAATGCCGCGATGGGTTCAGAGCGACGATCACCCGGATCGCCTCGGCCCAAAGCAAACGCGGCCAGCCGGTCGCCGACGAATCCAAAGCCCAACCGCAGCAAGCGGCCCCCTCCTCCTTCATCGTGTTCTTCGATTTCGACCAATCCAGCCTGATGGAAGACTCGCGCCGGATCATCGCGACCGCCAGCCGGGCCATTGCCGCAACCAAGGGCGCCAAGGTCAAGGTCGTCGGCTACACCGATAGCGCGGGAAGTGAGTCCTATAATCTGGCCCTCTCGTTACGGCGCAGCAAGGCAGTCGAACAGGAACTGGTCGCCGACGGCATCCCGCTCGATGCAATCCGGGTCGAAGGCCTGGGCGAAAGCGATCCGCTGCTCGCCACCCCCGACGGGGTGCGCGAACCGCAAAACCGGCGCGCGACCATTCACCTCATCAAGCCGTAACGACCACGCCACCGCCCCCGGCGACGGCACGAAAGGAACACCCCCCATGAAGCGGTCTTTTTTCGTTCTTGCGGTCGTCCTGACCGCCTCGACCTTGTCGGCCTGCGGATCGAGCACCGGAGACCGCGCCATCAGTGGTGGCGGGATCGGGGCCGGTGTCGGTGCGCTGGGCGGGTTTCTCGTCGGCGCCCCGCTCGAAGGCGCGCTGATCGGCGGAGCCGTCGGCGCGGGTGCCGGTGCTCTGACCAACAAGAATCAGGTCAATCTCGGCCGCCCGGTGTGGCGTTAGTCGAACAGTCGCAGCAAAGGACATCGCCATGTATCCGTCCAACAGATCGGGACCGTTCGCCGTGGCGCTGGTCGCCCTGGTGGCTCTGGCCACCGCGCCTGGCTGCGCCGGACCGGAAGACCGCTCCGACAGTCACCGTAACGCCGGATCGAGCGCCACGCCGGAACTGGCCGGAGCCTGGTACCAGATCTATTTCGACAGCAATAAAACCGAGATTGATGAGCGCGGACGGATGATCGTCCAGAACGTCGCCTATGTCGTTGCTCACGACAGTACGACCCGGGTAACGGTGATTGGCAAGACCGACCGGATCGGCAGCGCCTCGGCCAATCTGACCCTGTCGGAGAAACGCGCCGCCCAAGTCCGCGATTCCCTGATCGCCGCCGGTATCCCGGCGGGACGGATCGACACCAGTTGGACGGGAGAGAAGGGACAGGCCGTCGAAGCCGCCGACAGTGTCGCCGAACATCACGACCGGGTCGTCGACATTACGGTCGTGAAGCGACCCAACCGCCAATAGACGGATTACGCAACGCGTTACCAACCGTCGAGGACACTCTTGCCCCGCCGCCTGACCGATCCGCCCGACAGAAAGACCCTCCATCGTCTGGCGGAACGGACGCTGAAGCGTCAACCCGTTGCCGACAGCATTGCTTCGGACGATCCCCAGCACCTGATCCACGAGCTTCGGGTCCATCAGGTCGAACTGGAAATGCAAAACGAAGCGCTGATCGAGTTGCGTACCGTGACCGAGGAGGCCCTGGCCCGCTATACCGCGCTCTATGATTTCGCTCCGGTCGGCTATGTGACACTGAACCGGGCCGGAGTGATCGAGCGGGCCAATCGGCTTGCCTTGTCCTTGCTGGGGATGCCGCCGAACCAGATCGGGCAAAACCGGCTGCGGGACTTCATCGCTGATCCGTTTCATGACGATCTGGCCCGCTTTCTGTTGTCGCTGCCCGACAAACGAGGGATCGAGCGGTGCGAGGTCACCTTGACACCGGCGACGGCACAGCCGGGGGCTAGCGTCATTCTCGAAGGCAACGGCGGCGAGCCCGGCTATGGCGACAATGTGGCCTTGATCGACATCACGGCGCGGCGAGCGTCGGAACAGCTTCTGGCCGAGCGCAGTCAAGAACTCCAACGGATGAATCAGGCCCTCTCGATCTCCCTCGCCGAGCTGATCGAGGCCCGTAAATCGATGGAAATCATGGCGATGCACGACCAGCTGACCGGGCTGGCCAATCGCCACAAATTTCTTCAGACCTACGCCATCGAAGTCGAACGCCACAACCGGACCATGCATCCGCTGTCGTTGCTGGTCATCGACGTCGATTACTTCAAAACCGTCAATGACCGGCTGGGCCATCTGGCCGGAGATGCGTGCCTGCGCGCCCTGGCTACCCTGATGGAGCGCAATGTGCGCGCCGCCGACCTGATCGGGCGGTTCGGTGGCGAGGAATTCGTGATCCTGCTCCCGGATTCCGATGCCGACGGGGCCGTCGCAGCGGCGGAAAACCTGCGCGACGAGATCACCAGAACCAAGCTTGATGTCGGACCAGAGGGACTCTTGCTGACCGTCAGCATCGGAACGGCAACCCTGGAGGCGGGACAGCCGATCGATTTCGATCGCCTGATGCGGCGAGCCGACCGCGCTCTGTACCGCGCCAAATCCGCCGGTCGGAACCGGGTCGCGATGTCATCCGACGCCGATGATACTGACGACCCGCTGCAACCCGCGCCTTGATCTACAATAAAATACCGACTCTACGTACAGTTCCGGTAGGTAGATTCCGAGTCTGACGCCAGTCATGCCCGCGATGTAGCTTACGTCTGAAATAAAAAAGAACAGGAATGAACATATATGATGCGCTCTATCCTGCAATAGATAAATTTCTACGCTTTGATGCGATGGAAATAGTCTATCCAATCAAGAAAAAACAAAAAGTAGACGAAGATAGACTCCACCCATCAACGAGGAATTCATCGTCGTCCGCCCCTTACCCGAGCTATCGCGGCTTTCAACTCGGGCTGGGTCTGAACTGCGATGACAGGGAGAGAGACACCATACAAACCATCGCCGCCCCATACCCCTGGGGAGCGGAAGGCGGGCCGGTTCAACAGGGGCGCAACCAGGAGAATGACATGAAGCGTCTTCTATCCACTGCCTTGGGAGCCCTGGCACTCGTCGGGGTCGCATTCGCCTCACCCGCGGCGTATGCCAGCCAGACTCCGCTCGTTACCTTGGGCGAGCTGAGCGCGTCCAATCCCACCGCTGGCTTCTTTGCCAAGCTCGACACGTCGAACCAGAGCAATGCGTGGACCTTCACGATTGCGACGCCGGATTCGTCGTTGGTCGCCACGGGCTTCGAACTGATCACCTCGGTGCCGGCGTCCTATGGCGTTCCGTCACTGAGTGCCCTGACGACCTCGCTCTATCACGCTGCGAACGGTCATGCGTGGGGTGCCCCGATTGCCACCACCAGCATCCTCAGCACCCTGCTTCCCAGCGGCTATGTCGGCCAGACCCTGACCTTCGGCAATCTTCTGGCCGGGCACTATATCCTGGAAACCATTGCCACCGGACTTTCCGGCCAATCGTTTTCCGGCACGATCTCGACCACGCTGGTTCCCGGTCTGATCACGCCGATTCCGGCCGCTCTGCCGCTGTTTGGCAGTGCCCTTCTCGGGCTGGCCGGGTTGAACTGGCGCCGCGCTCGCAAGGAAGGCAACGCGGCGATGGCCTGAGGGCCTTCGATCAAAAACCCCGCCGGAACGATGTTCGTCCGGCGGGGCCATTTGGAAAAGAGACCCGATCCGCTATCGGGCGATGGCAAGCAGGGACGAGGCAGACGACGATTGCGATCCGGTGAGCGTGGCCGTCGACATCAGCGTCAGACCTCCACTGTTCTTAAAGCTGATATCGAAGCTGTCGTTCGCGGCCTTTCCCGATGTGTCGGTGGCGACGACCTTCAGATGGAGCGTCCCATTCTCGTTCGCCGCGGCGATCCCGCTGAACGTCCGCGTCGTCGGATCGAACCGCAGCCATGACGTCGCGTCGATATCACCCGCACTCTTGATCTGGTAGGCGGCGTAGGTCATCGGCAGGGAATCGGTGAACGCTCCGGCGGCCAGACCAAAGGTCACCGCGCTTCCCACCACCTGGGTCTGGCTGGCGGTCCGGCTGGCCACCACCGGCCCTGCCGCCGCCGTGACGAGGGAAAACGTCTCGGACCCGGACAGCCCGAGAAGATCGGTCGCGGTCACCTTGACCGAAACGTCGGCGGACCCGGTCGGAGCCAGCCCGCTGAACGTCTTGGTCGCGGCGGTAAAGGTCAGCCAGGACGGCAAGGCCTGACCGTTCGCCTGGGTGGCGGTGTAGGTCATCGCCGACCCTTGGGGATCGGTAAACGTATTCGCGGCAAGGCTGAAGCTGGAAGCAACACCTTCGGTCCAGGAGCGACTGGCGGTCTGGCTGCTGACAATCGGAGCTACCGGCGGCGGCGTCGTCACCGAGAAGGTTTCCGAGGCGGTCAGCCCGGTCGCATCCTTAGCCGTTACCTTGATGCTGAGCCCGGCGGTTCCCATCGCGACCCTGCCGATAAAACTGTTGTTGAAGGTGCTGAAATACAGCCAGGACGGCAGAGCCGATCCGTCGGCCAGGGTGGCCTTGTAGGTCATCGCCGCCCCTTGCGGATCGGTGAAGGTATTCGCCGCCATGGTAAAGACGACCGAGCCGCCCTGATTCCAGACCTGATTGGCGGTCTGGGCACTGACCACCGGGGCGCCGGACGCAGGCGGCACCACGACCGGGGGAACGGTGACGCCTTTTGCCACCGCGAACCGAATGGTTTCCGACGCCGACAGCCCCAGCGTATCGGTGGCGGTGACGATCGAGCTGAACGCCGCCGCGCCGGTGGGAACGATGCCGGAGAACTTGCCGGTCTTGGCGTCAAAGCTTAACCACGACGGCAGGGCCTGACCGTTGGCCTGGGTCGCGGAATAGCTCAGAACCCGCCCGCTGGGGTCGGAAAATGTGTTGGTCGGCAGGGTAAAGCTGACCGTCTGACCTTCGGTCCAGGACTGAGACGCGGTCTGGCTGACCAGCTTCGGCGCCAGCGCGGCAACGCTGTCGATCGCGAGGTAATCGCCGGTTCCCGCCAATTGCGACAAATTGACCTCGAACGTCGTCCGGTAAGTCTGACCGGTCTTGGTCCCCCAGGGATTAAGGATGGTGACTTTCCCGGTCGTGGCGTCAAAGCCGGTAACCGACATCGCATGCCCGGCCACCAGGCATTGATAGCCCGCGCTGTCGTAGGAATTGGTCCAGGAGCACAGCGAGATATCGTTCTTGGCGGCCAAGGCGTTAACCAGCGCATTGATCGTCTCGGCATTGTTGGCAACGACATAATGGCTGATCTTGCTGCCGGTCACCGCCTGAAGCACGCTGTCCGGGGTGCCGCCACTGCCGATCGTCGAGAACGAATTGCCGAAATTGGCGTAGTAATTCCCGGTATAAACGCCCTGTGTATTGATCTGAACGTAGGCTTTTTCGATCAGATTGACCCAGATATTGCCGACATTGTTATAGGCGTCGTTAAAGGAGTAATGCGCCCCCGTCATCGGCAGAACGGCGTTGACGGTGACCCAATCTTCCTTGCCGCCGGTAAAGAAGCGGACGCCATAGGTGTTGTTGCCGTTATCGACGAACATCGACGAGATCAGGCCGGGATTGCTGCGGGCAATCGATGCCAGCGGAGCCAGCAGATAGCAATCGTTCAGATAGCCCTGATTGATGTCGCTGGCGACCGGGCCGCCGACGCCAAACAAAGGCGCGGTGCTGGCCTTATAGGTCACCTTGATCGTGCTTCCGTTCATCGTCACCGTGGTGCTGGGCAGATCGTTGCCGAGGAACCACTTCCCGATCAACTGGTTGAGTTGGGTTACCGTGCTGCCGACCCTCAGATTGCCCAGCGCGGTGGCGGTCCCGCCGCCGGTATAATAGGCGTTGGCGGCGTCGCCATTGACGAAGCGGTTCAAGATGTCATCGACATAGGACGACATCGTCACGCCGTTATTCCAATTGGCGGCGATCGCCTTCAGATCGGAAAACTGATTGGCCGACAAGCCGCCGACGGTGGAGAGGCTGGAACTCAGATCGGTCACCACCGTCAGCATCTCGCCATAGGTGACGACCCCATCGGCGACGACCGAAATCATGTCCGCCTTCAGCCCGGCATCGGTCAGGGACCCGACCCAGGTCGGGGTCGAAACGCCCGCTGTGACACTCGCCTTAACCGTCGTGGTTATGGTCGAGATTACGGTCGCCGTCGTCACCACCGTCGCGCCCGAACCGGTGGAAGCGGCCCCGAAAATGCCCGCGCTGGGCGCGTCTTCATCCTCGGCTCCGAACAATCTCACCACGGAGCGATCAGCGGCGCGAATCGGCGTTAGCTTGCGTTGGGATGAAGACATGACACACTCCTAAATCAATCAGAACTTAGACAACAACACACTCCGTTATTCATACTAATAAATCATTTACAGAACGATCGTATGTGACGCAAATCACCGGATACGGTCAAATATTTTATTTTTATACGGAGAAAACTATATCGTTACTTTATTTGATAAAATTGATTCAATTCCAGAGTGACAATGATACTGAATCTCGCCGCACCGAAGGCCGCCGTTCACGGCTCGCGCAGCCCGACATCCAGCGTTTGAATAATCGGATAGAGGACGTAGCTGATCAGACGACGGGTCCCGACCTTGATCTCGCAAGACGCCGCCATCCCCGGCAGCAAGATGAAATCGTCGGGAACGCCGCGCAGAGCGCTGCGGAGAATGACGATCCTGGCCTTGTAGACGCTGGTACGCCGCCCGGCCTCCTCCTGATCGAGAACGTCGCCGTTGATCGAAAGAATCTGCCCATCCAGCGTGCCGTATTTCTGATAGGGAAAGGCTTCCAGCTTGATCCGGGCCAGATCGCCCACCCGAAGATGACTGATATCCTTCGGGTCGATCACCGACTCGATCTCAACCGGCACATCGCGGGCGACAAGGGTCAGCAGCGGTTCGCCCTCCCGCACCACCGACCCGACCGAACGGGCGGCGATCTCCAGCACCATCGCCCGCGACGGCGAGCGCAGATCGATCAGCGCGCTTAACCGCTCCTGCTTTTTGATCTGCTCGAATGCCTTGGCATAGTCGCGGCGGGCCGATTGAAGTTCCTGGGCTGCTTTCGAGGTCATCTCGCCCAGACTGGCCTCGCGTTTGGCCCGGATTGTTTCGATCTTCTTCTCCGCCTCGGCGATCTCGCCGCCGATCCGGCCCAGTTCGCGCCGCTCGGTGGCAAGCTGACGCTGGGCGTCGAGCAGATTGACCAGACTGCCATTGCCGCTGCTGTACAAATCCTTGCGAATCCCCTCCAGCCGCTGCACCACCATCAGTTGGGCGAGGACATTGACCCGGTCGGCACGCAGCGACGTGGTATGGGTCTCGATCTCGCGAATCTCGGCTTCGGACGAGCGGATCAGAGTGGACCGGGCGTTGCTGTAACGCTTGAACAATTCGGCCTGGGTCGCCTGCTCGGCGGGATCGTCGGAAAAGTGGCCCGCCGGGGCCGCCTCGACCGAGGTCAGCGCCAGTTCAGCCTCCAGCCGGTTGATCTCCGCCTCGGCGCTCCGCATCTGGGTCCGCACGCTGCGTTCGTCGGCGGTGGTGAAGGTGGGGTCGAGCGCGATCAGAATCTGGTCCTTCTCGACGATCTGACCGACACGGACGTTGATAGCGCGGACTGTTGCCGTCGCCATCGGCTGCACCACGATCTTGGCCTCGGTGGTGACGATCTTGCCGGTGGCAATGACGATCCGGTCGATCTGGGCCAGCGACGCCCACACCGTGCCGCACACCAGCAAAGCGAGGATCGTGTACAGGATCGCCTTGGCCGCACCGGGCAGCGGCCGGTCTTCGATCTCGACCGCATCGGGCTGGAACTCGATACGTACCCGGTCGAGCGCCAATTCCCCCGGCCATGCCAGACGGCGCAGCCGCCGCCACCAGCGTTGACGACGGTCGGGCGGAAACCGGATCTGGTCCGGCGCACCGATCAGGCCGTTGGCATGGCGCAGCCGCCGCGAGATCGTCCGGACCAGACCGAGGGCGAAATCCGGCCGCTGCCGCACCAGCGACAAAAGCTGTTCCTGGTCGAACGCCTGCACCACCGTTGCCCCACGGGCGATCGCGGTGGCGCTGCGCACCGCGCCATCGAGCAGGCCCATCTCGCCGAACAACTCGCCCGGCCCCAACATGGCCAGCCGCATATCGCCCTCGGGATAGGACTTGCTGAGTTCGACCTGCCCCGACACCACCCGATAGGCAAAGTCGCTGCCCTGCCCTTCGGTAAAGATCCGCTCGCCATCGCCGAACATCCGCTCGGTCCCGACAATCCCGTCAGGACCGACACCGTCCGCTGACCCGGCGGGGCTCTCGCTCACCCCCGTGTCCCGCTGAGATGGGCCGCGCTCTGCTGCTGCCATAACTGGCCATAGAGCGGGCAGGTCTCCAGCAGCCGGGCGTGCGGGGCGGCGGCAACGATCCGCCCTCGGTCGAACACCACGATGAAATCGGCATTGACCAGGGTGGAGAGGCGGTGCGACACCGCGATGACGGTACGGCCATGGGCCATATGAGCCATGTTGGCCTGAACGATCGCCTCGCTTTCGGGGTCAAGCGCCGAGGTCGCCTCGTCCAGGATCAGGATCGGCGGCTGGGCCAGCAGGGCACGGGCAATCGCCAAGCGCTGCTTCTGCCCGCCCGACAGGTTCGAGGCATTCTCCTCCAACAGGGTGTCGTAGCCCTGGGGCAGCCGCTGGATGAATTCGTCGGCCCCGGCCATCTGGGCGGCGAGAATCACCTCGCTGAACGAGGCCCCGACCTGGGTTGCCATGATCGCGTCGCGCACGGTGCCGCGAAAGATGAAATTCTCCTGCAACACCACGCCGAGAGAGCGGCGCAGATGGGCCAGATCGATCTCGCGGATATCGATGCGGTCAAAGCGGACGAACCCGGCGCTGGGCAGATACATCCCCTGAAGCAGACGCAGAAACGTCGTCTTCCCCGAACCCGAGCGCCCGACCACCCCGACCAGCGCCCCGGCGGGGATGTCCAATCCAATCCGGTCCAGTGCGGGCGACGGTGCCCCCGGATAGGTAAAGGACAAGCCTTCCAGGGTGATTCCGCCGCGCAGCGCCGGACGCAGCCCGTTCCGGGTTCCCCCCGCCTCGGCACGGCGGCTCATGATCTCGCCCAACATCCGGATCGACAATCCGGTTTGCTGGAACTCGTTGACCAGAGAGACCAATTGCACCAGCGGAGCGGAAACGCGCCCCGACAGCATCTGGATCGCCACCAATTCCCCCACCGTCAGCGAGCCGCCAAACACCATCACCGCGCCGATCCAGACGATGGCGATGGTGAGAATCTTTTCCAGCAGACCGATCACCGCCTGAGCCGACAGGGAAACCCGGCCGACCCGCATCTGCATCGTGATGGCCAGGGCCGAACTGTCGGCCCAGCGGCGGCCCAGCACCGGCTCCAGCGCCAGCGCCTTGACCGTCGCCATGCCGTGGATCGATTCGACCAGCAGGGCCTGACGCTGCCCCTCGGCACGGTAGAGCGAGGTCAGTTCACGGCGGAAATACGGCATCACCACCAGCACGGTCAGCGCGACCAGCAGCGAGAAGGCCAGGACCACCCCGGCCATCGTCAGGCTGTAGAGCATCAAGATCGGCAGAAAGACCAGCAACGCCCACGAATCGAGCACGGTGGTGAACAGTTTTCCGGTCAGAAAGTCGCGTACCTTCTCGATCTGCTGCATGTATTGGACGGTGACCCCGGCCGAACTGGCCTCGAAAAAGCCCAGCGGCAGATGCAGCAGGTGATTGAAGATTCGGGTCGAAAGGCGGATGTCGATCTTGTTGGTGGTGTGCAGCAGCAGGTAATTGCGCAAAAAGCCGATCACCGATTCGAACACCACCGCGATCAGGACGCCGATGCCCAGGATCGTCAGGGTCTCATAGCTGTTGTGGACCAGCACCTTGTCGATCACCACCTGGAAAAACAGCGGGGTGACCAGGGCGATTCCATGCAGCAGCAAGCCGGCAATCGCGACATGGGCAAAGGCGGCGCGGTGCCGCAGCACTTCGGGCACGAACCAGCGCAAGCCGAACGGCTGGGCCTCGTCGGCCAGGGCGAATACCTTCTTCACGAAGATCACGTCGCCGCGCCACAGGTCAAGCAGCCGGTCGCGCGACAGCGGGATAAAGGTCGGGCTCTCGGCCAGCGGATCGACGATGATGACCTCGCCGCCATCCTCCATCTTCGGATCGGGGCGAAAGCCAGACAGGATGATCGAATTGCCGTTCGACAGCCGCGCAATCAGCGGAAACGACCCGTCAAGCTTGGCGAGATCATCCCAGCGGATCGTCAGGGCCTTCGCTTTCAGGCCGCTTTCTCCGGCGATCCGCAACACCAACGCGGTGCTGACCTCGTCCCCGGCCCGGATTGCGTAATCGTGAGCGATCCGCTCGAGCCCCAGATCGACGCCATGATGACGCGCCACCAATTCCAGCGACAGCAAGGCGGTATCCTGGCGTTTTTCAAGCCGCTCCACCGCCGCGTTGCCTCCTTGGGGTCATGCTAAACACGACGGGTACGTTTCCGCGCGGCCGGGATCAGCCGAAATTCGGTGAAACCGGGGACGGCGGATCGACCGGATCGGATGATGGGGCTGTGTCCGTGGGAGGCATCAAAATCCCCCGGCTGACCAGTTCCTGAATGAATTTTTCCTGGGTCAGCGCGCCCCTCATGAACCCGCCCAGCGGCATGTACAGGGCATAGCGAACCTTGACCCCCGCGTCCTGACTGTCGGTCACCGTCCCCCCCCGGTCGTTTCGACCGATGGAGACAGCGTAACAAGTTCGATCCGGATCATTCCGTCAATAAAGTCGATCCGACTGATGGTGTTGGCAAAAATATCCTTCATGACGAAAAGCCTCTCTGTCGGAGCCCCACTCTCTGAAAGGTCGGACCTTGCGGCCGACACCTAAAGAAAAACGGGGAAGACACAGATCGGATACCCAGAAACAATCACGAATGGATCGAACCTTCATCTGGATAAACATAAACATCCGACCCGAACGGAATAATGATCCAATCATATTATCCTCACATACAAGGATGACTGGAGGATCGGAATCTACGCATTCAATCCAGGGGTCATTTGCCCGGGCACGAGGATAAGTACACGGGTGGGTAGAATCCGAAGCTCTCGGAATCGACGCAAAACGTTGTAGGATTAAATCGTTGAATTACATCAGCAACCACAATCCTGGTCGGCATAGACAAAACGTTTGTTATCGCCCAGATCGCGTTCCCTATCTTGTCCTCGGACACGACGCGGGAAAGCGGGGGAAAACAGTGGGGTGCCTGCCTCGCCTTGCGTTGTCTGGCACCTTTGTTTTGTCAGCCCGAACCGATGACGATTGGCGGGAGGGATCTTCGAACAATGAAAAATATCGTTATCGTCGGACACGATACGGAATATTGCGGCGATGTCGGCCGCTACCTGTCCCTGTTCGGGATGTCGGTTCGCCGGGTCATTCCCGGTACCGAGATCGAGGAATTCATCTCGCCGCGCTTTTCCGGAATCGTTGTGTTGAACAATGACGGTCCGGGCGACGATGCCTATTCCCTTGTCGCGCAATTGCGGCGGAACCGGATGGTCCGGATCGTAATGCTCTCGGCGCAGGACAACCTCGACGACAAGGTCCTGGCCCTCAGCGTCGGAGCCGACGCCTTTCTGGTCACCCCGGTGTCGATGCGCGAACTCGAAGCGGTGATCCGCAGCCTGCTCAGCCGGCTGGACGACGACCCGGCTGGCACCTCGCGGCAAACCACGCGTCCGCCTGACGGGCCGTGGGTGTTCGATGCTCTCAACTGGCTGCTGATCGCGCCTAACGGCCTGCCCGCCTCGCTGACCAATGCCGAATATCAGGTCTTGCGCAGCCTGACCGAAAAAGCGGGCCAGACGGTGATGCGCGAACGGATTGCCGCCGCGTTGGGCAAGGAAGTCGGCGGATATGATGACCGCAGCATCGACGCAGTGATGACGCGTCTGCGCCGCAAGGTCAATTCGATCACCGGGGAAAGTCTGCCGGTTCGCTCGGTCCGCTCGGCGGGATATGTCTTTGCCGCGACGGTCGACATCCACCCGACCGCGGATCAGACCGAGATGGCACCGCCACGAATGATGGCCCATCGCAGCGGATCGTCGGTCGACGCCTTGAATTGAGCGCCCAGGCCACCGGGAGCGGGATTACCCCGCGACCAGTCTGACCCAGATATCGGCGGCGACGTTGCTGCCGATCGCCAGCCGCCGCTCGTCAAGCCCGACCAGGGTGGCCCCACCGGGCAGCAGACTCAGAACGGCGCACAGGCGCCCGGGCGTCAATCCGGCGGCGGCCAGTTCCTCGATCTCCTTGCCGCCGCTGCGCAGCGCGACGATCCGCAACATATCCCCGACCTGAGCCCGGGCCAAAGGCATGGCGCGAACGGTCTGGTTGGTCCGGCGCGATGGCGTCAGGTCGGGTGGCAGATGGGTCATGACTTAATCCAAACCGTTGATCCGAAAACCATGTTTTCCCGCCCGCTTTACCGCATACATCGCGGTATCGGCCTCCTTTAATAAAGCGGCCGCCGAGGCCCCCTCGCCGCCCAGGGCGATTCCGATGCTGGCCGAGACCTTCA
>NZ_AQPH01000068.1 GCF_000442515.1 Magnetospirillum fulvum MGU-K5 | reverse complement strand
GCGCTGAATGCCGCACGGCGTTACGGCGTTTGGCGAGATTCTGACTCCGATCTTCGAGTTTACCGAAGTGTTCTCGCGCACGCTGGGCGAGACGTCGGACGTCGTCACCAAGGAGATGTACACCTTCACCGACCGCTCGGGCGATTCGCTGACGTTGCGGCCGGAAGGGACGGCCGGGGTCGCCCGCGCCTTCATCTCGAACGGTCTGGCCCAGTCGCTGCCGCTGAAGCTGTTCTATCGCGGTCCGATGTTCCGCCACGAACGGCCGCAGAAGGGCCGCTTGCGCCAGTTCCATCAGGTCGGGGTCGAGTTGCTGGGGGTCGAGACTCCGCTGGCCGATGTCGAGGTGATTGCGTTGGCATGGCGGCTGTTGTCCGACCTTGGGCTGGCCGATCAGGTCAAGCTGGAGATCAACAGCCTGGGCGATGCCGAAAGCCGCGCCGAGTACCGTGACGCGCTGACCAAATACCTGTCGGCCTATCGCGCCGATCTGTCCGAGGACAGCCGCAACCGGCTCGAACGCAATCCGTTGCGGGTGCTGGATTCGAAGGACGAGGGCGATCGCCGCATCGTCGCCGGTGCGCCGCGTCTGAGCGATTACCTCAACGATTATTCCCGCACCTTCTTCACCACGCTGACCGCCGGGCTCGACAGCCTGGAGATTCCCTACACGATCAGCGACGGTCTGGTGCGCGGTCTCGATTATTACTGCCATACCGTGTTCGAGTTCACCACCACCGCCTTGGGGTCGCAGGGAACGGTGCTGGCGGGCGGGCGCTATGACGAACTAATCGCCCAGATGGGCGGGCAGCGGACCCCCGGTATCGGCTTTGCCGCCGGGATCGAGCGGCTGGCGATGCTGGCGGGCGATCCGCCCGACACCGTTCGTCCGATTGCGGTGGTGCCGATGGGCGAGTCCGGCCCGGCGATGGTCGTGGCCGAGCGTCTGCGCCGCGCCGGTCTGGTCGCCGAACTGGGCTATTCCGGCAATATGAAAAAGCGGATGGCCCGCGCGGTGAAGTTGAACGCCCGCTTCGCGGTGATTCTCGGCGAGGACGAGGCGGCGCGGGGCGCGGTGACTGTGCGCGATCTCGACGCCGGGACCCAGGAAGAAGTGCTGCTGTCCGGGCTTGAGGAGACTCTGGTCCGGCGCATCGAAGGGGAGACAGCCGGGTGAGCGCGTCAGCTCAACGTGTGGTCATCGTCGGGGCCAATCATCGGTCGTCCTCGCTGGGATTGCGGGACGCCCTCTATGTTGACGACGCGTCGGCGCCGTCTTTTCTTGATGGGCTGAAGCAGGCCGGTTTGGCCGAGGCTCTGGTGCTGTCGACCTGCGACCGGGTCGAAGTGTGGTGCGCCGATACCGAGGCCGCCCACGCCACCGCCCTGGTCGGGGCGGCGTTCGCGGCCAAGGCCGGGCTGACCGCCGAGTCGCTGGCGACCCATCTTTACACCTTGTCCGGGGCCGAGGCGGTGCGGCACGGCTTCACCGTCACCTCGGCGCTGGATTCGCTGGTGATCGGCGAACCGCATGTCGGCGGGCAGGTCAAGGCCGCCCATCGTCTGGCCCGCGAGGCCGGAACCGTCGGCGGTCAGCTTGACGGCTTCGTCCAGGCCGCGTTCGCCGTTGCCAAGCGGGTGCGGACCGAGACCGCCGTCGGCGAAGGGCCGGTCAGCATCGCCGCCGCCGCGGTTCAGGTCGCCCGCGATCTGCACGGCGATCTCGGCTGCTGCCGGGCTCTGCTGATCGGGACCGGCGACATGGGCGAGCTGGTCGGCGAAAGCCTGCTTGCCGCCGGTCTGACCGACATGCTGGTCACCGCCCCCAAGGAAAGCCGCGCCGAGACCCTGGCCCGCACCCTGGGCTGCCACGTCATGCCGTTCGAGGACATGCGCGAGGCGATCGCCGGGGCCGACGTCGTGCTGACCTGCGTTGGCGGGCGCACCCCGATCGTTACCGCGGATTCGGTGTCGCAGGCGTTGAAGCGTCGCCGTCGCCAGCCGATCTTCCTGGTCGATGCTGGCATTCCGGGCGATATCGAACCGGCGGTCAACCGGATCGAGAATGCGTTTCTCTACGACCTCGCCGACCTGGAAAAGGTGGCGCTGGAAGGCCGTGCCACCCGCGAGCAGGCCGCCCGGTCCGCCCGCGCCATCGTCGAGAGCGAGGCGACCGCGTTCCTGCGTGGCCGCGCCGCCCGGGCCGCTGTCCCGGCGATCGTCGCGCTGCGCGATCAGTTCGAGGCGACCCGCGAAAAGGTGTTGTCCGAAATCGGTCCCGATGTCGATCCGGCCGAGGCCACCCGCCTGCTGATCAACCGGCTGCTGCATACGCCCACCGACACGATGAAGTCGATCGCCGCCGAGGGGCATGAATGGCAGACGATGGAAAAGACGCTGCGCAAGCTGTTCCACCTCGAAGGCTAGGCTGCCTGCGGTCGGACGGCCGCGCCCCAGCCAGATGGATTCTGATTGATGATTCTCGAAACCCACCTCGATAAGGTTCTCTACCGTCACGACGAGCTGCGGGCGCAGCTGTCCAGCGGCGAGGGGCTTGAGTCCGCCCAGATCCCTAAGCTGTCCAAGGAATTGTCCGACCTTGACCCGGTGGTCGAGGCGATCCTCGCCTTCCGCAAGGGCCGCGACGAGATGGCCGAGGCGGCGGTGATGATGCAGGACCAGAGCGCCGATCCCGACATGCGGGCGATGGCCGAAGAGGAATTCTTCGCCCTCAAGGAACGGCTGCCCGAGTTGGAACGGGCGGTGCAGATCATGCTGCTGCCCAAGGACGAAGCCGACGAAAAGAACGCGATCCTGGAAGTCCGCGCCGGGACCGGCGGCGACGAGGCGGCGCTGTTCGCCGCCGAGCTGTTTCGGATGTACGAGCGCTATGCCGGGCTGAAGGGCTGGCGGTTCGAGGTGCTCGACGCCAACGATACCGGAATCGGCGGGGTGCGCGAAGCCAGCGCCAAGATCACCGGGCGTGGCGTGTTCGCCCGGCTGAAGTTCGAATCCGGGGTGCACCGGGTTCAGCGCGTCCCCGCCACCGAGGCGTCGGGGCGGATTCACACCTCGGCCGCTACCGTCGCGGTGCTGCCCGAGGCCGAAGAGGTCGATATCCAGATCGACGAAAAAGATCTGCGCGTTGACGTCTATCGCTCGCAAGGCTCGGGCGGGCAGAGCGTCAACACCACCGATTCGGCGGTGCGGGTCACCCACATTCCGACCGGTCTGGCCGTCGCCTGTCAGCAGGAAAAAAGCCAGCACAAGAACAAGGCGACGGCGATGACGCTGTTGCGCTCGCGCCTGTACGAGCGCCAGCGCAGCGCGCTCGACGCCGAACGCGCCGCCAACCGCAAAAGTCAGGTCGGCTCGGGCGATCGCTCCGAGCGGATTCGCACCTACAACTTCCCCCAAGGCCGGGTGACCGACCACCGCATCAATCTGACCCTGTACAAGATCGACGCGGTGATGGCGGGCGATGCGCTTGACGAAGTGGTCGAGGCGCTGATCGCGACCGATCAGGCCGAGCGTCTGGCCGAGATGCAGTAGCATGCCCACCCTGGGCGAGGCTCTGCGCGAGGGAGGGCGGCGGCTCGGTCTGGCCGGGATCGACACCGCGACGTTCGACGCCCGCTTGTTGCTGGCCGAAGTGACCGGATTCGCGGCCCCGATGGTCTCGCTGCGCGGCGAAACGGTGATGGAGCCCGAAGCGGCGAGCCGGTTCGAGGCGCTGCTGATCCGGCGCGAAGGGCGTGAGCCGATGTCGCATATCCTGGGGCGGCGTGGCTTCTGGACCCTTGATCTCGCGGTGACCGCGGCGACGCTCGACCCCCGTCCCGATACCGAGACGCTGGTCGAGGCGGTGCTGGCCGAAGTGCGCGACCGCAAGGCGCCGTTGCGGCTGCTCGATTTCGGTACCGGCAGCGGCTGTATCCTGCTGGCGCTGCTGTCCGAGTTGCCCGCGTCGATCGGTCTGGGCATTGATGCCAGCCGCGACGCGCTGGCGGTGGCGATCGGCAATGCCGATAGCTGCGGATTGTCGCCCCGCGCTCAGTTCCGGCTGGGCGATTGGGGCCAGGGGATCGGTGGACGCTTTGACGTGATCGTCTCGAACCCGCCTTATATCCCCGAGGCGGAGATCGACACTCTGGCCCCCGAAGTCGCCCGGTTCGAGCCGCGTTCGGCCCTGTCGGGCGGGGCGGACGGGCTGGAATGCTATCGCCGCCTGATCCCCGATATCGCCCGTCTGCTGAGCCCTCGCGGGGTGGCGGCGCTGGAGGTCGGACAGGGGCAGGCCGCGGCGGTGGCGGCGCTGATGGAGGACGCCGGGCTGGGCCGGATCGTGTTGCGGTGCGATCTAGGCGGGATTGAACGCTGCGTCGTGGCTTTCGCCCCGGAATCTTGAAAAAAGTTGTTGGAAAGACGTTTCGCCCCGACTAGGGTGACGCCCACACGCGCCAGCGGTGTCGAGGGATCGCGTCGAACCCATTGGGCTCCCTCCTCGACCGGGCGTGGTGAACTCCCCCATAGCCGCCCCCTCGAACGGATGCGGACTGGCCTGACCGAGACGTCGGCGGAATGGATGTGACAGACTCATGATGAATATTAAGACTGGTCCCGTGAATCCCAAGCAACGCTCCCGCGGCCGTGGTCCCAATGGGGGCAAGAAGCACAGCGGCGGCGGTGGCGGCGGCGTTCCCGGCCGTAACCACGTGTTCGACAGCAACGGTCCGGACGGCCGCATTCGCGGCAACGCCCATCAGGTGCTGGAAAAATATCTCGCGCTGGCCCGCGATGCCTCGTCCCAGGGTGACCGCGTTGCCGCCGAGAATTATTATCAGCATGCCGAGCACTATTTCCGGCTGATCAACACCCAGAATCAGAATAACGGCCGCCCGCGTCAGGCGCTGCCGACCCCGGCCGAGGATCAGACCGGCGAAGAGGGTGAAGACGGCTACGAGGGCGACGGCGAATCGTCGGACTCGTCCGAGGGCGAACTGGTCGGGCCGGGGTCCGACGCCGCCTGACCATCCCCGGCTGCAACGATCCAAACCCCTCCCTCACCATCCGGTGAGGGAGGGGTTTTTGTTTTCCGCGCCCTGTTCCGGGGCCGTGGGGCGGGGGCAAAAAAGGGGTTGCGTTGGGAAGAGCGGCGGCGTAGGGTAAGGCTGTCATTGAAAGTGACTATACTCTCTAGAATTAGGAGAAACCCATGGCTGACGTCACCCTCACATCCGCAATGCGTTCGAACCTGTACTCGCTGCAGGGGACCGCGTCGTTGATGGCAACCATCCAGGGTCGTCTGTCGACCGGTAAAAAGGTCAATAGCGCTCTCGATAACCCGAGCAACTATTTCGCCGCGCAGTCCCTGACCCAACGGGCGAGCGATCTCAGCGCGCTGCTGGACGGCATGGGCCAGGCGATTCAGGCTCTGACCACCGCCAGCCAGGGCATCACCACCGCCCAGAAGACCATCGACCAGATGAAGTCGATCGCCAACTCGGCGGCGCAAAGCATCACCACCGCCAGCAATGCGTCGGGCACCAACGTCGTCGCCTACACCGCGTTGGGGACGAAGGGCGCGAACGCGGCTCTGGCGCAAGCGAATGCGGGCAATTATGCGCTGACCAATCTGGCCGATAGCGCGGGCGCGTCGCTGAACGTGCTCAATGGCGATTCGATGACGGTCCAGGTCGGCACCGGCGCCACCTACACCTTCACCGTTGGCGCCAGCGCCGTCAATAACGCCACCCTCGGCAATGGTGGCGGCACCACCGCCAAGGATCTGACCGACTGGATGTCGACGATCACCAAGGCTGCGGGCGGCGGTGTTGCCAACGCCGTGACCCTCACCGGCGGTATGTTCGGTTCGGCTGGCAATCTGGGCGCGGCCCTGACCTTCTCCGGCACCCTCGCCACCACTCTCGGCCTCACCAGTGGCACGGGCGCGACGACGGCCAGCGGCGGCAAATTGGCGACGACCGTGGAAGTCGATTCGGTGGCCTATACCGGTCAGGCCGGGGCGACCGGGTCGACCCTGCTGTCCGAACTGAGTGATGCCAACGGCAAGGTTCTGACCAACAGCGGCCCGACCACCACCGACGGCACCCACACCGGCCCGGGCACCTTCTTCACCCTGGCGGTTTCCGGCGGCCAGACCACCACTTTGAACATCACGGCCACGACCACCGTCCAAGACGTGATGGACACCATCAACAGCATCTCGGGCCTGACCGCGTCGCTTGACTCGACCGGTGCTCTGAAGGTCGTCAACAACAACTCGACCGCCGTCAGCATCGAAGGTACCGCGTCCGGTCTGTTCGGTACGGCGAATGGGTCGATCGGTGCCAACGCTTCGGTCAGCACCACGCTGTATCATGGTTATGGCAAGGTGTCGGCGACCAACCTGCCGACCACCAACCTGACCAATCTCCAGGCTCCGACCGGTCAGTCCCGTCTCGTTGACGGTGACCAGTTGAAGCTGACGATGGACGGCGTCACCACCACGCTCAGCGTCAAGACCGCCTCGCCTGACGCGACCAAGGGCGAAGTCGGCAGCGTTGCCGATTTGATGACCGCTCTCGGTAAGATCCCCGGCATCACCGCCTCGCTGGACAACACCACCGGCCAGCTCGACATCCGCAGCACCAACGGCAAGACCATCACCTTCTCTGGTAGTGCCGCCAACAAGCTGTCGCTGCCGCCGAGCGTGGCCGCCGGTCAGTCGAGCATCAGCGGGTCGGGTGTGTCCGCGACCTATATCAAGCAGTATGACGATCTCGCCAAGCTGCTCGACCAGCAGGTTCAGGACGCCAACTATAAGGGCATCAACCTGATCAGCAGCACCGGCAATAACCCGCTTTCGGTGACCTTCAACGAAGCGGCGTTCAATGCCAACAAGCTGGTGGTCAACGCTGTCGATCTGACCAGCAAAGGTCTGGGCCTCACCGCCTCGACTGGTAACTGGAAGGATGCCAACTCGATCCAGGCCTCGTTGTCTCAGTTGACGATGGCTGCGACCACCCTGCGTGAGACCTCGGCTGTTCTCGGTCAGAACCTGACCACGGTGCAGAATCGCCAGGACTTCACCAACAACATGATTGCGACCTTGAAGACCGGCTCGGACAATCTGACCCTTGCCGATATGAACGAGGAAAGCGCGAACATGCTGGCCCTGCAAACCCGTCAGCAGCTGGGCATCCAGTCTCTGTCGCTGGCATCGCAGGCCAACCAGGCGGTTATGCGTCTGTTCGGCTAAACCGGCGGACGGACTTGAACGAAGAAGGGGCGGCCTCGGCCGCCCCTTTTTTTATGAAAAAAACCGACTCGGGCGGATAGGACGAACAGAGAGATGGCGGATTTTTCGATCAGTGCGGCATTCGAGACGGCAATTGGCGCCCACCGGGACGGACATTTGGTCGAGGCCGAACGCCACTATCGTTCGATCCTGACATCTCATCCCCGCCACCTCGAAACCCTGGTGATGCTGGGGCAATTGCTGACCGATACCGGCCGGGCCGAAGCCGCGCTTGGACTGATCGAGACCGCGCTTCGCGTCGATCCCGCGCGCGGCGAGGTGCATGGCGCGCAAGGAGCGGCCTTGCGCCGCCTGGGGCGACCGGCCGAGGCCGTTGCCAGCTATCGCCGTGCCCTGGCCTTGAAGCCGGATTCGGTGGTGGTGCGGGTCAATCTGGGCAATGCTCTGCTTGATCTCGACCGGGCCGCCGAGGCCGCCGACACCTTCCGCGCCGTGGTCGCGTTGGCTCCGGCTCTGCCCGAGGCCGTCTTCGGGCTGGGCCGCGCTCTCCACCTAATGGGGCAGACCGAGGCGGCAATCGAACCCTTGCGTCAGGCGATCGCCCTGCGTCCCGATTACGCTGCCGCCTATGACGCGATGGGAGAGATCGCGTGCGATCTCGGGCGGTGGAACGAGGCGATTGCGTTTCATGCCGAGGCGTTGCGGTTCGATCCCAAAGGTCCGGGCTTTCATACTCATTTCGGAATTGCTCTTTATAATTGTGGCGAGTTGCAGGCCGCGGAGGGGAGCTTCCGGGTCGCGCTTTCGCTGAACCCCGACGATGTGCTGGCTCATTTCAATCTGGCGGCGGTCTTGCTCCGCACCGGGCGGCTGGCGGAGGGATGGGCCGAGTACGAATGGCGGCGGCGTCTGCTCGGCTTTCCCGCGCTTCAGACCACCCGGACGGAATGGCAGGGTGAGCCGTTGGAAGGCAAGACCCTGCTGATGTATGGCGAGCAGGGGCTGGGCGACACATTGCATTTCGCCCGCTATGTCCAACTGGCGGCGGAGCAGGGGGCGCGGGTGGTGCTGGCGGTGCAACCGCCGCTGATGCGCCTGCTGCGCTCGGTCCCCGGTGTGGCCGAAATGGTGCCGCCGGGCGGCGCGGTTAGTGCCGATTACCATCTGCCGCTGCTGAGCGCGCCGTGGCGGTTCGGCACCACGCTCGACACCATCCCCGCCCCGATTCCCTATCTGACCGCCGAACCCGAGGCGGCCCGGCGCTGGGGCGAGCGGCTGGCGGGAGTGGAGGGGCTGAAGGTCGGTCTGGTCTGGGCGGGCGATCCCCGTCCCGACGACCGCGCCGCCAACCGGGTAGACCGTCGCCGCAGTCTGGCGCTGGCTCAGTTCGCTCCCTTGGCCGACATCCCCGGCGTGACCCTCGTCAGCCTGCAAAAAGGCGCTCCGGCCGCCCAGGCCAAGTCGCCGCCCGCCGGGCTACGCCTGCTCGATTGGATGGATGAGGTCGACGATTTCGCCGACACCGCCGCTCTGGTGTCACAGCTCGATCTGGTGATCAGCGTCGATACCTCGGTGGTTCATCTGGTTGGGGCGATGGGTAAGCCGGTGTGGATTTTGTCGCGCTTCGACGGGTGCTGGCGCTGGCAGGATCGCGACGACAGCCCGTGGTATCCCACCGCCCGCTTGTTCCGCCAAACCGCGCCGGGGGATTGGAGCGGCCCGCTGGCCGCGCTGGCGGCGGCCTTGCGGGATTGGGCCAAAGCCTAAAAAGAAGGGGGGCTGATAGGCCCCCCTCCCGAGATCGTGATACTGGATTGTCGGCCCATTACGGCATCTGCGGCGCCGGGTCGGCATCCTTCTCGCGGTCCTTGCCGTTGCGCAGGTTGAAATAGATCAGCATCGGCATGGCGACATAGATCGAGGAATAGGTGCCGATAATCAGGCCCCACAACATCGCGATGGCAAAGCCGCGCAGCACCTCGCCGCCGAAGAACAAAAGCGCCAGCACGGTAACGAACACGGTGGTCACCGTCAGGATGGTGCGGGCCAGCGTCTCGTTGACCGAGAGGTTGAGCAGGTCGTAGATCGACATCGTCTTGTATTTGCGCAGATTTTCGCGCACGCGGTCGTATTCGACCACGGTGTCATTCACCGAATAGCCCGCAATCGTTAGAATCGCCGCGACGGTGGTCAGATTGAACTCAAGCCCGGTGATCGCGAACACCCCGAACGTGGTGATGACGTCGTGGAAGGTCGAGACCAGCGCCCCCACGCCGAACTGCCACTCGAAGCGGAACCAGACATAGACCGCGATTGCCGCCAGCGACAGCACGACGGCCAGGATGCCGTCGCGGACCAGTTCGTCGCCGACCTTTGGCCCGACGATTTCGACCCGGCGATAGGTATAGCCTGCACCAAGGGTGTCCTTGACCTTGCCCAACGCCTCCATCTGCGCCTTCTCGCCGCCGTCCTGACGCTGGATGCGGATCATCACGTCGCGGCCGGTGGTACCGAATTCCTGAAGGCTGACCTCGCCCAGATTGAGGGTGGCGAGGCTGGTCCGCATCTGGTGCAGATCGGCCTTGCCGTCGGTGGTCTGGGCCTCGATCAGGATGCCGCCAGCGAAGTCGATGCCGAAGTTAAAGCCCTTCACCACGATCGCCCCGATCGAACCCAGGATCAGAAACGCGGTGATGCCAAACGCGACCAGCCGATAGCGGATGAAGTCGAAATTGGTGCCGTGCGGCAGGAAACGATCAATCAGTTGCATGGGTCGGTCCTAAATCACGGCGCCTTCGGCCTTTGCGCTTGATCCGCTTGCGGGGCCGCCGCCTTGATGGCCGCCGGGCTGCGGCGGCCATGGTTTCACCAAAGGGTTCAGGCCAGCGGCAGGGTCTTCATCTTGCGGAACCGCACCCACCATACCACCAGCATCCGGTTGACCAGCACGGCGGTAAACAGCGAAGCCAGCAGGCCAAGCGACAAGGTGACGGCAAAGCCGCGCACCGGGCCGGAGCCGAACTGGAACAGCAGCGCCGCTGCGACCAGGGTGGTGACGTGGGCGTCGAAGATGGTGCCGAAAGCGCGGTCATATCCGGCCTGCAAGGCCGACATCAGGGTGCGCCCGTTGCGCTGTTCTTCACGCATGCGTTCATAGATCAGCACGTTGGCGTCAACCGCCATGCCCATCGTCAGAACGACACCGGCGATGCCGGGCAGGGTCAGGGTCGCCCCCAAGGCCGACAGCGCCGCCAGCAGCAGCACCAGATTGAACACCATCGCGATATCGGCCAGCATCCCGAGCGAGCCATAGACCACCAGCATCGTGCCGACGACCAGGATCAGGCCGATGACGCAGGCGATCGCCCCAGCCCGGATCGAATCCGCGCCGAGATCGGGACCGACGGTGCGTTCTTCGAGCACCTGCAACGGGGCGGGCAGGGCACCGGCGCGCAGCAGCATCGACAGATCCTGCACCTGTTGCAGGGTGAAGCTGCCCGAGATGATGCCCGATCCGCCCAGGATCGGCTCGTTGATGCGGGGCGCGCTGATCACCTTTTCGTCAAGCACGATGGCGAGGAAGTGCCCGGCATTGTCGCGGGTGGCGTCGCCGAATTTCTTGGCTCCGGCCGAATTGAAGCGGAAGCTGACGACCGGGCGGCCTTCGGAATAGGTGGCGCTGGAATCCGTCAGCATGTCGCCGCCGACTTCGACCCGCTTGCGCACGACATATTGTTCGGGCTGGCCACGCTCGTGTTCGGCGCCGGGCAGCACCATCGAGCCGGGCGGCACCCGACCCCGCGCCGCTTCTTCGGCGGTAACGCTGTCGTCGAGCAGATGGAAGGTCAGCTTGGCGGTCTTGCCGAGCAGCGATTTGATATGGTCGGGGTCCTTGACGCCGGGGAGCTGGACGACGATGCGGTCCTGGCCCTGACGCTGGATCGACGGCTCGCGGGTGCCGAGCTGGTCGATGCGTCGCCGTACGATCTCGAGCGATTGTTCGACGGCGGCCTGCTTGCGCTTGACCAGCGCCTGCTCGGAATAGCGCAGTTGAACCAGCCCGTCTTCCTTGGTCTCCAGCGTGGCGGAGGTGTCGATCTTGCGCAGCAACGATCCGGCCCGCTCGCGGTCCTCGGCCTCGATGATGCGGACGGCTACGGTGTCGCCGCGCAGGCCGAGATCGGAATATTTGACCTTTTCCTTGCGCAGAGTGGTGCGGATCGATTCGACCAGCCCGGCAATCTGCTCACGGACGACATAGCCGGTATCGACCTCCAGCAGCAGGTACGAGCCGCCCTGGAGGTCGAGGCCGAGACTGACCGGCTGCAACCACGACGGCAACCGATCGGCATGTTCGCGGGACAATAGATTGGGCGCGGCAAAGGTGAAGCCAAGCAGCCCCACCAGAACCACCACAACGATCTTCCATTTAGGGAAATAGCTCATGTCCCGGCCCGTGCTCGAAAGGTTGTCGCGTGAAGAGTCGGGAAGATCACTTCTCGGTCGGCTTGTCGGTTTCGGTCTTCTCGGCGGCGACCGGCTCGCTCTTGCCCAGCACTTCGGTGATGGTGGCGCGCAGGACGCGGACACGGACGCCATCGGCGATTTCGACGGCGACTTCGGTGTCGTTGACCAGCTTGTTGATGGTGCCGATGATGCCGCCCGCGGTCACCACCCGGTCGCCCCGGCGCAACTGGTTCAACATTTCTTTGTGCTGCTTCATCCGCTTCTGCTGGGGACGGATCAGCAGGAGGTAGAACACCACGAAGATCAGGACCAGAGGCAGGAACTGTTCCAGGATGCCCATGGTACCGGAGGCAGCGGGGCTGGCGGCGGCTTGGGCGAAGGCTGGCGAGGCGAACATCTTCACTACTCCTCGGGAGAAAACCCATTCGAACGAAACGATGCCGGACTATAGCGGTCCCGGACGCGGTTGCAAACGCCCTCTCATCGCGTAGGGGCGGCTAATACCAAGCGGCCCGGATGGGCCGCCCGGCGAATGAGGGCCTGCACGGATCGGTTCCGATCCGCACAGCTTGGGATTAGCGGAACATGAATATGCTGAAATCGTGTGGAAGGTAATCGTGCTTCAGAACCACACTCTTGGTCAGCGATAGCGCGAAATCGAGGATTTCGACCGGATCGTAATAGTGAAAGCCCCGATCGGTTCCTCTGTACTCGCTGCTGGCCAGGCTCATCACGCAATGCTGGGTGCAGGATTTGTACATCGCCCGCAGCATATCGCGGACCAGATCCTCGTTATGCCCCAGCTCGATATTGATCGGTCCGACCGAAACGATTACGTCGAACGGCGTTTCGGGCGGGTGGGTCAGGATGTTGCGCAGTTCAAAGGCACGTTCGGGCGCTTTCGAGCGGCACACCTCGATGAATTGGGGGTTGATGTCGTAGCCGGTATAAAGCGCGGTCGGAGCCTTGGCCTGCAAGCTGTCGGCGAGATCGCCAAAGCCGCAACCGACATCCAACACCGTCTTACCGTCCAGAATTCCTTGCGAGAGGACCGCGTCAAAGCGGGCCTGCTGCGATTCCTTCGACCGCCAGCCCAGGCTGCCGCCGTTGCGTCCGGTACGGGCGAACAGGGAATCGTGGAAATTGTTGATGATCGTTTCGTAGTTCATCTTTTCCCTCCGGTCCGCGGGCGGATCCGGACCCGGCCCGCCGATCTCGGCCATGCACGGTACACCCGTCGCCGCTTCTCTTCCCATGCGTCCCCCGCATGGGACGATCCCCCGGCCGACGAGACGGTCTCGCCCTCCGGGCACTTGGCCGCCGCCGCAATGGCGGCAATCACATCGTGCGTCAACCATGACGCACGATGTTTCAGGTAAGGGAGCGAGGCCGTATCGCAAGCCGGAGGTCGAGGCTTTTTCGAGAGGAGGGGGCTTTGCCGGCTTACCCGGCGTTGCGGCCCAGAACCTCGCGCTTGCCCTGATGGTTGGAGGGCGAGACGATCCCTTCGGTTTCCATCCGTTCCACCAGCCGGGCCGAGCGGTTGTAGCCGATCTGGAGCTGGCGCTGGATGAAGCTGATCGACACCTTGCGTTCGCGGGTCACCAGCGCCACCGCCTGATCGTACAGATCGTCGCCGCTGCCGATTCCGCCGCCTTCGTCGCCGGGACCGCGCAAATCTTCGTCGTCATCGTCGTCGGTGATCGAGCCGAGATAATCCGGCTCTCCCTGGGCCTTCAGATGGGCCACCACCTGCTCGACCTCGGTGTCCGAGACGAACGGGCCGTGGATACGCGACACCCGGCCGCCGCCCGACATGAACAGCATGTCGCCCTGGCCGACCAATTGTTCCGCTCCGGATTCGCCCAGGATGGTGCGGCTGTCGATCCGCGAGGTGACCTGGAACGAGATGCGGGTGGGGAAGTTGGCCTTGATCGTTCCGGTGATGACATCGACCGAAGGACGCTGGGTCGCCATGATCAGATGAATCCCGGCGGCGCGGGCCATCTGGGCCAGTCGCTGGATCGCGACTTCAAGATCACGTCCGGCGACCATCATCAGGTCGGCCATTTCATCGACCAGCACGACGATGTGCGGCAGCGGCTTCAGGTCGATCGGCTGTTCCTCGAACACCGGCTCGCGCGAGGTGCGGTCAAACCCGACCTGGACCCGATGGGTCACCTTCTGCCCCGACACCGCCAGTTCGCCCAGACGGGCGTTGTAGCCGTCGATATTGCGCACCGCGAGCAGCGCCATCGCCCGATAGCGGGCTTCCATCTCGCGCACCGCCCATTTCAGCACCCGGACCGCCTTGTCGGGGTCGGTGACCACCGGGGTCAGCAAATGCGGGATGCCGTCATAGACCGACAATTCCAGCATCTTGGGATCGACCATGATCAGGCGGCATTCATCGGGGCGGAAACGGTACAGCAGCGATAGAATCATCGCGTTGATGCCGACCGATTTGCCCGAGCCGGTGGTGCCCGCGATCAGAAGATGGGGCATCCGCGCCAGATCGGCGACGACCGGATCACCCGCAATGTCCTTGCCGAGCGCCAGCGGCAGCCGTCCACTGTGCTGGAGGAAGGCCGGGCTTTCGAGAATCTCGCGCAGATAGACGGTCTCGCGGATCGGATTGGGCATCTCGATCCCGATCACGCTGCGGCCCGGCACGATCGCGATACGGGTGGTGATCGTGCTCATCGAGCGGGCGATGTCGTCGGCGAGGTTGATCACCGTCGAGGATTTGGTGCCGGGCAGCGGCTCGAACTCATAGAGCGTCACCACCGGGCCCTGGCGGACCTCCATGATCTCGCCCCGCACCTTGAAATTGCGCAGGACGGTTTCAAGCATCCGGGCGTTACCGGCCAGGGATTCCTCGTCCTCCTCGACCAGATTGCGCGGCGGCGGGGGCTGCAACAGACTGATCGAGGGCGGCGCATAGCCTTCGCGGCGAGGCGGCACATCCCCGTCGTCATCTTCGTCTTCGTCGCCCGGGGTCGCCGCCTCGGCCGCCGGGATCGCGGCGGCGGCCGGAGCGGGCGGCGTGGCGGCGGGAGCCGGACGGGCGGCAAGCGGCAGCGGGATCGCTGGGGCGTCCTCGTCGGAATCGTCGTCCCAGGCATCGGCTCCGGCCGGGCGGGCGAAGCTTTCCCCCCACTCGACACCGGCGGCGAAGGCAAAGGCGGCGGCGGCGGCGGGGGCTTCGAGAGTCTGGCCGGTGCCGTAGGCGACGGTCGCCTCGGGTCGTCCGGGAAAGACCTCGACATCCCACTCGACCGACCCGTCGGGCCAGCGGTGACGCATCAGGCGGAACGGCTTGCTGTTGACCGCGCACCAGAAATTGAAATCGGCGGCGGTCATGGTGTCGTCTTGGACGGGGCTCATGTCATTCCAGGCGGTAGACGGCGACAATGATCTTCTCGACCGCGCCGTCGCCGTCAAAGAAGGGGAGAAGCAGGCGTTCCCAGGTCTGGGTCTGCCCATCGAAATCGGCGGTATAGCGGCGGACCAGGGTGGTCGAATCGCGCCGCACCGTATCGTACTCGCGGGCCAGGATGGCGCGCTGGGCATTGGGGAGCTGATCGATCGAGCGGCCGACCATGTCGGTGCCGAACGCGGCGGCCAGATTGGCCCCATAATAGGCGTAACGCGGCTCGCCCGCCGGGTCGATATCGACCACGACCAGATTGTCGAGCCAGGGCCGCAGCATCGCGGGGCTGAGATCGGCCGCCGAAGGCAGCCCCTCGCTGCCGCCTTGCGCCAGCCACCAGCGGCGCAGCGAAATCAGTTGGGGATGGTGAAGCAGGTTCATATCCATGTCGGTGCGCCCGAAGCGAAGGAAAGCGGACACCGCCGGCGGAAAGTCTCCACCAGCCGCCCGCGGCCCGGACTGTAGCCAACCTCGGCCCCCCGCTCAATCATCGTTATTGTCTGGCTGTGTCCCTTGCCGATGACAGGGACGGGGTTTCCGGGGTAGTGTCGAACGATGCTCGGTTGGCTGCAAGCTCTGTTCCTGGATAGCAAGGCGCGCGAAAGTCTTTCCCGCGCCAAGGCCGCCGCGCGCGTTCCGGCCCCGGCCACTCCTGCCGTCAAGGCCCCCGTCCGCGTCGGGAAGCCCGCCGCTAAGGCTGTGTCGCGACCGTCCGCACCGCCCGTCGCCGCGACCCAATCCGCCGATCGTGCCACCTTGCTGCGCGAGGCCGCCGCGATCCATCGCGCCAAGCGCAAAATTCTCGATGCCCTGTCCGACGAGGATCGCGCCAAACTGCTCTCGATGGCGATCCTGACCTTCTTGAACCAGGGGACCGAGCCGCCGCCCGATCCCAAGACCCGGAAATAAACTGCCCGTGACTGTGTCTCCGCTCGATCCCTCCGCCCTGGCCCGCTCCGTCCGCGCCGGGGAACGCCGCGCCGTCGCCCGTGCCATCACCCTGATCGAATCGACCAGGCCCGATCATCGGGCCAGCGCCGAAATCCTGCTGCACGAGCTGCTGCCCTATACCGGCGGCGCGGTGCGGATCGGCATCACCGGGGTTCCCGGCGCGGGCAAGAGCACCTTTATCGAAAGCTTCGGCCTGCATGTCCTGGCCCAGGGTGGTCGCCCGGCGGTGCTGGCGGTCGATCCGTCCAGTCCGCGCACCGGCGGCTCGATCCTGGGCGACAAAACCCGGATGGAGGATCTGTCGCGCGATCCCCGTGCCTTTATCCGCCCCAGCCCGTCGGGTTGCACCCTGGGCGGCGTGGCGCGGCGCACCCGCGAGGCGATGCTGGTCTGCGAGGCGGCGGGGTTTGACGTCATCGTCGTCGAAACCGTCGGCGTCGGCCAAAGCGAGACGGCGGTGGCCGACATGGTCGACATGTTCCTGCTGCTGCTGGTGCCGGGCGGCGGCGACGAATTGCAGGGGATCAAGAAAGGCATCGTCGAACTGGCCGATGCGATCATCGTCAACAAGGCCGACGGCGATCTGGCCATCGCCGCGGCGCGGGCGGCGCGCGATTACGGCAACGCACTCCATCTGCTGGCGCCTGCCGCGTCCGGCTGGCAGGTGCCGGTGCTGACCTGTTCCGCGTTGACCCGGACTGGGATCGATTCGGTGTGGAAGACCGTGTGCGACCACCGCGACCGGCTGGGAGCCAACGGTGCGCTGACCGCCCGCCGCGAAGAGCAGGCCCGCGCCTGGATGTGGAGCGAAGTGTCGGAGACCTTGTTGCAAAGCCTGCGCGACGATGCCCGCATTGCCGCCCTGTTGCCCGAGATGGAACAGTCGGTTGCCGGCGGTCGGGTATCCCCCGGCGCGGCGGCGCGGCGGCTGGTCGGTCTGTTTAAAGGGGAGTGAGAGCCGAGCGTCAGGCGGGCTGGGGGGTTTCCGCGGTCCGCCGCAGGCGCTTGATGAAAACCCAGTAGGTGCCAAGGATCGGGCTGACCTTGAAATGCACCCGAACCTTGTAGGGGAGGCGGGCGCTGGCACAATCGAACACGACGTTCAGGGCGCCGCTGGTGACCCCCTTGCGGAACTCGGCGGCAATGATCGAGCTTCCGGCCCAGCGCACCACATCGCCAAAGAAATCCCGCCCGACCGGCGACGTCCGACCGGATTCGTTATCTTCCGGCTCGGTATCGTTATAGGAAACGACCCGGCCTTCGGCGTTCAGTTCCGCCGCCCCATAGGGGATTTTGCGTAAATCCTCGTCTTTGAGCTGTCCAAGCGGGTTCTCGGGATCGCTTTGGTCAAAAGCGAACACCGTCATGTTCCACGGACCGGCTTGGGTTGTTATTTTGGGCATTCATAGGCCTGGGCGGTTCGGCTCTTACTTAAGTCTGGAATTTGACGTATTATCTCCTCCTGGTCCACTGGGAAGTTGGCAACCGCGATATGGAAACCAAAGAGTCTCACGACCGGCTGGTTATCAATTTGCCTGAGATCGTCGATCTGCTCGCGGCGGGAGAGTTGCGGGATACTCTCCTCGATGCCCTTGTTCAGGACGGCAATCGTGACGTCGCTCTTAAGGCTGACCGGGTTGCTCGGTTATCAACTGCGGCGATCCAGGTCATCCTGGCTGCCGCTCCGGGGTTTGCCGGTGCGGCGCGCCGTTTGATCCTGGATAGTCCCACCGCCCCGGTCGTCGAGGCGTTCGGGCGATTGGGACTCAATGAAGAGTTGCGGAAACTGATCTAAAAGATCTGGGAGAACGGAATGGGTAAGTGCGTTCTGGCGGTCGATGACTCGAAGACGATGCGCGACATGGTCTCGTTCACGTTGCGAGGCGCTGGCTATACGGTGCTGGAGGCCGATAACGGTGTCTCTGCCCTGCGCGCGATCCAGGGTCAGAAGGTTGACGTCATCATCACCGACGTCAATATGCCAGAGATGGACGGGATCACGTTGGTGCGCAAGCTGCGCGCCCTGCCGGCCCATGCCGCGACCCCGATTCTGATTTTGACCACCGAAAGCGAGCAGGCGAAGAAAGACGCTGGCCGCTCCGCCGGGGCGACCGGGTGGATCGTCAAGCCGTTCAGTCCGGAAAAGCTGTTACAGA
>NZ_AQPH01000067.1 GCF_000442515.1 Magnetospirillum fulvum MGU-K5 | reverse complement strand
ATCTGGCCGATCAATTGATGCTGTTGATCGAAGGAGCCTATTGCCTGGGCAATACCCTCGATCGCGACAACAGCCCGGTCGCTTCGGTCATTGCTGCCGCCGAGGCACTGATTTCCAAAGCGCTCTCTGACCAGACCGCTGCCGCTGGCTGAACTCTTCCCTGGCAAACTCAAAGAAAAGAACTTATGCCTATATGCATATGGCATAAGACGTGATAGCCTCTTCCATCGACACACCCCCCACAAGAAGGGCGAGGATGATGGCGGCGCTCCACGATCTGAAGATTCCGGTCAAAATCACCCTGGCTTTCGCTGCGGTGATGCTGGTGATGTTGATCAACGCGGCGATCAACCTGATCGAAATGACGGGGATGAACCATGCCGGTGTCGATCTCAGCGAAAACTGGTTACCTAGCGTCGACGCCTTGTCCACCCTGGAAACCCTGGTGGTCGAGCATCGGGTGCGCGAATTGGCCCACATCGCCGCCACGACCCCCGCCGCCATCGCCGAACAGGACCAAAAGATCCTCCTCCAACGCGAGAAAATCGCCGAGATTCAGAAAACCTATGAACCGTTGATCGCCTCTTCGGAAGAAAGAGAAACGTACAATCGGTTCACGAAGGACTGGGTCGACTATATTGCCTCGACGGAAAAAGTCATTGCCCTATCGAGACAAGGACTGAAAGCAGAGGCAAGAGAGCTCCAGCTCGGAGAAGGATATAAATATTACATAGATTCCAGAAAAGAATTAACCTCTGACATAAACATTAACAAAAAAGGAGCGGCTTTAGCGGCAAAAAATTTGGCGACCAACTTCTACGAAGCCAAGGTGGCTCTTTTTGCGTTTTTGATGGTCATGGCAGCGATGATCGTTGTGATGGCTGTTAGCTTGCAACGCTCAATCGCCCGACCGATCACCACGATGACCGCAGCGATGCGTCATCTGGCCGAGGGAGACAAAAGCATCGTGGTTCCTGCCCTTGATCGCGGGGACGAAATCGGCGAGATGGCCAAGGCGGTTCAGGTCTTCAAGGATAATGCGATCCGTGCCGACCGTCTCACTGCCGAGCGGCAGGCTGAACAACAGGCCCGTGACGAGCGAACCCGCCGGATTGAAACCTTGACCGGAGATTTCGATCAGGCGATCGGTAACGTTCTTGACATGGTATCGCAGGCGGCGGGGCAGATGGAAAACACCGCCCAGGCAATGACCTCGAATGCCGACCGTTCCAACCATCAGGCCTCTAACGTTGCCGCCGCTACCGAGCAGGCTTCGGCCAGCGTCCAGACGGTTGCTTCCGCCGCCGAGGAATTGTCGGCCTCAATCGTCGAAATCGGTCGTCAGGTCGAGCAATCGGCGCGTGTCGCCAAGACCGCGAGCGAAGAAGCCAACCGCACCAACGAAACCGTGCGTGGACTGGCCGACAGTTCGGCGCGTATCGGCGAAGTCATCAATTTAATCAATGACATCGCCTCGCAGACCAACCTGTTGGCCCTGAACGCGACAATCGAGGCGGCGCGGGCCGGTGACGCCGGTAAAGGCTTTGCCGTCGTGGCGGGAGAGGTCAAGCATCTCGCCAACCAGACCGCCAAAGCAACCGACGAGATCGGCGCCCAGATTGGCGCGGTTCAGGCGGCGACCCAAGCGGCGGTCGCGGCCATCGGCGCGATCGTCACCCGCATCGAGGAAATCAACGGAATCGCCGGAGCCATCGCCGCCGCGGTCGAGGAACAATCGGCCGCCACCGCCGAAATCGCCCGCAACGTCCAACAGGCAGCCGAAGGAACCAACGAGGTCGCTTCGAACATCGGCGGGGTGTCACAATCGGCAGCGGAAACCGGCGAAGCGGCGGCCCAGGTTTTGGTCTCGGCCCGGTCGCTGTCGCAGGATGCCACCGATATGAAGAGTGTCGTCATCCGTTTCCTCGAAGGGGTCCGCACCGCCTGAGACGAACGGCGATCATCATTGGGTCATGTTCCGCTGGACTTCGCTGCAAGCGGCGCGGAAGAATGAGGGCAATCAGAAAAGCAGGCGGATCGAAGCCCGCTCCCCCTCACGCCAGGAAGACCGCCCATCATGACCCTGCCCGCCTCTCAAGCCCCCGACTGGCTCGATGCCGGTCGCATCCGTTCAACGTTGGCCCGTAACGCCACCGAGGATTCAACACGGGTTGCCGAGGTCTTGACCAAGGCGCGCGAAATGAAGGGGCTGGACCTGGACGATGTCGCGGTTCTGGCGGCGCTGACCCGTCCCGACCTGATTGAGGAATTGTACGCCACCGCCAAGCAGGTCAAGGAAGCGATCTATGGCCGCCGAATGGTGTTCTTCGCGCCACTTTACATCAGCAACCGGTGCAGCAATGAATGTCTGTACTGCGCCTTCCGTGCCAGCAACAAGGGCCTGATCCGCCACACCCTGAGCCAGGAAGAGATTGCCCGCGAGACAGAAATCCTAATCGATCAGGGGCACAAGCGGGTGTTGATGGTCGCGGGCGAATCCTATGCCGGGGCCGGAGGATTCCGCTATGTGCTGGACTCGATCGCGACGATCTATTCAGTCCAGAAGGGTGCGGGGGCGATCCGCCGGGTCAACGCCAATCTGGCGCCCCTGACGATCGAGGAATTCCGCGATCTCCACGGCGCGGGAATCGGCACCTACCAGCTCTTCCAGGAAACCTATGACCGCGAGATCTATGCCGCGACCCACCCCAAGGGACGCAAGGCCGACTTCAACTGGCGGGTGACCGCGTTCGACCGCGCGATGAGCGCCGGAATCGACGATGTCGGGATGGGGGTTCTGTTCGGTCTGGCTGACTGGCGGTTTGAAATTCTGGCCCTGCTCAGCCACATCGCCCATCTGGAAAAGCAGTTCGGTGTCGGCTGTCACACCATCAGCGTTCCCCGGATGGAGCCGGCCAGCGGGTCGGATATGGCGACCTGTCCGCCCCAGCCGGTCTCCGACGAGGATTTCAAGAAGCTGGTGGCGATCCTGCGTCTGGCCGTGCCTTATACCGGCCTGATCATGTCGACCCGCGAGAGTGCGGCGATGCGGCGGGAAACCTATGCGCTCGGCGTCTCGCAGATTTCGGCCGGGTCGCGCACCAATCCCGGTGGCTATGCCGACGAACAACGCTTCGAGTCCGGCCAGTTCCAGTTAGGCGATCACCGCAGCCTCGAAGAGGTGGTCAAGGACATCTCCGAAATGGGCTACATCCCGTCGTTCTGCACCGCCTGTTACCGGGTCGGCCGCACCGGCGGCGATTTCATGGATCTGGCCAAGACCGGCGAGATCAAGGAGAAGTGCGGCCCCAACGCGGTCGGCACCTTCCTGGAATACCTGCTCGATTACAGCTCTCCGGCGACCCTGGCCGCCGGGGAAAAGGCCATTGCCGCCGAAATCGCCGCGATGGATGCCAAGGACGGACGGGTGGCGCAACGGCTGGCCGACATGGTGCGGGCTGGCAAGCGCGACGTGTTCTGCTGACAATGACGCGGCGCGAACGCGATCTGCTGGGCGAGTGCGACATTCCCGACGAGTCCCTGTGGGGGATTCACACTCTGCGGGCAATCGAGAATTTCCCGATCAGCGGACGCCCGCCCTCAGCCGCTTTGATCCGGGCGATGGCCCAAGTCAAGGCGGCGGCGGCCCGGACCAACCGCGACCTCGGCTTTCTGCCCGACGACATCGCCGGGGCGATCCTGTCCGCCTGCGCCGAGTTAGCCGACGGCAGCCTCAATGACCAGATCGTCGTCGATGCGCTTCAGGGCGGAGCGGGTACTTCGCTCAACATGAACGTCAACGAGGTGTTGGCCAACCGCGCCCTGGAACGTCTAGGGGCGCGGCGCGGTGACTATGCCCGGGTCAATCCGCTCGACCACGTCAATCTGCACCAATCGACCAACGACGTCTTTCCCACCGCGATCAAGGTGGCGGCGATCGCCCTGCTGAAGCGGCTGGAACCGGCGATTGCCGCTCTTCAGACCGCGTTCCAGGCCCGCGAAGCCGCCTTTGCCGATGTAGTCAAGATCGGCCGCACCCAGCTTCAGGATGCCGCGCCGATGAGTATGGGGGCGGAATTTTCCGCCTGGGCCGAGGCGTTGTCACGCGATCGCTGGCGGGTGTTCAAATGTGAGGAACGGCTCCGCGTGGTCAATCTGGGCGGCACCGCGATCGGCACCGGCCTGACCGCTCCGCGCGATTATATCTTCGCCGTGACCGAGGCGCTCCGCGCCGAGACCGGGTTCAACCTGTCGCGGGCCGAAAATCTGGTCGATTGCACCCAGAACGCGGACCCGTTCGTTGAGGTTTCCGGCATCTTGAAGGCACATGCCGCCACTTTGTTCAAGATTTCGTTCGATCTGCGCCTGCTGGCCTCGGGGCCGCGCGCCGGTCTGGGCGAACTGATCCTGCCCGCCGTCCAGGCCGGGTCGAGCCTGATGCCGGGCAAGGTCAATCCAGTGATCGCCGAAGCGGTCGGCCAGACCGCGCTGTTCGTGATCGGCAACGATGCGATGGTGACGGCGGCGGCGATGTCGGGCCAGTTGGAACTGAACGCCTTTTTGCCGCTGCTGGCCGAGGCGCTGCTGTCGAGCCTGTCGGCACTGGAAGCGGTCAATCGGCTGTTTGCCGAACGCTGCGTCACCGGAATCGAGGCCGACCGCGCCGTCTGTGCCAGTCACGTCGCCGCCTCGTGGGCAATTGTGACCGCGCTGGTGCCGCTGATCGGGCACGAACGCGCTGCCACTCTGGCGGCACAGGCCCGCGCCAGCGGGCGGCCGGTGACCGAACTGGCGCTTGAGGTCGGGCTGGCCGACCGGGCGACGCTGGACCGGCTGCTATCGCCCGCAGCGATGATGGCGTTGGGATATCGCGGATAGGGAGAGACGACCGAGCATGCAAGAGACACCCCGCGGCCTGCGCCTGCATATCGGCCTGTTCGGTCGGCGCAATGTCGGCAAATCCAGCCTGATCAACGCCTTGACCGGGCAGAACGTTTCGATTGTCTCGGACGTCCCCGGCACCACCACCGATCCGGTCGAAAAGCCGATCGAGATGGCTCCGATCGGCCCGGTCCTGTTCGTCGATACCGCCGGGATCGACGATGACGGCGCGTTGGGTGCGGAACGGGTCCGCCGTACCGAAGCGATTCTCGAACGGGTCGATCTCGCTTTGCTGGTGGTTGGCCCGGACGGGTTCGGCCGATTCGAAGCCGGACTGGCCAAGACGCTGCACGCCCGCGCCACCCCCACCCTGGTGGTGTTCAACAAAAGCGATCTGGCCGCGCCCGCCGCAGAAGCGTTGGCGGCCGCCGCTGCCGTCGGGCGCGAAACTCTGGCCGTTTCGGCACTGAGCAGAGCCGGTCTCGACGATCTGAAACGGACGATAGCCCGTCTTGCGCCTGAGGCCCGGCTGGAAGAGCCGCGTCTGGTCGGCGATCTGGTCCCCGCCGGGGAGTTGGCGGTGCTGGTGGTGCCGATCGATCTCGGCGCACCGAAGGGACGGCTGATCCTGCCGCAAATTCAGGTGATCCGCGAAATTCTCGACAGCGACGCGATGTGCGTCGTGGTCAAGGAGCGCGAATTGTCCGACGCGCTGGCCCGCCTCGGCCGCCCGCCCAAGCTGGTGATCTGCGATTCTCAGGTGGTGCTGAAAGCCGCCGCCGACACGCCGCCACAGATTCCGCTGACGACCTTCTCGATCCTGATGGCGCGGTTCAAGGGCGACCTCAACCGTCTCGCCGCTGGTGCGGCGGCGATCGAGCGGCTGCGCCCCGGCGACCGGGTGCTGATCGGCGAGACCTGCGGCCACCATCCGCTCGCCGACGATATCGGCCGGGTCAAGATTCCGCGCTGGCTTGGCCAATATGTCGGCGGCGGGCTGAAGATCGAGGTGGCGGCGGGGAAGGATTTTCCCGACGATCTCAGCCCCTATTCCCTGATCATCCAATGCGGTGGCTGCACGGTGACGCGACGGCACATGCTGGCCCGGCTCGACCGCGCCGGAGCCCAAGGCGTACCGATGACCAATTACGGCGTGGCCATTTCCCTGCTCCAGGGGGTGCTGCCCCGTGCGTTGGGCTGTTTCCCGGCGGCGCTGGCCGCGTTCGAACGAGCGCGGGAGATCCGGCCATGACGCTCAACCTGTCCCATGCCGAGATGGTCCGCCTGCTCGGCCTGTCCGATCCCGCCCAGATCGAAGACTTGCGCCGCGCCGCCTATGACCGCGCCACCGCAACTGTCGGCGACACGGTCCATTACCGTGGCATCGTCGAATTATCAAACCGCTGCGCGCTCGATTGCTATTATTGCGGGATTCGCCGCAGCAACCTCGCGGTCGAACGCTATGGCCTCGACCGCGACGAGGTGGTCGAGGCGGCGATGTTCTGCGCCGAAGCCGGATACGGCTCGTGTGTCCTCCAGGCCGGGGAGCGGCGCGACGAAGCCTTCGTCGCCTTCGTCGAAGAGTGCGTCGCTGAAATCCGCGCCCGCTCCTTAAGCGAACGGCTGCCGCGCGGCCTAGGGATCACCCTGTCACTGGGCGAGCAGAGTCTGGACACCTATCGCCGCTGGCGCGCTGCCGGAGCCCATCGCTATCTGCTGCGGATCGAGACCAGCAATCCCGCTTTGTTCGCCTCGCTTCACCCCCCCGCCCAGCGCTTCGAGACGCGGGTAAAGGCGCTGGACGACCTGCGCACCGCCGGATTCCAGGTCGGGACCGGGGTGATGATCGGCCTGCCCGGCCAGACCCTCGACGATCTCGCCGCCGACATCGCCTTTTACGGCGAGCGCGATATCGACATGATCGGGATGGGGCCGTACCTCCATTCCCAGGGCGGGGCGATGCCCGCCTCGGCGATGATGGCGAAGGGGCCCCTGCTCTCCCTTGGCCTCAAGATGATCGCGGTGACCCGGCTTGCCTTGCCGACCCTCAACATCGCCGCCACCACCGCGTTGCAGGCCCTGGTCGAGGACGGTCGCGAACGTGGCATCACCTTTGGCGCCAATGTGACGATGCCCAACGTCACCCCGCGCGGGGTCCGCCGCAACTATCAGCTTTACGACGGCAAACCCTGCCTCGACGAAGGCACCCTGGAATGCCGGGGCTGCCTCGAACGCCGGGTGATCGCCGCCGGTCGCCGGGTCGGCTGGGACGAGTGGGGCGATTCCCCCCACGCCCATCGCCGCCTGCCCGACTCCCTCCCGGCCTGATCCTCCCCTTTTCGCCCGTCTCCGACCCACGCTGGGACCATCGGGTCCCGGCGATATCGCCGTTCGTCACCCCATCCACACGGGCAGCTTGCCACCTACCCGTATGAGGCGTTATCAAGGGTGGGAATAGTCCGGTGCATATGGGTAGCCACCACCGGATGGGGTGGGGACGTCTCGTGCGACAGATTCCGAATACAACCAAACGATCTTTTCGTATCATGCCGACCATGAGCGCGGCAAAGATCGCGCCAACAAGAAAAGCTCAATAAAGCAAATGTATCAGATAGGGAGAAACATGATGCTGCTGACAGGGCAGGACAGAGAGAAATCTCTAATATCTAGACTGGTAAAAAAACACGGTCGCCAAAGATCATCTCTTATACCTATTATGCAATCCGTCCAAGCAGAGTGCGGATTTGTTTCTGAATTTGCGATGCAATATATTGCCGATCTGATAGGAATTTCCGCATCAGAGGTCCTTGGCGTCGCCACTTTCTTTCATTTCATTAACAAAAAGCCCAAGGGAAAGTTCATTATCCGGCTCAGCCGCGATATGTCTTCGATCATGAAGGGGGCCAAATCGGTTGCCCGTCAGCTCGAAAACGATCTGGGCATCCGCTTTGGCGAGACAACGCCGGACGGGATGTTCACGCTGGAATGGACCAGCTGCATCGGGATGAATTATCAGGCCCCGGCGATGATGGTGAACAACGAGGTGTTCTCCAATCTGACGCCGCCCAAGGTTCACCGGGTGATCGAGGATTGTCGGCAGGAATTCAACGCCCGCCGCCCCACCGTCGGCAATGTCGGCGAAACCTATGCCAACACCCTGAACTACACCAATCACGAGATCAATTCCGGCTTGCAGCGGGCGGTATCGGTCAGCCCTTCCGAGGTGATCGCCGAATTGACCGTGTCCGGTCTGCGCGGCCGCGGCGGCGCGGGCTTCCCCACCGGGATCAAGTGGAACCTTGCCGCCAAGGCCAAGGGCGATTGCAAATACATCATCTGTAATGCCGACGAAGGCGAGCCCGGCACCTTCAAGGACCGCATCATCCTCGGCAAATATGCCGACATGGTGTTCGAGGGCATGACGATCGCCGCCTATTCGATCGGTGCGCGCGAAGGTGTTGTCTATCTGCGCTGGGAATACACCCACTTAAAGCCGCATCTCGAAGCGGTGCTGGAAGCGCGGCGCAAATCGAACCTGCTTGGCACCGACATCCTGGGTCAGGCGGGGTTCTGTTTCGACATCCGCATCCATATGGGTGCGGGCGCTTACGTCTGTGGCGAAGAAACCGCCCTGATCGAAAGCCTGGAAGGGCGGCGCGGCGAACCGCGCAACCGCCCCCCCTACCCGGCCGAGCGCGGTCTGCACGGCCAGCCGACCGTCGTCAACAATGTCGAGACCCTGGCGACACTGTCCTGCATCATCCCGCGCGGGGCCAAATGGTTCTCGTCGATGGGCACCGAGCGGTCGAAGGGCTTCAAGCTGTTCAGCGTCTCGGGCGATTGCTCGCGCCCCGGCGTCTATGAACTGCCCTGGGGCATCACCGTCGATCAATTGCTGGAAACCGTCGGCGGCCAGGGGGCCAAGGCGGTGCAGATCGGCGGCTATACCGGGCAATTGGTCCCGGCCCGTCAGTTCGACCGCCGTCTTGCCTATGAGGATCTTGGCATCGGCGGCTCGATCATCGTCTACAGCGCCGAGCGCGACATGCTTGAAGTCGCCGAGAACTACCTCGAATTCTTCGTCGAAGAATCCTGCGGCCAGTGCACCACCTGCCGCGTCGGCAACCAAAAGCTGCTGGAAGGTATCCGGCTGCTGCAACAGGGGAAATGCTCGAACCGCTATTTGAATGACCTGATCAGTCTCAGCGAGACGGTCAAGCTGGCCTCGAAATGCGGCCTGGGTCAGGCGAGTCCCAACGTGGTCATCGCCCTCAATGCGCATTTCAAGGAAGAAATCATGGCCCGTCCGATCATGGGCGCGGCCTGACCGGCCAAAGCGGGGAGATCAGATCACTATGGATACCGTTCCTTCGAACACCGAATCCCAGCCCGCCGCCGATGAGGCCGTGGCCGGGAACAATGATTCCACCCCGATCGCGGCCGAGGTGCCGATGATCGCTGTCACCATCGACGGGATCGACGTCGAGGTGCCTTATGGCACCACGATCCTGGACGCCGCCCGCCGGGTGGGCTTGCGGATTCCCACCCTGTGCCATCACGACGATCTGTGCACTGCCGGTGTCTGTCGCATCTGCGTTGTCGCCGTCGAGGGGATGCGGACGCTGCAAGCCGCCTGCGCGACCCCGGTGACCCTGCCGGTCAAAATTCAGACCAACACGCCCGCCGTCCGCACCGCGCGGCGGCACGTCGTCGATCTGATGCTGTCCAATCACTATGGCGACTGTACCGTCTGCAAGCGCAACAACAATTGCGAGTTGCAGTCCCTGGCCAAGGAATATGGCGTCGATTACTATCGTTTCGGCCATCCGACCGAGCCGAAATATGCGATCGACCGCTCCAGTTCCTCGGTCGTGCGCGACATGAACAAGTGCGTGCTGTGCCGCCGCTGCGTCCGCACCTGTAGCGAGTTGCAGGGCGTCGGTGCGTTGCTGGTCAAGGGACGCAGTGTCCGGTCGCGCATCGCCACCTTTGGCGACAAGCCGCTATCCTCGGTGGTCTGCGTCAATTGCGGCCAGTGCATCAATCGCTGTCCCACCGGCGCGCTGACCGAGCAGGACCAGACCGACGAGGTATGGGCGATGCTCGACGATCCCACCAAGCATGTGGTGATCCAGACCGCGCCGTCACCGCGTGCCGCGATCGGCGAGTGCTTCGGGCTGGAAGCGGGTAGCCAGGTGACCTATCAGCTTAACACCGCGCTGAAGCGGATGGGCTTTGACGGTGTGTTCGACACCAACCACACCGCCGACCTGACGATCCTCGAAGAAGGCACCGAGCTGATTATCCGGCTCTATCATGCCCTGGTCCAAGGTGACACCGATGTCGCCCTGCCCCAGTTCACCAGCTGCTCGCCTGGCTGGGTCAAATATCTTGAACATTTCTATCCGCACGCGGTGCCCAACCTGTCTTCGGCAAAAAGCCCGATGCAGATGTTCGGCGCGTTGCTGAAGACCTATTACGCCGACAAGAAGGGGATCGACCCCAAGGACATCGTCGTCGTCGCCCTGATGCCCTGCACCGCCAAGAAGTTCGAGTGCAACCGCCCCGAACTGTGCTCGAGCGGCTTCAAGGATGTCGATTACGCCCTGACCACCCGCGAACTGGCCAAGATGGTTGCCGAATCCGGCATCGACCTGCCCCACCTGCCCGACAGCCCGTTCGATGAGCCGTTCGGCGACGGCACCGGCTCGGGCAACATCTTCGGGGCCACCGGCGGGGTGATGGAAGCCGCGCTTCGCACGGTGATCGAGGTCGTCACCGGCCAGAAGGTCGAAAACTTCTTCGATCACGCCGACATCTTGCCGGTGCGCGGAATCGAAGGAGCGCGGATGGCCGAAATCAAGATCGACGAAGTCGGACCAGTCCCCGATCTGTTCAAGCCGCTGGTGCCGGATTGGGACTGGCTGCGCGGCGTGACGTTGCGGGTCGGCATCGTCCATGGCTCGGCCAATGCCAAGAAAGTGATGGAAGACATCAAGGCGGGCGGACCGTTCAGCAAGTGCCACTTCATCGAGTTCATGGCCTGCCCTGGCGGCTGCCTGGGCGGCGGTGGCCAGCCGATCCCGACCGACGCCACCATCCGCGCCAAGCGGTCGAAGGCGATCTATCAGATCGACAGCGACTTTAAGATCCGCAAATCGCATGAAAACCCGGTGGTGCTCCAGTTGTATCGCGAGTTCCTCACCGACGGACCGTGCGGCCACATCGCCCATCACCACCTTCACACCCACTACACCCCGCGCGGCAAATTCATGTCGTAAGGGGAAACGGATCGGCTCCCTCGTCCCCGATGGGACGGGGGAGCCTGTCTTTTGGGACGGCCTTGCCCGCCCCCCGGCCCGGTCGCATGTTTCAGATGCACCCTTGCCAACCGGCCGCGCCACTGCCTCGAAAAACGGCAATTCCCACAACGGTCAAGGTTCGCCTGGATACTCAGGCGTTACCCTCAACCCGCCCACAGGTCTATCCACAGGATCAGAGGATAACCGGGGGACGGATTACACAGTCCCCCGCTGGAAATGCCGGTGCCGGTCGGCGATTGAGCCCGAGCGAACGGTGATGTAGGAACGTGGCCAGCGGCGCGTTTCCCCTGGTAATCCCCCCTGGAAATAAGGGGATGTGGACGTAGAATTTTCTCGGTCTTGCGAACGAGGAGATTCGGATGAAGAAGAGTCGGTTCACGGACGCCCAGATCATGGGGATCCTGCGTCAGGCGGAGGACGGCATCCCGGTCCTGACGCTGTGCCGCGAGCACCAGATGAGCAGCGCGACGTTCTACAAATGGCGGGCAAAATACGGCGGCATGGATGCCTCGATGATCTCGGAGATGAAGGGGCTTGAGGACGAGAACCGGCGGCTGAAAAAGATGTTTGCCGAGCTCAGCATGCAAAACGAATTGCTCCGCGAGGCTCTCGGAAAAAATAACCCGGCCATCCCAGCGCCGGGAGATGGCCGAGACAGCCGTGGCGCGACGAGGGATCAGTATCGCGTTGGCGTGCCGGACGTTTGGGCTGAGCGAGACGTGCTATCGCTACAGCCCGAGGCTCTCCGACGAGAACGAGCAGATCGCCGACCTTCTGATTGGGCTCACCCAGGCCAGAAAGACCTGGGGGTTCGGGCTCTGCTTCCTGTATCTGCGCAACATTCAGGGGCATGGCTGGAACCACAAACGGGTCTATCGGATCTATCGAGAGCTGGAACTGAACCTGCGCATCAAGCCCCGCAAGCGGCTCAAACGCGACAAGCCCGACGAACTGGCGGTGCCAGACGCCCCCAACCAGGTCTGGTCGATGGACTTCATGGCGGATCGTCTGGAGGATGGCAGGGCTTTCCGGCTCCTCAATGTGCTGGACGATTTCAATCGGGAAGGGCTCGGCATCGAAGTCGATTTCTCTCTGCCTGCGGAACGGGTCGTGCGGGTGTTGAACCAGATCATCGAATGGCGCGGCAAGCCGGGCGCTATTCGGGTCGATAACGGCCCCGAATATATCAGCGGTACGCTGATGAAATGGGCCGAGACGCACGGCATCGACCTCCAGCACATCCAGCCCGGCAAGCCGCAGCAGAACGCCTATGTCGAGCGTTACAATCGGACGGTCCGGCATGAATGGCTGGGGCAAATCCTTTTTGAAACCATCTCGGAGGTGCAGGATCACGCGACAGAATGGCTCTGGACCTACAACAACGACCGCCCCAATATGGGCATTGGCGGCATCACACCCGCCCAGAAACTGAAATTGGCCGCATGAATTCTATGTCCAACCCCCGCTAAAAATGGGGGGATTACCCTGGAGCGCCCGCTTGTCGAGGTCTTTGACCGTATGCCAATGCAGTCCAAAGAACGCGGCAACCTGCTTGATCGGCAGCACCCGGCACAGCCGCACCACGCTTATCGCCAGCCGCCGCGTCACGCGGGCATGACGATCCAGCCAATCCAGGCGCTCCAGCCTGGGGCCGCAACACGGGCACAGAACCCGACGGCGCGGGACCGACAACCCCTTATTTCCAGGGGAGATTACCCTTCGAGGTGTCCGAAAGGGGCGGTTTATGTCACGATCTCCGTCCGCCAAGAGCTCCCAAAAGCCAGAGGATGAGAAGAACGGCGAGCACTAAGCCAAAAGCTCCGCCGAGACCGGCGCCGCCATAGAGTCCATAGCCATAATATCCACCGCCTCCGCCAAGCAGTATTATCAGCAATAAGACGATAATTATTGTTTGCATTTCGCGCATCCTTGCCTCTAAATCCGCCACAAATAGAGATTTGTGGCGGATAAAAATTTCTGCGTTTTCATTATATAGTTCTGCTGCGCTGGCTCGACAGGGTCGGAATTTACTTAACAATAAGTGGTTTCCGAGTCTTCACTGGTCGATTTATACGGGCCAAGGTGTTCGTGGCGTTATGCGGCGAGGCGCGTCCTTGGGATATATTCCGGCAAAGTGAACGAGAGTGGAAAACAAATTCCCCATTGTTTGTATTGGTGGTTCAGCGGGAGGCCTCAATGCCTATATTCAGTTGCTTCAGAATTTACCGGCGGATATGGGTGTTGCCATTGTTATTGTTAATCACCTGAGAATTGTCGCCACCCAACTCCACGAGATTCTCCCCCGTTATACGAAGATGCCGGTTGAGTTGATCTCGGAAGGATTGTTCATCCGGCCCGACCGGGTGTTCATCATTCCGTCTCAGCGTGATTTGCACGTTCTTGACGGAGCGTTCCGTCTCAAGCCGATCTCGAAACCGCAGGGATGGCCGGACGTGATTACGGTGTTCCTGCGGTCGTTAGCCGATCACTGGAACGGCAAGTTGATCGCCGTCATTGTCTCCGGCTATGACGGCGATGGAGCGGCGGCGTTGTGCGACATCAGAGATGTCGGGGGCATTACCATTGCGCAGAAGCTCGATACGGCCGGGCAGCCTGATATGCCGGCGAGCGCCATTGCAAGCGGCTGCATTGATTTTGTTTTATCGCCTGAGAAAATTGCCCATGAAATCGTGCAAATCGCGGCATCATCCAAGCCGTGGATATGACGCCCTTCAATGATCTCGGGGCATGACAAGCAAACGCCTGGCAAAGGGGATACAGATCAAGGCGCCAATTGTCTGGAGAGCAATCATCGCCCAAGCATCATTAATGGCTGACGTCAGCGCTGCATTTTCGACGAGCATTTGGAGAGTCGCCTTCATCTCGGAATCGATGGTGACGGTCGAGCGCGTGGCAAAGAGGGCAAGTGGGATGCCGACAAATTTGGCCGTGGCAATATCGCCAGCTTGCAACCGTGCCGTGATCTCCGCAACGTGTATGGCCGACCGGCTGTAAATGACGGTGTCGATCAGGGCGAGACCAATGGCTCCCCCCAGGTTACGCATCAGATTGAACAGACCGCTGGCATCCGGTACCTGGCTTTTTTCCAGGCACCCCAGCGCCAGGCGAGTGGGCGGCAGAAGGCAGAACATGATGGCGAGGCCACGAATAACCTGCGGCCAGAGCATAGCGTCAAAGTCGGTTTGCGGTGTTTGAAAGGCGCTCAGACCCAGGCCGGTGGCAAAAAGGCCGAAGCCGCATGCCGTCAGCAGACGGGCATCGATGCGCTGCTCCAGTATAACGGCGATCGGAGCAACCGAGAGCTGCGCCAAGCCCGTAACCAGCATGATCGCTCCAATCTCCAGCGCGTCGTGATTCCTGACGAAGGCAAGAAAGACCGGCATCAGATACACCGACCCGAACAACCCTATCCCCAGAACAAAGCTCAGAATGCAGCCGATTGTGAAATTGCGGTCGGCGAAGCAGCCAAAGTTAATAATCGGGTGGGAGGCGCGGATAGTGCGACGGATAAAGCCGGTTATGCTGGCTACGCTCAGGGTCAGCAGTCCGATTACGAGGCCAGAAATCCATCCCCGCTGTGGCGCTTCCTTGAGCGCGAGTTCCAGCGTCGCCAAGGCCATCGCGATCAGGATTAGCGATTGGATATCGAGCGTGCGGGCCTCGTGGAGGCACATGGGCGATTTCGGCAATAAGGCACTGGCGACAATCGCCGACAGAATGCCGGGAATGATGTTGATCAGAAATAGCCAGTGCCAGGAATAGGTATCGGTGATCCATCCCCCGACGATCGGACCGACCGTCGGCGCCAGTACCGCCAATACCCCGGCGAGCATAGTGGCGACATTCTGGCGCTCAGCCGGAAAGAGCAGGAAGACCGCCGAAAAAACGGCCGGGATCAGCGTTCCTCCCGAGAATCCTTGCAGAATACGAAAGGTAATCAACTCGCCGAAGCTGTTGCTTGCGGCGCATCCCAACGACGTCACTGTGAAAGCGACGATGGAGATAACGAACAGCAAACGCATGCTTAACAGCCGCGTTAGGAAGCCAGTCAACGGAATGGCGATCACTTCGGCGATGAGATAGGCGGTCTGTACCCAACTCATTTGCTCGGGCGGGATGGCAAGCGCATTTTGGATCGTCGGAAGCGATGTTGCCACAACCTGGACATCAAGGATCGCCATAAACATGCCGATGCACATCATGGCAAAGCCGATCCAGGTGGAAACCATCACAATCCCCGAGGAATACGGTTCATCTCCTCAGGGGAGCCACGCAATCGGCCAAGAGCCTCGTTCTCCGCCCGGATCCGGATGGCGAGAATCGCTGCGTTAGCGACTGAAAATACCAGCGCAAACCAAGGCAAATCGAGGCAAAGAGGGAGCACCGCGACCTCGCCCACGACGACGAGATAATTGGGGTGGGCGATAAACCGATAGGGACCGTTCGTGACCAAAGGGGCCCCTGGCAGAATGATGATCCGGGTCGTCCAGCGCCGTCCAAGCGTTCCCAAAACCCAGAAGCGCAGCGCCTGTAGGAGGATAAAGATTGAGAGCCAATACGGATTGAGCGGATTGGTCTGCCCAAAGAGCCATAACCCAGCCAGCCAGGAGGCATGGAGCAGGACGATCATTGGGTAATGACCAGGGGCGACCTCGTATGCCCCTCGTGCAAGCAAGGCTGAGGTATTGCGGCGAGCCAGCCAAAGTTCGCCCAAACGTTCCGCCGTAACGATGACGAGCAGCAGGGCTGCCGGTGTCATGTGGCGCTCCTGAGGGAGACACAGGTCGCGGTGAAGCCCGGCCCCATCGCAGTCAACAAGACGCGTGACGGCGCCCCCGCTTGAAGGACACGCTCCAGTACGAAAAGAGCCGTTGGAGCGGACATATTGCCATAGTCGGTCAAGATCGCCCGCTCGTGGTCCAAAGCCCCCTGTCCCAGGTCGAAGGCCCGCTCTAAGGCGCTTAGGACTTTGGTGCCGCCCGGATGAAATGCAATTCGATCGATATCGTTTATTGTTAAGCCGAAACGATCGAGAATACCGGCAACGGCCGGAGCCATGTGCGTTTCGGCGAAGGGTGGGATGGCGCGGTCGAAAATCACGCCCAGGCCCTGGGGGTCAACCGACCAACCCATGATGTCGAGCGTGTCGGGCCAAAGGTGTTGAGCACTCATTTCGACTTCGGCGATGCCCGGCTCGCCAGCACGCAAGACACATGCTGCCGCGCCGTCGCCGAACAAGGCGGTCGCGACGATATTGGCCTTGGTCAAGGTGTCGGGGCGGAATGCCAACGAACAAAGTTCGACGACGACCAGCAAGACGACCGTGCCAGGACGGGATTCCGCAAGGCGAGATGCAATGGAAAGCCCGGAGACTCCTCCGGCACAGCCAAGGCCGAAGACCGGGACGCGCTCGATATCGGCGCGAAAGCCGATGCGGCTGGCGACGCGGGCTTCGAGGCTGGGTGTGGCTATGCCCGTCGACGACACCGTGACCACCGTGTCGACCTCGGCCGCATCAATGTCGGCAGCGTCAAGCGCCTTGGTCGCTACGTCGAAAAACAGTTGGCATCCGCCGTCGAGGTAGGCTTCGGTCCGTTCTGGCCAGCCCAACGGTTCGAAATACCACTCCAGTGGCCTCACGGCATGGCGTTGGCGTATTCCCGAGCTTTTGAAGACCCGCGCCAAGTGTTCGTAATCGCCGATATTTCCTGAGAAAACTCGTCGTGCAGCGACGGCAACATCGTCTTGCTCGATGCAGTACGGTGGAACTGCTGTCGCAATGGATACAAGGCTGGCTTGTTGGGGCATTGAATTCCCCTAAATAGGGATGGTTTCTATTTCTCGTCGGCCCATTTACAACCTATGGTAGTAGCCGATTCGCGTTCCTCGGCCAAAGGGATTGGCTTTTTAATAAATACAAGCATGCTTGGTAAGCGCGGAAGAATCGGAAATTACTTAATCATCAGGTCTGCGGCGAAGAATATTGCGGCCCGCAGGAGGCTCGCGTCAGGCCAGCCAACGCCCCGACCGCGAGGCCGAGGACGAAGCTTATGCGGAAGGACGAGGGGGCAACGATCACAGCGAAAAGGCGATTGAGGCGGTGCCGATCACGTCGGGAGAACGCTGGCCATCGAACTCTCTGGTGCGGTGGGCGGCGCTGAAAATCATCTGCACGGCATTCGACCAGAACACCGAGACGCCGGCCTGGAGATCGCCGACGAAGATTCTCCGCTCGACGTTGGGACTGTCCCGGAAAGTGTTGCCGTCGAGGAAAATATTGTGCCCGACGACGCGGCCCTGGACGCCGACGAAGGCGTAGAAGCCGAGGTCCCCGTCAAGATGGGTGCTGTCGAAATAGTCCGAGCCGGACAGCGCCGGCCGGATCCGCGCCGGGCCGTAATCGGCCTGGAGGTTGCGGCCGAATCGGATCAGACCGCCGCCAGCGCCGTAGGTAAAGACGTTGCCGATGGTGGCGCCGAGTTGGGGCACAATATCGACGCCAAGGCCTGCAACATTGACCAGCGGAAGCCGCCAGAGCCGCTCGTAGGTCAGCATCACCCCCGGCTCGTTGCGCAACTGGCCGCTCCAGCCCTTGGCCGTGTCAGCACCGATGAACTGGTGATAATCGTTCTGCGCCATCTTGCCGAGCGCCCCCGGACCGACGAGGCCGACGCCGAACTCGAGGTTCTCGAGCATGCCGCGATTGCTTTCCTGGAGCAGGCTGGCGCCGAGATAGGCCCAACCGGCATAGGGTCGGTCACGCGAGTCGGCGACGGCGAGTGCGGTATTTTGCGGCGTGAAGATGCTCTGGCCCAGGAACACCGCGATGCGGCGTGGTCGTACCGCCGACCCGGCGTCCGAGAAGATCGGGAGAAGGCCGCCAGCGAGGTCGAACGGCGCGTTCAAACCGCCGTGCGCGGCGAGGTCGGGGGAAAGGTAGGAGAGGCGGATGCCCTGAGTGTAATGCCTGTCGTAACTGGTGTAGAGAGAATCGTTCTCTTCAAGCAGGCCGAACCGGGGGGCATCGTCGGCCAGGGCAGAGCCAGCAGTCACCGAAAGCACCGCCACTGCGGCGAAGATCGATCTCGTGAGCATGACAACAGGCACCTTTCAAACCGGATCTCCAATCTGTGGGCGAATAAACCCCGAGCGCCAGATTCGGAAAACACCGAGACGGATGAGGTG
>NZ_AQPH01000066.1 GCF_000442515.1 Magnetospirillum fulvum MGU-K5 | reverse complement strand
CGGCCCCGGTCAGACGAGACCACGCTTCGGCCGCGACCGCGAGCGGAAACAGCGGCAAACGGGGCAGACGCACCGACGGCGGCCGCCGTCCTGTCAGCCGGGCGATCCGGGCGAGAATCTCGGCCAGCGGCAGATCCTCGCCGCCCAGGATATAGCGCTCGCCGATCCGGCCCTTCTCCATCGCCAGCAGGTGGCCTTGGGCGACGTCCTCGACATGGACGAGGTTCAGGCCGGTATCGATATAAGCGGGCATCCGGCCCGAGGCCGCCTCGACGATCATCCGCCCGGTGGGCGTCGGCTTGACGTCGCCCGGCCCGATCGGGGTCGAGGGATTGACGATCACCACCGGCAGCGCCTCTTCGGCAGCCATCCGGCGGACCTCGGCCTCGGCCAGGAACTTCGACCGCTTGTAGGGGCCGACCATGTCGGCGACCGTGCTGGGCGTCGTTTCGTCCGACACACCGCCGGGGGCATGGCCCAGCGTCGCGACCGAACTGGTATAGACGATCCGCCCGACCCCTTCGGCCAGGGCGGCCTGCATCAGCGCCCGCGTTCCATCGACATTGGCGCGCATCATCGCCGCTTCGTCGGGAACCCACAGACGGTAATCGGCGGCGGCGTGGTACAGTCGGTCGCAGCCTGCGACGGCGCGCCGCAGCGAGGCGGCATCTTCCAGACTTCCCTCGGCCAGCTCGATGTCGAGGCCAGCCAGATTGCGGCGATCCGAGCCGGGACGGGCCAGAACCCGCACCGCCTGACCGCGCGCCAGCAGCGCCCGGACAATCGCCGAACCGACAAAACCGGTTGCCCCGGTGACAAGACAGATACTATTCATGCGCAGACAATCCATCGCGCCCGAGCGATGTTCCGCCCGGTCGTTCGGGTGGTTAGTTACATCTTTTGTGTTGGCATCCGCCACAGTTTCTTTAAAGCTGCGCGGAAAACGTCTACACGTAATAAGGGATTTTTAAGATCAATGCTGGCATCAAGTCTGATCGGCGGCGCATTGGCCGCTGGAGGGTTTGCCTATCTCGGTCTGGCGTTCCGTCATGTCAACCGTGGCCTGCCGCCCGCTCCCGTCTCTGACTGGAGACCGCCTGTCACGGTGATGGTCCCGGCCCATGGCGAGGCCCCCCGGCTGGCGGAATGTCTGCGCTCGATCTGTGCCCAGGATTATCCGACGCTTCAGGTCGTGTTCGGCCTGCACAGCCCCGACGATCCAGCCCGCAAGGTGATCGAGCGGATTCAGGCCGAATTCCCGGCCCTCGACACCACCTTGGTAATTGACGACCGCCGCGCCGGGTCCAACCCGAAAAACGCCAATCTGGCCAATATGTACCCGGCGGCGAAGCACGACATCCTGGCGATGATCGATAGCGATGTCGAGATTCCGCCCGATTTCATGGGCAAGTTCATCCAGCCGCTGTCCGATCCGACCGCCGGCGGGGTCACCTCGCTCTATTACGGCAGTCCCGAGCCCAACCTCGCCTCCCAGGTCGGCGCGCTATTCCACTGTGACTGGTTCATTCCCTCGGTGCTGGTCGATCTCGCCCGCCGCGACATGGATATCTGTTATGGCGCCGCGATCGCCGTCACCCGCAAGGCGCTGACCGCAATCGGCGGCTTCGAGGCGATGGCCGACGCTGTAGCCCAGGATTTTGTGTTCGGACACGAATTGCATCGTCACGGCTTCCGGGTCCGACTGTCTACCGAACTGGTGGCGACCGTCGTCGCCGAACCGAGCTTTTCCGCCCTGATCTCGCACGAGTTGCGGTGGAACCGGGCGATCCGGGCGATCCGGCCATTCGAACATTTCCTATCGATCTTCATGAGCCCGCTCGGGCCGATGCTGCTGATGGCCCTGCTGGGCTGGCCGTTGTGGATCGCGCTGCCGCTGATCGTGCTGCATGTCTGGTTGCGGATCCGGTTGCATCTTCTGCTGCGGGAACGTTTTGGCCTGTGCCCGGCCCGGCCCTGGCTGGTTCCGCTGCGCGAACTGGTCAATTTCGTGATCTGGGTGCGGACCCCGCTGGGGCGCAAGGTGCGGTGGGACGACCGCGTCCTTGTCACCGGCGACGGGCTGCGGATGAAGGCGGCGGATTAACCGGACAAAGTCCTGGTCAGCCGAACCCGCACTCGACCAAAAGGCGGTGGAAGTCGCGCAGCGCCTTCTCCGCCTGGGCGGGGTCGGGGACGCTGGCCAGGAACTTTTCCTCGAACTGCTTCTGGCGCAGATGCTCGATCACCCTGGCCTTGGCCATATCGAGCGATTGCCCCTGGATCAACACTCCCGAGCCGCAGAATTTGACCAGCCGGATCGCCCGCATCGCCAGCGGGTCGTCGGTCTTGTCGATTTTCTCGATTACCCCTTCCGATTGAAGATAGCGCACCATCACCGCGTCGATCCGGGCCGCCAGCCCGGCGCGGAACGCTTCCTCCAGCGCCTCGCAGGTCAGCAGGGCCTGATTGGCCTGTTTCAGCGCCGCCATCCGGTCGCGCGGCGGATGGCGCACCGGGCACCAATGATCGATATGGTCCGAGCGGGTGACATGCGAACGCAGCAATTCGGTCAGTCCCGTCCCGATCGACCTTCCCACCGGCGCGGCGCATAGCGTCAGCAGAAATTGCAGCCGGACACAGCCATCGGACAGCGCCCCCAGCAGCATCCGCACCGATTCGAGGGCAACCACCGAGGCTCCACCGGAATTCTGAACCCGAGAACCGCGCTGCAACAACGCCTCGGCCATCAGCGGCCCACCGGCAACGCGGTCGCGATTGACCAGCCGATGCAGCAAGCGGTGGAACATCTCGAATTCCTGGGCGGGATCGTTGCGCGACAGCGGATTCGCCCCACCGATCTCGCGGACGGTGCGCGCCATCAACGCCTCGCGGGTAAGCGGCAACCTCCCCTCGGCAAACAGCCGGTTCATCTCGGCAAACAGGTCCGGGGCGAACTTCGCCGGTTCAGCCAGCCCCTCGGCCAGATCGACGATCTGCCCCAACGCCGACGCCAAATTGGGTTGGAACCCTAGCAGATCCTGCACCATCTGGGCGGGAACGACGAGATCGGCCAGCAGCCCGTCGATCACCTCGGCCTGCGCTTCGGGTTCGTCGGCCCAGGCCAGCACCTGTTCGAGCTTCGCTTGCCAATTGCGCCGCTCCATCAACGCCAGGGTCAACCGCGACATCAGGCTGAAGGACGGGTCGGGATCGGCGGCGGATTGGGCCACCGCCTCGGCAAAGCTGGCGGGAGGTTTCGGCTTGGTGGCCGCGAACGCGCGGGCGCGCTTTTGCAGCGTCTCCCAGGTGGTTTCCAGAAAGGCCCGACGTGCGCGGGGGTCGGCCTCACCAGCGGCGCGGGCCTGCAACCCCGCCACCCGGTCGATTGCCGAGAACAGCAGATTGCCGCGATCGCCAAACCGCTTCATCTCCTTGGCATCGTGGAGTAACTCGGTCGGCGTCAGCACAATTTCGTCGAGATATTTGCGCAGCAACCGCCCGATCATGGTCCGCGATTCCAGGCCATAGACCTCCTCGACCGTGGTGCAGAGCGGTGCGTCGGTAATCGGGGCCAGGGTCAGATCGCCCGGCGCCTTTTCCGGTGCCTTCTTTTCCAGCACCACCGTTTCGGCGTGGGTACCGTCCAGCCGCTCGAAATCGCGGATCACCCGCACCGCGGCATGGTTGCCGGTCTGGAGCAGATTGTCGGCAAAGGCTTTGGCCGCCGCCTCGTCGGTGGCCATCTCGGTAATCACCCAACGCTTGTCGGCGAAGACGTGAATTTCGTAGGAGGTCTTGGACGGCTTCATGAGCCGGCTCCGGCGCGGGCGGCCAGAGCGTCGGCGGCGCGGCGGGCATCGTCGGCCAGGGCCGGAACGCCCGACCGGGCCGCCTGTCGCAGCCATCGTTCCGCCGCATCGAGATCGACCGGCCCCGCTTCGCCGGTGGCCAGCAACAGACCGTAATGGTAGCAGGCCTGGGCCTCGCCCGCTTCGGCGGCGCGGCGATACCAGCCTAATGCGGCGGCCAGATCGTTCCCGGTCCCGATCCCGCGCTCCAGCCGGATCGCCAGCGGCAACCAGGCACGCGGCTCGCCCGCCTCGGCAGCGCGATGCAGCCAATGGGTCGCCGCGACCTCATCAACCTCGCCGCCCAGACCCGACGCCAGCATCAGGGCGTAATTGACCTGTGCCGCCGCCAGCCCCTGTTCGGCAGCACGACGGCACATCATCGCCGCTTCGACCGGATCGGCTTCGGCACCCCGGCCCTGACGCAGCATGTTGGCCAGATTGAATTGCGCCTCGGCCCCGCCGCGTTCGGCGGCGGCGCGGTACAATTCGACCGCGCGAACCTCATCGCGCTCCACCCCGGTTCCGCTTTCGTAGAGCGCCCCCAGCGCGAACAAAGCGGCGGTGTCGCCCTGCTCGGCGGCCAAACCGAACCATTTCGCCGCAACGGCAGGATCGGCGGCGGTCCCCCGCCCCTGCCGGATCATATTTCCGATATTGAATTGGGCAGCAGCATCGCCCTGCCGCGCCGCCTTCAGATACCATTTCAGAGCCAGGGCATCGTTGCGGGCGAGTCCTTCGCCCAAATCGTACATCATCGCCAGCGAATATTGCCCGGCCAGATCGCCGCCCTCGGCAGCCAGACCGTACAGCCGAGCCGCCTCGGCCGGATCGGCGGTGACGCCCTTTCCCTCGCGATAGGCATTGCCAAGCGCCACCAGCGCGGCCAGATCGTCCTGGTCGGCGCAGCGGCGCAGGCGATCGAGATCGGGCAGCGGTTCCGGCCCGCCGACCGCGAGTGGGTCGGTTTCGACCTCGAGCCCGGGCAGGAGCAGCGGATCGGAGATGGCCGAGGGGCGGACCGGAGCGGCACGGGACCGGGGAGCGGCGGGTGGGGATGAGGGGCGACGCGGAGCGGCGACAGGCGGCGGCAAATCCTCGACCCGGCGGGTGACATCGACACCGTCGGCTTCCATCCGCCGTAACAGAGCGACCGCTTCAGAATTTCCCTGGCGGGCCGAGCGGACCAGCCAGATCACCGCTTCATCGACGTCGCGGCGCACCTGATAGCCCAGCCGGTAAATCTCGCCCAGCTTGAATTGGGCGACGGGATCGTTCTCCTGCGCCAACAGGCGATAGCGGGTCACGATTTCCGGTTCGCGCGCCATCTTGCTCCTCCGCGACGGGAACAGCCTTCAAGATGACGCAACCGCAATCGCCTGTCGAGACGAGGACGACGGTCAGGGAGCGTATTCAGCCATGCAATTGGGGGTTTCCCACACCCGAAGCGCGATCAACCGTGCCGCACCACCCGAACGCGTGACCACCGGCGCCTCCAGCACCGCGAACCAGTGGCGAGCCAGCGCTTCGGCGGTGGGATGGAACGGCACGACATAAATCTTCGAGCCGAGCTTTGTCTCGGTGGTCAGCGCCGCGCCGTCGCGGGCGACAGACTCGGCCAGCCCGGCCCGCCACTCGGCCGGGTCGCGCCCGTCCGGGGCGAACAGGTCAAGCAGGGCGACGTCGCTCAAGGCGACGATCAGGCCGTGATCGCAGGTCGCGTCGATCCGGGCCATCATCTCTTCTTTCAGGAAGGCGAAATCGATCGCCATGTCGGTCTGCTCGCCGCCGTCATGGAGCGCGTCGGCAGCGCACTCGGCCTCGATCCCATAGCGATGGCCGTGCAGATTGCGGCATTTCGAGCCGTGGGTGGCGATGCGGTGGCCTGCATCGATCTCGATACGGCGGCGAATATGAAACACGGACATCAGCGAAGCCCCAGACTCTTGTGAAGTTGCAGCCCCAGCCGCCAGCGCGGATGAGACAGGCAGTATTGCAATGCGGCGGCGGTATTGGCCTGCTGCTCCGGGCCGTCCATCGGCTGGAGCAGGAAGTGATCGAACGCCAGGGCCTCGAACTCCGCCGGGTCAGCTCCGTCCTGGGGAAAAACCAGCTTGAGCTCGTTGCCCTGCACCACGACAAGGCGGTTGCCCGCCTTGGGGCTGACGCAGATCCAATCGAGACCGGGCGGCAGCGGCACCGTTCCGTTGGTCTCGACCGCAATCGCAAAGCCGCGCCGATGCAGCGCCGCGATCAGCGCCTCGTCCAGTTGCAGCCCCGGCTCGCCGCCGGTGACAATCGCCAGACGGTGCGCGGTTTCCGCGACCGGCCACGCCGCAGCGACCGCATCGGCCAGCGTTTCGGCATCGGCAAAGCGCTCACCGCCGACGAAATCGGTATCGCAGAAGCGACAGCGGGCGGTGGCGCGGTCGGCCTCGCGCCCACTCCACAGATTACACCCGGCAAAGCGCAGGAACACCGCGACCCGGCCGGACTGGATTCCCTCGCCCTGAAGCGAGGCAAAGATTTCGTGAACGATATAGCTCATGATCCGCCCTTAGCCGCGCGGCGGCCTGGCTCCGTCGCCGGCCAGGGCCTGCCACAGAGCCAGCGCGGCAATCGTTGCGGTCTCGGCCCGCAGGATGCGCGGCCCCAACCCGACCGGGCGCACGAACGGACGCGACACCAGCAACGCCCGCTCCTCGGGGGCGAAGCCGCCTTCCGGCCCGACCAGCAGCGCCACCGGCCCGGCACTCCAACCCGCCGCCACCTCGGCCAGCGGTTCGCCGCCGCCGGTTTCATCAAGGAACAACAGGGTCCGGCCTTCGGGCCAGTTGGCCAGTACCCGGTCCAGCGGGGCCGCTTCGTTCAACAACGGCAAGGTCAGCCGTTCGCATTGCTCGGCCGCCTCGATCATCCGGGCGCGCAGGCGATCGCCATTGACCCGGCTGGCGACGGTGCGGCGGGTAAAGACCGGCCAGAACAACGACGCCCCCAGTTCGGCGACCTTTTCCGCCACCAGATCGGTGCGGTCGCGCTTCAACGGCGCGGCCAGCAGCCACGGATCGAAGCGGGGTTCGGGTTCGGCCGATTGCGGCCGGACCTGATGTTCGGGGATCAGAATTCCGCCGGGACGGCCCAGCCGGTCGATCCGTGCCAGCCACTCGCCGTCGCTGCCATTAAACAGCAGCACGGTTTCGCCAGGCTCGGCACGCATTACGGAAGAAAGATAATGGGTCTGCTCGCGCTCCAACGCCACCGCGTTTCCGGCGGATAACGGGACTTCGACGAACAGACGCTGGCGGGGACGGGGCAAGGTATCGGTCATGAGCGCCGTTCTACGACGAAGCACCCTCTCGCGGCAACTTAATGTCCTTATAAAGAGCCCTCAAGCGCCGGGCGCCGCCTCCGGCGGCTTGGCTTCGCGCCACGAGGCGCGGGCGCTCAATGCGCCAGTAGCTCCGCTCCGGTTATAAAGAGCCCTCAAGCGCCGGGCGCCGCCTCCGGCGGCTTGGCTTCGCGCCACGAGGCGCGGGCGCTCAATGCGCCAGTCGCTCCGCTCCGGTTATATTGCCGGGACGGGGGCGACACAGAACGACCATGCTTGACGCTGGCGCGCGTCGGGCTTATGTCCGAAGCTGGCGTGCTTTTCTCGAAAGACCTTTCCCCATGGCCATTCTGCCCATCTTCACCGCTCCCGATCCGATCCTTAAACAAAAGGCCCGGCGGGTCGAAGCGGTCGACGAACGGGTCATCACCCTGATGAACGACATGCTCGAAACGATGTACAAGGCACCGGGGATCGGCCTTGCCGCGCCTCAGGTCGGGGTGTCGGAGCGGATCGTCGTGATCGATATCGGCAAGACCGAGGCCGAGCGCCAGCCGATCCGGATGATCAATCCCGAAATCATCTGGGTGTCGGACGAAGAGAATACCTACGAGGAAGGGTGCCTGTCGGTTCCGGAAAATTACGCCAAGGTGGTCCGCCCGCGTCAGGTCCGGGTCCGCTATCACAACGAGACCTTCGCCAAGATCGACCTTGATGCCGACGGTCTGCTCGCCACCGTGATCCAGCACGAGATCGACCATCTCGACGGCGTTCTGTTCATCGACCACCTGTCCTCGCTGAAGCGCCACATGATCCTGCGCAAGATGGTCAAGCTGCGCAAAGAGGCTGACGTCTGATGAAACTGGTGTTCATGGGGACGCCCGATTTCGCGGTGGCGATCCTTGATTCGCTGCTGTCGGCCGGGCACGAGATCGTCGCGGTCTATTCCCAGCCCCCCCGCCCCGCCGGGCGCGGTCACAAGGAACAGCCCTCGCCGGTCCACGCCTTCGCCGCCGCGCGGGGACTGCCCGTCCGCACCCCGCTGACGCTGCGCTCGGCCGAGGAGCAGGCCGCCTTTGCCGCGCTGAAGGCCGATGCCGCGGTTGTTGCCGCCTATGGCCTGATTCTGCCCCAGGCGGTGCTTGATGCGCCGCGCCATGGCTGTCTGAACGTCCATGCCTCGCTGTTGCCGCGCTGGCGCGGGGCCGCGCCAATCCAGCGGGCGATCCTGGCGGGTGATTCCGACAGCGGCGTCACCATCATGCAGATGGAAGCCGGACTGGATACCGGCCCGATCCTGCTGATGCGCTCGCTGCCGCTGCCGCCCGACGTCACCGCCCCCTGGCTGCACGACCGTCTCGCCGAGCTGGGGGCAAGGATGATCGTCGAAGCGGTGGAGAAACTGAACGACGGCACCCTGGTCGCCCAGTCGCAGCCCGACGAGGGCGCGGTCTATGCCGCCAAGCTGACCCGCGACGAGGCCCGGATCGACTGGCGTCTGCCCGCCCGTCAGATCGAGCGGCAGGTTCGCGCGCTCAATCCCTGGCCCGGCGTGTGGTTCGATCTCGGCGGCGAGCGGGTCAAGGTGCTGACCGCGACCCTCGCGACCGGACAGGGCCAGCCCGGTACCGTGCTGGACGGCGGCCTCACCATCGCCTGCGGCGAGGGCAGCCTGCGCCCGATCAAGGTGCAGCGGGCGGGCAAGGCCCCGATGGAAGCAACCGAGATGTTGCGCGGCAATCCCGTCGCAGTTGGGACCGTGCTGGACTGATGCCGCGCTATCGTCTGCTGATCGAGTATGACGGCTCGTCCTATAATGGTTGGCAACGCCAGGATCACGGCCTGTCGGTCCAGGGGGCGATTGAAGCCGCCGCCGCCAAGCTGTGCGGCGAGGCGGTCACCCTCTATGCCGCCGGTCGAACCGATGCCGGTGTCCATGCCACCGGGCAGGTGGCCCATCTCGACCTGCCCCGGGCCTATTCCGGCGATACCGTTCGCGATGCGATCAACTTCCACCTGAAGCCGAACGCGGTGGCGATCCTGGCCGCCGAAGAGGCCGAGCAGGGCTTTCACGCCCGCTTCTCGGCGATCGGGCGGTCTTATCTCTATCGCATTCTCAATCGCCGCTCGGCCCCCGCGCTTGATCGCAACCGGGTCTGGTGGGTTGCCGCCGCGCTGGATGCGGATCGGATGGCCGAGGCGGCGGCCCGTCTGCTCGGCCACCACGATTTCACCAGCTTCCGCGCCGGGTGCTGTCAGGCGCGCAGCCCGAACAAAACGCTCGACCGGCTCGACGTCACCCGGATCGGCGATGAAATTCATATCATCGCCGAAGCCCGCTCGTTCCTCCATCATCAGGTCCGCAACATGGTCGGCACCCTGAAGCTGGTCGGCGACGGCAAGTGGACCGCGGACGATGTCAGCCGCATCCTGGACGCGCGCGACCGCGCCCAGGCCGGACCGACCTGCCCCGCCACCGGGCTGATTCTGACCGGTGTGGTCTATCCCCAGCCGCCCGGATGGGTGAAACATCGGGACGACGGCATCGCCTGACGGAAGGCGGCTTAATCCTCTTCCTCGTCGTCATCGTCCTCGCTGTCGGGCGGAGTACCCAACCCGGCCAGCGTGACCCGGGCGCGCTCGATCTCGCGCAGCAATTCGCGAAAATCGGCGGCGAACATCGTGGCGTGGCTGCGCTGAAGCCTGGTCAGCGACGAAATGACGATCATCAGCCGATCGACAGACTCCCGCGCGCCAACCAAAGCCGCCCCATAGGGGGTTTCAGTGTAGCCCTCGGGCTTCCCCTCGTTCCGGCGGATAAAGACGTTGTCGGCCTTTTCCGCCGCCTGCATGAACGACAGCGTGTCCTGCTTGATCCGGCTTGCCTCGGCCAAAGCGGACTCGATCTCTTCCCGGCCGGGTTCCTGTGATGCGTTGACGGTCCCCATGTTCCCCCCTCCCCGTTATAGCAATCCCATGGCTTTGAAGCTGGCGTGGCCCTTGCGCCCGACCACCAGATGATCGTGAAGCGCGATGCCGACCGCGCCCAGCGCCTCGCGCACGGCGCGGGTCATCTCGATATCGGCTTTCGAGGGCTTGGGGTCGCCGCTGGGATGGTTGTGAACCATGATCAGGGCGCTGGCATGAAGGGCCAGGGCGCGGCGAACCACCTCGCGCGGGTAAAGCGGAGTGTGATCGACGGTACCGGTCTGCTGCAACTCGTCGGCGATCAGCACGTTCTTGCGGTCGAGGAACAACAGGCGGAACTGTTCCATCGGCAACGTCGCCATCGCGGTATGACAGTAATCCAGCAGCGAATCCCAGCTTGAGATCACCACGCTGTTGAGGATCGGGGCGCGGGCGAGACGAATCGCGGCTTCGCGCACCACTTTCAGCGCGGTCGCGGCGACCTCGCCGATCCCGTCGATCGTTTTCAGATCGTCAGCCGAGGCGGTCAGCACGTCGGCAAAGCTGCCGAAGCGCTTGATCAGCCCCTTGGCCAGCGGTTTGACATCTTTTTGGGGGATGGCGATGCCCAGCAGCATCTCTAGCAATTCGTAATCGGGAAGAGCTTCCGGCGCTTCGTGAAAACGCCACCGCAAACGTTCGCGGTGCCCTTTGCGATCAAGTCCGTTTTCGTCCATCCGCTTACTCATCCTTTGCTGGAATTTAAGGATGCCAAACGGACCCGGCCAAGGGAAGGGCCGGAGCAGGGGACTAGAACGGATGGACGGGGGGACATAAATCCCGCCACCGGGGGCGGAAATGCCCCGGTGGCGAACCGGTCACAGCTTGGCGAGGAACGCTTCCAGCCAGGACTGACGATCTTCAAGCTGGGCGATGTCGTGATCGAGCCAGGCGACCAGGGCGCTGTCTTCGCCACATTCGTCAACGCTGCTGCCACGCAGATCGATCAGACGGGCCAGTTCGGTCTCGACCGCTTCGATCAACAGATCGACCTGGGTGCGACGTTCGGCCGGTTCAAGCAGATCGAGGAAGCGGATCTTCAAGGCGACGACCAGCTTCGACAGATCGCTGCCTAGGCGCAGACGGGCGGTCAGCAGGGAATGCAGTTCGCGGCGGCCGCCTCGGGTGATTTCGAGCGGGGCGTCGTCTTCCATTCCGGCGCCGTCACGCGCCTCGACCAGACCTTCATAGCGCAGAAGCTCGATCGATGTTCCCATCAGCTCAAGCGAAGGGCCCATCATTCGGCTGGTGAAATGACGAACGGTTCCAGCCAGTTCGCTATAGCGCATCGGCCGGGACGCGAGGGTACCGAGGGCACAGAGCCGGACGGCTTCCTTGGGGGTCAGTGTGTTGTCGGCGAACATGGCGGGGGGCTCCATGCGAAATTGAACGACTCAAATATACCAACCTTTACCCGACCAGTCGAGTCATTCATTCCGACCGGGCAGGAAGCGCTTGCAATGCCCGCGCGATCCGTCAAAGTAGCTGCCCTCCACCCCAAAGCCGGAGCGAACAGGGGATGTCGGACGAGTCGGTTCCGGTCTGGGTTCTGGCCGACGACCGCGCCGGAAATGTCAGCCAGGCGCTGGGCGTCGCCGAGGCCCTGGCCCTTCCCTTCACGGTCAAGACGATCCGCTATGACCGCTGGGCCAAGCTGCCCAACCTGTTGCGCGGTGCCGGACTGATCGGGATCGAGGCGGAATCCCGCACGGCACTGGTGCCGCCCTGGCCCCGGCTGGTGATCGCGGCCGGACGGCGCACCGCCCCGGTGGCACGCTGGATCAAACGGCAGTGCGGGGCGCGGCTGGTCCAGATCATGGACCCCGGCGGACCCGGCCGCGACGATTTCGACCTGATCGCGATCCCCGCCCACGACCGCCCCCGCCCCGCCGCCAATGTGCTGGAAATCATCGGTGCCCCACACCGGGTCGGCCCGGCGCGACTGACCGAGGAAGCCAAACGGTGGGAACCCGCCTTTGCTGCCCTGCCCCGTCCCTGGATTGCGGTGATCGTCGGCGGCGCCACCCGACAGCGGCCGTTCCCGGTCGACATGGCCGAGGATTTGGGCCGTCGCGTCGCCGCCCTGGCCGCCGCCGCGCACGGATCGGTGCTGCTGACCACCAGCCGCCGCACCGGGGCGGCGCAATCCCAGGTGCTGGCCGCCGCTCTGCCCGAACCGCGCTGGCTGCATCTTTATGGTCAACCGGGCGACAATCCCTATTTCGGCTTCCTGGCCCTGGCCGACGCGGTCATTGTCACCGGCGATTCGGTCAGCATGTGCTGTGAAGCCTGCGCCGCCCCGGCCCCGGTGTTCATCTGGTCGCCGCCGGGCTGGGTTGCCCCCAAGCACGAACGGCTGCACACCTTATTATATCAGCGCGGGCTGGCGCGGCCGCTGGAGTCCGTCGCCGATCTGTCGCCGTGGGATCGTCCCCGCCTTGATGCCGCAGGCGATATCGCCGCCGCCTTGCGCCGGTTGCCGGATGTCGCCAGCGCACCCCAGACTTGAGTCTGGCCCCTCTGGAAAATACACGACATAAGTCATATATTGCGTTCAACCCTGTTTTCAGCTGGGACCGGACAGATGCCTCGTCTGACGATTTCGTTGCGAGTTGGGCTGGTGATCCTGCTCAACACTGTTCTGATCGGAATTTCCGTCGGGGGCGCGACCTTGACCGTCCTCAACCGCAACGCCGAACAAGATGCCTACATCGCCATCGACACCAACATGCGGGTGGCATGGAACGACGTGCGGGCAAAAGGCAGTCCGATCCGCGTCGTTGATGGCCGGATGCTGGCGGGCGACACCCCCCTCAACGATAATTCCGCGCTGGTCGATGCGATCGTCTCCCAGGTTGGCGGCACTGCGACACTCTTCATGGGTGACACCCGGATCGCCACCAATGTGCGCAAAAGCGACGGCAGCCGCGCGGTGGGAACCAAGCTGGCGCGCAACGCCGCCTATGAATCCGTGTTCGAGCGCAAAGAGCCCTATCGCGGCTTCGTCGATATCCTCGGCGTCCCCTATGTCACCGGCTACGACCCGATCCGCGACGATAAGGGTGATGTGATCGGAATCTTGTATGTCGGCATCCCGGTCAGCCAGTTCTTCGCCTCGGCCGACGCGGTCAAGACCTGGACCCTGGTGATTCTGATCGGATGCGGCGCGCTGGGCCTGGGCCTGGGCCTGCTGCTGGCTCGCAACACGATCGTCCGCCCCTTGCGCAAGATCACCTCCGCGATGGGCGACGTCGCGAAGGGACGGATCGACACCGCCCTCCCTTACACCGACCGGCCGGACGATATCGGCGACATGGCAAGGACGCTGGAAGTGTTTCGCGCCAACATCGCCGAAAACGAACGGCTGAATCGCGAACAAGTCCTTCAGGAAGAACGGAGCCAGCAGCAGCGTCAGGCCGATATGGCGGCTCTGGCCGACGGGATGGAGCAGCGGGTTCACCGCCTCGTCGCCGAAATCGGCACCTTGACCGACCATCTTCACCGCGCCGCCGACGATCTGTCCGCCAATGCCGACCATACCGGCAAGCAAGGTGCCGCGTTGGCATCGGCCAGCGATACCGCCTCGGCCAATGTCGAATCGGTGGCGGCGGCGGGACAGGAATTGTCGGCCTCGATCCGCGAAATCGCCCGTCAGGTCGAACAATCGACCGCGATCGCCCGTGCCGCGGTGGCCGAAGCCGCCGAGACCAACCGCAAGGTCGAGGGGCTGTCCTCGTCCACCACCCGGATCGGCGAGGTCATCAGCCTGATCAACGGCATCGCCAGTCAGACCAACATGCTGGCCCTGAATGCCACGATTGAAAGCGCCCGGGCCGGAGAGGCGGGCAAAGGGTTTGCCGTCGTCGCGCACGAGGTCAAGACCCTGGCCGGTCAGACCGCTCACGCCACCGAGGACATCGCCCAGCAGATTGCAGCGGTTCAGGACGGAACCCGCGCCACGGTCGAAGCCATCCATGCCATCGCCGACACCATTACCAGGATCGATTCCTTCTCGGCTTCGATTGCCGGGGCGGTCGAGGAACAAGGAACGGTGACCAACGAAATCGCCCGCAATGTCGAAGCGGCCAGCCAGGGAGTCCGCGAGGTCACGACCAGCGTCTCCGAAGTCGCTCAGGCTGCGGCCGAAACCGGGCGGATGGCCAGAGACGTCTTTACCATCGCGGAAAGCCTGAAGTCACACAGCCGATCGCTTGAAGGAGAAGTCGAACGTTTCCTGGCGGAGATACGATGTAAAGAGGAGTAAAATAGGACATTGCCTCCAGACCTCGACAGGAGTCAGACTCATGCTGCCACGTAGATTAGACCCATCTCAGTCCCTGGCCGCTCGGGTCGCTACCCTTGCCGTTCTGGGTCTGTCGGCTTTGCTTCTCCTTCTTTTGATCCAGACTTGGTCCCAATCGATTATCGCCACCGAAAAATCCGAGGAAGAGGCGCATAATCTTTTGTTCGGTCAAAGCCGGGATTTGCGCATCATCGCCCTGGAAATGCGCCGGGCGGAAAAGGACTTCCTGCTGCGCAAGGACCCGAAATACGCCGACGCGGCGTTGGCGGCGGCCACTCAGGCAACCGATTGGACCAAGCAGATGGCCAGCGAGCCGCACGCCGAAATCTTCCGCGCCGACCTCGCCGCGATCGAGACCGGGATCGAACGGTACCGCATCGCCTTGCGCACCTTGGCCGACAATCTGGTCAAGCTTGGCCTGACCGAGGAAAAGGGGCTGGAAAAGGAACTGCGCAACGCCGCCCACGCGATCGAAACCAGCCTGTCCGCCAACAGTTCCGATCCGGCGTTGATGGTCCATCTGCTGACGATGCGCCGGGGCGAGAAGGATTTCCTGCTGCGCCACCGCAGCGAATATCTGGATAAGGTCGCGGCGGCCCAGCGGGCTTTCCTCGCCGCGCTCGACCGCAGCAGCCTCGGCGAGACCCAGCGCGCCACCCTGCGCCAGGATGCCCAGAATTATCTGGCAACCGTCACCGCCTATGTCGCGATCGACCAGGAAACCGAGGCCGCCCGCAAAGCTCTCAGTGAAAGCTATGCCAGCTTCGGCGACCGCTTCGACCAATTGGGAGAACGGGCCGGTAAGGAACGCGACGAAGCCCGCGAAAGCGTCGCCCTCACCACCACCCGCGCCACCGTAATCACCTGGGGGTTCAGCCTGGCCCTGGCCGCACTGTTCCTGATCGCGACGCGCTGGATTGGCCGCTCGATCACCATGCCTCTGCTCGCCACCACCGCCGCGATGAATCAGATGGCCGACGGGGCCCGCGACCTTGACATCGCGCACCAAACCCGCCGCGACGAGATCGGCGAGATGGCCCGCTCGCTTGAAGTGTTCCGCCGAGAACTGGCCGAGACAGAACGGCTCCAGCGCGAGGCCGAGCAGAACCGCCAACGCGAGCTTGACCGCGCCCAGCGCCGCGACCAATTGACCAGCCGGTTCGATCAGGCGGTCACCCAGGTGATGATCGGGGTGTCCACCGTGGTTGATCAGGTCGCCAATGCCTCGACCGAACTGAACGCCGCCGCCAGCCAGACCGGCACCCAAAGCGCGGCGGTGGCCCACGCCGCCGAGGAATCCACTGCCAACGTCCAGACCGTGGCGTCGGCGACCGAGGAATTGGGCTCGTCCACCTCGGAAATCAGCCGCCGGGTCCAGGACACCACCCGGATTTCGCAATTGGCGGTCGAACACACCGCCGAGGCGACCCGTCGCGTCGACGATCTGCAACAGGCCGCCAACCGGATCGGCGAAATCGTCCTGATGATCGAGGACATCGCCGGTCAGACCAACCTGTTGGCGCTGAATGCCACCATCGAAGCGGCGCGCGCCGGTGAAGCGGGCAAAGGCTTTGCCGTCGTCGCGGGCGAGGTCAAGGTGCTGTCAACCCAGACCGCCCGCGCCACTGCCGAGATTCAGAGTCAGATCGCCGGGGTCCAGAACAACACCCATCAGGCCGCCGATTCGATCCTGCGGGTCCGCGACGTGGTGGGTCAGGTGGACGGCGTCGTCACCTCAATCGCCTCGGCGGTCGAGGAACAGACCGCCGCGACCCAGGAAATCGCCCGCAATGTTCAGGAAGCCGCCGTCGGCAATGCCGAGGTCAGCCGTGGCATCATCGAAGTGTCGCGGGCGGCGAGTCAAACCGGCGATCTCGCCAACCGGATGCACTCGGTCGCCCAGGAACTGGGCGAGGTCTCGACCAAATTGCGCAGCGAAGTCGATAATTTCCTGAGCGGCATCCGCTCGATCTAGCAGCCCCTGCCCCCTCCCGGCCGCTCAACCGGCGGGGAGGTGCGGGCAGGCGGAAGATGGCGTGGTGATCGGACGCCCGACGCCGTCGAGAAAGATTTTTACGGCGGTGCGGACGTGAGAATCGATTTGTTCGTCGCTCCAATGCGGCACCAGACCGAGAACCTGACGGACATGAAGATCACCCAGCATCGCCCCCAGATAAATCTGCGCGATCGCCTCCGCCGAGCCAACCTCGACATGGGCGGGCAAGGCGGCACGGAAACGCTCGGCCAAGCGATGCTCCAACGTGCGCGGCCCGGTATCGAAAAACAATTCGGCGATTTCCGGAACCCGGTGTCCCTCGGCCACCAGAATCCGATAAATCGCGATATTGTCGGGAGCCAGGGCGGCGCGGACGAACCGCCCGCCCAGTTCGATCAGACCGGTTTCGCAAAAGGTACCGGGACCGGGTTCATCCCCCAGCAATTCCCACACCGTCGAGCTGATGTCTTCGACCAGGGCGCGCAAAAGACCATCTTTACTGCCAAATTGATCGTAAAGGGTGCTGCGCGACCCCTTGGACCGCTCGACGATATCGGACAGGCTGGTACACTCAAATCCTTTTTCGAGAAACAGCTCCCGGGCGGCATCCAGCATGGCTTGGCGACGGGCTATTCCTCGCCCCTGCGGCTTTGCCTTTGTCATGGTCAGCCTGTCTCTCCTGTTCCCTACGTATAAGCCGTCGAAAGCGACTTGATCGCAACTAAACTGTACGGTACGGTACACTGCATGAGCAGCGCCGTCCACCCCTTCTCCGACTGGCGCCGCCGAAGTCAAGGATTCCGACAATGCCCCTCCCCCCCAAATTTCCGACCCTGGCCGTCCTTGCTCTTGCCGTTCTGGTGACCACCGGGTGTGACGACAAAAAGCAGGCAAACGGCCCCCGTCCGACCGGCCCGGTTGAGGTCGTCGCCATCACGGTCGAACCCAGCCGCGTCGCGCTGACGACCGAGTTGCCGGGTCGGACCACCGCCTATCGCGTTGCCGAGGTCCGCCCCCAGGTCAACGGCATCGTCTTGAAGCGATTGTTCCAGGAAGGCAGCGAGGTCAAGGCGGGCCAGCAGCTTTACCAGATTGATCCCGCCACCTATCAGGCCGCCGTCAACAGCGCCCAGGCCGATCTGGTCAAGGCCCGCGCCTCGCTGAAATCGGTTGAGGCCAAGGCGTCCCGCTACGAGGATCTGGTCCGGATCAACGCGGTGTCGCGCCAGGATTACGACGACGCCATCGCCAGCCTCGATCAGGCCAAAGCGCAGATTCAGGTGGCCGACGCGGCATTGCAGACGGCACGGATCAACCTGGGCTACACCAAGGTGTTCGCTCCGATCAGCGGCCGGATCGGCAAGTCGAGCGTCACGGAAGGCGCACTGGTCACCGCTAACCAGACCACCAGCCTTGCCACCATCACCCAGCTTGACCCGATCTTCGTCGATGTCAGCCAGTCGAGCTCCGAACTGATTCGTCTGCGCCACACGATGTCGCCCAACGGCACCGAAGCAAAGGCGGCCCCGGTCACCCTGACCCTGGACGGGACGTCTCAGCCCTATGACCAGCCCGGTCGGCTGGAATTCTCCGAGGTCACCGTCGATCAGACCACCGGCGCGGTCCAGTTGCGCGCCGTGTTCCCCAACCCGCGCCATGACCTTTATCCCGGTCTGTTCGTGCGCGCCCGCATCGAACAGGGCGTCAAAGAGCAGGCGATCCAGGTCCCGCAAAAAGCGCTGGTGCGCGGTGCCGACGGCAGCGCCTCGGTCTGGGTGATCGGCCCGGACAACAAGGTCGCGCCGCGCCCGGTCAAGGTCAGTCAGGCAGTCGGTGACACCTGGATTGTCGAAAGCGGACTGGCGGCGGGCGATCAGGTGGTGATCGAAGGATTGCAGAAGATCCGCCCCGGTGCCGAGGTCCGCGTCGCTCCCGCCAAGACGGCCCCGGCGGCCCCGGCGGCTTCCGCCGCCGCCCGCTGATCGGAGAGTCCCCCCATGCCTCGTTTCTTTATCGACCGGCCCGTCTTTGCATGGGTCATCGCCATCATCATCATGGTGGCGGGCGGATTGTCGATCCTGGCCCTGCCGATCGAACAATATCCCCGCATCGCCCCCCCGGCGGTGCAGATTTCCGCGACCTATCCCGGCGCGTCGGCGCAGACGGTTGAAAACACCGTCACCCAGGTGATCGAGCAGAAGATGAACGGTCTCGATCATCTTCGCTATATGTCTTCGACCAGCGATTCCGCCGGTAACGTCGCGATCACGCTGACCTTCGACCCCGAA
>NZ_AQPH01000065.1 GCF_000442515.1 Magnetospirillum fulvum MGU-K5 | reverse complement strand
CTGGCCCGCGCCATCGAACAGCGCAGCCGCGACATCCTCGCACTTCGCCCCGCCGTCACGGTGGTCCCGTTTGGAACGTTGCCCCGCTCGAACCAGAAAACCAAGCTGGTCGAGATCGTTGCAGCGCAGTCCTAATCCGATGACGTCACATCCGAGCAACCGCGCCGAGGGCGGCTTTGCCACCCGGGCGATCCACCATGGCTATGATCCCGCCCAGGAACACGGCGCACTGACGCCGCCGGTGTTCATGACCTCGACCTATGCCTTCGAGTCGGCCGAGGCCGGGCGAGACATGTTCCTCGGCCAGCGCGAGGGCTATGTCTATGGCCGCACCCGCAACCCCGGCCAATCCCTGCTGGAAGACCGGCTGGCCAGCCTTGAAGGCGGCGAGGCCGGGCTGGCGGTCGCCTCTGGGATGGCGGCGATCAGCGCGTTGGCCTGGACCCTGCTGGCGGCCGGTGACAGCGTTGTCGTCAACAACACCCTGTACGGCAACAGTTTTGCCCTGTTCACCCGAGGACTGACCAAGTTTGGGATTCGGACCGAAGTGGTCGATTTCGCCGATCTTGACGCCGCCGCCACCGCGATCCGCGCCCACCGGCCCAAGCTGGTCTTTTTTGAAACGCCATCCAACCCGACGCTGAAGCTGATCGATATCGCCGCCATCGCGACCCTGGCCCATGAGGTCGGCGCTCTGGCGGTGGTCGATAACACCTTCGCCACCCCGGCCCTGCAACGGCCGCTGGCGCTGGGGGCCGATCTGGTGGTCCATTCCGCCACAAAATTCCTGGGCGGCCATGGCGATCTGATCGCCGGGGCGGTGATCGGACCCAAGGCGATCATCGAGCGGATTCGCGGCCAGGGTCTGCGCTTTCTCACCGGGGCGACGATCGCGCCGATGACCGCCTTTCTGCTGCTGCGTGGGCTAAAGACGCTGGAACTCCGGATGGAGCGCCACTCTGCCTCGGCCCAGGCCATCGCCGAAATACTTAGCGATCACAAAGCTGTCCGCGGCGTCTTTTATCCAGGATTGGCGAATTTTCCCGGCCACGCTCTGGCCCGGCAACAGATGAGCGGCTTTGGCGGCCTGATCGCCTTCGAACTGGACGGGGGTATCAAAGCCGGGATGCGCTTCATGAACCGGCTGGCCCTGGTCACCCGTGCCGTCAGCCTGGGCGATGCCGAAACCCTGGTCCAGCATCCCGCCAGCATGACCCACTCGACCTATAGCGCCGAGGACCGCCGCCGCCACGGCATCAGCGACGGACTGATCCGGCTGTCGGTCGGGCTGGAGACGCCCGCCGATATCCAAGACGACATCCTGCAAGCCCTGGAGGAGCAGTAAACCGATGAGCGAACCCGTTGTGCTGACCCGGTCCGAAGACCGGGTCTTCATCATTACCCTGAACCGCCCCGACAAGCGCAATGCGTTGACCAAAGAGGTGGTCGAGCATTTGAACGCGGCATGGCGGGCCTTTGAAGCCAGTGACGACCGTGTCGCGATCATCACCGCCAACGGCGACCGGGCCTTTACCGCCGGAGCCGATCTCGACGACATTCCCCACGATCTATGGCGGGCGGTGCCCGGAATCGGAATCGAGGTAACCAAGCCGGTGATCGCGGCAGTGTCGGGATGGGTGGTCGGCGGCGGTCTGCTGTTCGTTCAATATGCCGATCTGGCGGTTGCCGCCGACGATACCAAGTTCGTCTATCCCGAGGCGAAGGTCGGGTTCAGCGGCGGGCTGATCGCCTCGCTGGCGGCGCGGGTGCCGCACAAGGCGGTGATGGAACTGGTGCTGGTCGGCGATCCGCTCGAGGCCCAACGGGCTTACGAGATCGGTCTGGTCAACAAGGTGGTTCCCGCCGGACAACAGCTTGACGCCGCCCTTGAATATGCCCGCAAGCTGGCCGCCAACGCCCCCCTGGTGCTGGCGCAATTGAAGCGCTTTGTCGGCTGCACCCTGCCTAAGGGGCCGTCGGAACTGGCCGGGCTGGCCCGGCGCGAGGTCGATGCAGTCACCTTCAGCGAGGATATCGAAGAAGGGCTGGCCGCCTTCAAGGCCAAGCGTCCACCCGTCTTCGCCGGGCGTTAGGTCCGCGCCAACGCCTGGATAAGGTCGGCCTCGATATCGTCTAGATGTTCGAGGCCGATCGACAGCACAATCCGGGTCGGAGCCAGGGCGGGCAGAACCACCGCGCTGCGGACATCGCCATAGGAACTGGACCGCCCGAACAGTGCCAGCGCATCGATAAAGCGCGCCGCCTCGGCTGGACCGGGCAGATCAAACGCGATCAGCCCGCCGATCCCGCCGTGCAGGTTCGAGACCTTGGGATGGGCAGCTAGTCCCGCCGCGATCCGCTCGGCCTGGGCGGTATGGTGGCGAATCCGTAACGGCAGCGTCTCCAGCCCTTGGATCAGTTGGAAGACGATCAACGGACTGATCGTACCGCCGAAATCGCGCAACAGCCCGCCCCGCGCCCGGGCGATCAGCGGCGACGCCTTCCATTGCTTGACCACCTCGGACCACACAATGCCGTGATAGGACGGATCGGGAGTGTTGAGGGTGGGCAGACGCGGCCCGGCCGCCTCCCAATCAAAGCCGCCGCCATCGATGATGAGTCCGCCGATCGCCACACCGTGACCGCCGATGAACTCGCTGGCAGAATAGATCGTCACCGCTGCCCCCAAAGCCAGCGGACGAAGCGACAGCGGGGTCGCGCTGTTATCGATCAGGAGAGGAATCCCGGCTGAGCGGGCTTGGTCGGCCACGTCCGCGATCGGAAATGGGCGCAGATCGGGCCAACCTAAGCTTTCGGCGAACCAGGCGCGGGTGCGGTCATCACTGGCGCGGGCAAAGGCGGCGGGATCGGTGGGATCGGCCAGCCGCACCTCGATACCAAGGCGGCGCAGGGTCGGCAGCAGCCCGGCATTGCGTCCGGTGGCAAGGTCGGCACTGACAACCAGATTGTCGCCGCTGGCGGTGAGAGTCAGCAGCGCATACAGGGTCGCGGCGGTGCCGCTGGCGACGGCCAGGGCGGCCACACCGCCTTCCAGCGCCGCCAGACGCCGCTCCAGCACCTCTCGCGATGGATTGACCGTCCGGGTGTAGGTGTAGCCGACCTCCTCCAGTCCGAACAGACGGCGGGCATGTTCGGTATCGCGGAACTGGAACGAGGTGGTGAAATGGATCGGCGGCGCGACCGAGCCGGTAGAGGGATCGGCACGGAACGAACCGCCATGCAGGGCCAGGGTTTCCAGATGCCGGGCGGGCGGAGGAAGGACGGTCATCGCGGCTCCACGGGATCGAAAGACTCATCGGCCCACACCGACGGCGAAATCACGTCGCCGGTCCAGGAATAGAGCGCCAGCAGCGGTTCCGGACCGGTCCGCATCGCGTGAACCAGATTGGCGGGATGCAGGATCAACGATCCGGGCGGGCGCAGGGAGGTCACGCCCGCGGCGCTCCAGGCGGCGGTCCCGGCCAGGACATGGTACAGTTCAACCGCCGGATGACGGTGCGGCAGATAATGGGTGTCGGGTCCGATCAGGGTCAGCCCGAAACAGACATCGTCGCTGCGGAACGGTGCCGCTGGGCCGACGATCTCGGCCCACCCCATCGCCGCCTCCAGCCCCGGCTGATCGGGACGGGCGGCATAGCCATAGCGCCAGGGCAGATCGGACCCGATCCGGCTCAGGACGTCCGCGATCTCGAGAGCCAGCGGTGCCAGGAGGTCCAGCGCCGCCGGAAGAGAGCGGATCAGCGGATGATCGGTCGCCTGCCACGCCAGCGGGGTAGTGCCGATCTGGTCGAGACCGGCCAGCACCGCGGTGATTTCCGCACCGACCGCATCGGAACGATCGCGGGCGGCCTCGAAACGAGAACGCAGAAGCCGCAGCAGATCGGCCAAGGCCGGGCCGGACACGGTTTCTCTCATTCCGCCGCCCGCCGCGTCGCATAGAGAACGGCGACGGTGTGACCAATCCGCTCGCCTCGGGCCAGAGCTTCCCATGCCGCGACCGAATCCAGCCGGTGCGGGGCCAGATCGTGTTCGATCGCCTCGGCCCTCTCCCCGGCCACGGCCGGATCGAGACCGGCAAAGGCGTCTTCCAGCACCGCGACGGGGTAGAAGGTAAAGGGGCCGAACCCCTTGCGCTCCCACGCTTCATAGGCACCGATCACCTCTTCGGCGACGCCCTGAACCTTCCAGCCATAGGTCAGGATCGTCGGCTGGTATCCGGCTGCCTCGGCCATCCGCTTCAGGATCGCCAGCGGTAGCCGGGCTCCCAAAGTGGCAACGACCGCGCCCCCCTCGGTCAGCATATCGCGGGCCTGAACCAGAGCGAGGTAATGCAGCACCAGCAGCCAGTCGCGGATAAAGGGCGGCACCGCCTCGGTCCGTTCCGGCACGAACGAGGCGCTGGTCCGTTCGCTGGCCAGATCCTGCCCTTCGGCCAGCGGCAGATTGGGCAGATTTTCCAGAATCAGATCGTATTTGACCCCGAAAGGCTGCAACGGCCGCAGCAGATCACCCGCCCCGGCTTGAATCGTGACCGCCCGCCCCGGCCGCAGATTGCGGCGAACATTGGTGGCGGCGGATTGGACGACCTCGTCAAACAGATCGGTCAGGCCGACTCGCTCGGCTTCCAGCAATTCGATTGCGGCCAGGGCATCGAGTCCGACCCCGGTGCCAATGGCACAGAACGAACGGCAGGCGGCGGCACCGCGACGCTGATGCAGAATTTTGAAAGCAGGAGCGGCCACGGTGGCGACCCAATCGCTTTGCAGATCGTCAATCTGGGGCCGAAAGGCCCGGGCGGCGATGACCAGATCAAGGCGGTCGCGGATATGGCGGGGGGCGACGATATCGAGATAAGGTCTGGTTTCGACCTCTAGATGGGTCTCGCGGGAATGAGCGGTCATGAAAAACTCTCTGTCGTGATGCCGTGACGATATCACACCATCAGTCTAGTGGTTAATGTGTTTTTATATAGCAGCCCTGCCCGCCACGCGGCTATGATGCCGCCCCTCCCCGACACTGGACCCTTCCACCGATGACCAAGACCAAGCCCGAATCCGCGACCTGCTCCGAATGCGCCCAGCTCCATTGCCATCGGCACGACAAGCGCTATCCCGATTTTTGCGCCACCGTCGATCTTGATCCGGCCGAACGGGCCGAACTGGTCGAGCTTTATCGCGGTGACGATATCGACGCCCGGATCGCCCACGCCGCCGCCGAGGTCGAGGGGCTTTATTACTGCAAGCTGAACCGGGTCGAGGAAACCGTCGCCTTCGCCCGCCGCCTTGGTGTCCAGAAAATCGGCATCGCCACCTGCCTGGGGCTGATCGAGGAAACCAGAATCCTGGTCAAAATCCTGCGTCTAGCCGGATTCGAAACGGTGGCGGCGCTGTGCAAGGTCGGCTCGGTCGATAAATCCGAGATCGGCATCGCCGAAGACCTGAAGATCAAGTGCGGGTTCGAAGCCTGTTGCAATCCGGTGCTTCAGGCCCGCCTGCTCAATCGGGAAAAGACCGGGCTTAATGTGATCATGGGCTTGTGCGTCGGCCATGATTCGCTGTTCTTCCGCCATTCCGAAGCGCCGGCAACGACCCTGGTGGTCAAGGATCGGGTGCTGGGACACAACCCGGTGGCGGGTCTGTACACGGTGAAATCCTACAGCAGCCGGATGCTGGACGAAGAGCGGCTGCGCGGTCTGTAAGACACGCAGCCCAGCCATGATATATTATTAATATGGTAGATATGTAGATTATATTGACAGGGGTGGCGCTGATTGCGTTCAATCCCGATGGATGTGGCCGCCGCCTCACCGCACGTGGGGCGGCGGTATCTGTCGGGGGAAAAAGGATGTCGATCAGAGTTGCCGTGGCGAGCGAGGATGGCAAAACCGTCCATCAGCATTTCGGCCAAGCCACCCAGTTTGTGATTTGCGATCTCGACGGCCCGACGATCCGGGTGGTCGAACGACGGCCGAACCGGCCGTCATGCGGGGGCGATGTCGACGGCGAACCCGGCCACAATGACGATTTGATCCAGCAGACGATCGACCTGATCGCCGATTGCCGCGCCGTGGTGGTGGCCCGGATCGGCCTTGGCGCGCAACGGCGGCTGGAGGCCCAGGGAATCGACGCCTTCATGATCCCCGATTTCATCGAACGCGCACTGCGCCGCCTGTCGGCCAGCGGCCTGCTCGAACAACCGCCCGGTGGCGGTGGCGGTCGGCGCTGGCTGCCAGAATGAGCCGGACCCAGCCTCCGACCTCACGAACCCTGGAGAGTCCGATATGCCGATCAATCTGAAAACCCCGGTGGTGGAAAGCCGCGAACAGCGGCTGGGCACCATTGTCGGCTGGGATGGCACCGCCTCGGAGCTAGCCCGGCAATCGGCCTATGCCCGTGGCTGCGGCAGCGGCGAGGGCAAGGGCTGCGGCCAGAAGGCGCGGCGGATTTGCGAACTTGAAGGACCGTTTACCCAGGGCTCGGTCTGTTCCGAGATGATGGTGGAAAATCAGGCCGGTCACATCCTCGACGCGGTGCTGATCCAGCACGCCCCAATCGGCTGCGGCGCCGGTCAGGTGTCCTATAACCTGCGCTTTCGCAACGGCCTCGCCGCCCGCCACAAGCCGGTACAGAACATTCACCTGATCTGCACCAACCTGACCGAGCGCGACATGGTGTTCGGCGGGGTGTCCAAGCTGGAACAATCGGTGCGTGATGCCTGGGAACGTCACCATCCCAAGGCGATTTTTATCGGCACCTCCTGCGCCACCGGCATCATCGGCGACGATGTCGATGGGGTCGCCAGCGCCTTCGAGGCCGAACTTGGGATTCCGGTGATCCCGCTTCATTGCGAGGGCTTCAAGTCGAAGCATTGGAGCACCGGATTCGACGCCGCCCAGCACGGCATCCTGCGCCAGATCGTCCGCAAGAACCCGACCCGCAAACAGGACGATCTCGTCAACGTGATCAATCTGTGGGGTTCGGACGTATTCTCGCCGATGCTGGCCAACCTCGGCCTACGGGTGAATTACGTCGTCGATCTGGCCAGCGTCGATGATCTGGCCCAGATGTCGGAAGCGGCGGCGACGGTGGGGTTCTGCTACACCCTGTCGTCCTACCTCGCCGCCGGGCTGGAACAGGAATTCGGCGTCCCCGAAATCAAGGCCCCGATGCCCTATGGCATTGCCGGGACCGATGCCTGGCTGCGCGAGATCGGCCGGGTCACCCATCGCGAGGACAAGGCCGAAGCCTTCATCGCCGCCGAACATGCCCGCATCGCTCCCCGGCTGGCCGATCTGCGCCGCCGCCTGGAGGGACGCAAGGGCTATGTCGCAACCGGGTCGGCCTATTCCCACGGCCTGATCTGCGTGCTGCGCGAACTGGGGATTGAGGTCAATGGGTCGCTGGTGTTCCACCATGACCCCGTCTACGACAGTCAGGACCCGCGCCAGGACACCCTGACCCACCTGATCGACACCTATGGCGACGTGCCGCATTTCAGCGTCGGCAACCGCCAGCAATACCAGTTCTATGCGCTGCTCCAGCGGGTCAACCCCGATTTCATCCTGATCCGGCACAACGGGCTGGCCCCGCTGGCCTCGCGGCTGGGGATTCCGGCGATTCCGCTGGGCGACGAGCATCATGCGGTCGGTTACCAGGGCATCTTGAATATCGGTGAGTCGGTCCTCAACATCCTGGCCCACCGCAAGTTCCACCTCGACCTCGCCGCACACACCAAGCTCCCCTACAAGAAAAAGTGGCTGGAGCAAAAGGACCCGTTCGCCCTGGCGAAGCGTGCCGAATAGAGAAAGAAGACCACGACCATGACTTTTGATCTCCACGACAGCCCGCTCCCGCCTCTGGTGAAGACCAACTCGATCGAACAGATCCGCTATCCCTGCTCAATCGCGGCGATGCATTCGGTTTCGGCGATTCCCCGCGTCATCCCGATCACCCATTGCGGGCCGGGCTGCGCCGACAAACAATTCGTCAATCTGGCGATGTACAATGCGTGGCAGGGCGGCGGCTATGGCGGTGGCGCGGTGGTGCCCAGCACCAACGCTTCCGAACGCGAAGTGGTGTTCGGCGGAGCCGACCGGCTGCGCGAGTTGATCGGCGCCACTCAGGACGTTCTCGACGCCGATCTGTTCGTGGTGCTGACCGGCTGCATCTCCGATCTGGTCGGCGACGATGTCGGCTCGGTGGTGCGCGATTTCCGCGATGCCGAAACCCCGGTGGCTTTTGCCGAAACCGGCGGCTTCAAGGGCAACAATTTCACCGGGCACGAATTGGTCGCCCGCGCCATCATCGATCAATATGTCGGCCCCTATGACGGGCCGAAGCAAGCCGGGCTGGTCAATGTCTGGTCGCTGCTGCCCTATCACAATCCGTTCTGGCGGGGCGATCTTGCCGAGATCAAACGGATTCTCGAAGGGGCGGGTCTGACCGTCAACATCCTGTTCGGCCAGCATTCCGGTGGGGTCGCGGAATGGAAGACGATCCCCGAGGCCCAGTTCAATCTGGTGCTGTCGCCCTGGCTGGGCCTTGATATCGCCCGCCACCTTGAACGCACCTACGGCCAGCCGTTCCTGCACGTTCCGGTTCTGCCGATCGGAGCGAAGGCCTGTGCCGACCTGATCCGCAAGGTGGTCGATTTCGCCGGGTTGGACCCCGCCCCGGCCGAGGCATTCATCGCCGCCGAGGAGCGCATTTATTACAGCTACCTCGAAGACTTCACCACCTTCTACGCCGAATATTGGTGGGGATTGCCAGCCAAATTCGCGGTGCTGTCCGACAGCACCTACAATCTTGCCCTGACCAAGTTCCTGGTCAACCAATTAGGGCTGATCCCGGCGCTTCAGATCATCACCGACAACCCGCCCGAGGAGTTTCGTCCGGCGATCGAGGCCGAATACCGCGCCATCGCCGAGGATGTCTCGACCGAGGTCGAGTTCGAGGAAGACAGCTACATCATCCATCAGAAATTACTGCGGACCGATTTCGGCCACAAGCCACCGATCATCTTTGGCACGACCTGGGAACGCGACGTCGCCAAGGGGATGAAAGCCCCGATCGTCGAAGTCACCTTCCCCACCACCTATGAAGTGGTGCTGTCGCGCTCGCATGTCGGCTATCGCGGTGCGCTGACCCTGCTGGAGAAAATCTACACCACCATCGTCAGCGCCACGGCCTGACCCCGCATTCCCCCGCGCCCCAGCCGATCCGGGCGAGGCTCTGCTGGGGGCTTGTACGTGACATGGAGATTTTCCGGTTTCACCCGAACGGGCTGGCGCTAGGCGCGCACACCCGCTGTCTACTGGCACGACGAACCGGGGCTGGCGAGAGCCCCGGGACTGACCCGGGTGTTGCTGGTGACCGACCGCATCCACGCCGAACCCGGATCGTGATCGGTCCGATTGCCCTCTGACCGTGCGACCCAGCACGCCGCCCCCGGTCAGGAGGCCAATCGATAGAGAAATCCGCTTGGCACCCGGGCGGGGCGGGGCACGATGGGTTCCCCCCTTTCCCATATGCCGGACCCGATGAAAAAAGAAACTCGCCTCCTCCACGCCGGACGCCACCCCGAACGCTATCACGGTGCCGTCAACGTTCCGGTCTTTCGCGCCTCGACGATCCTGCTACCCTCGGTTGCGGCGATGGAATCGAGCGGTCGCTCGCTGTTCGACGGTGTCCGCTATGGCCGCTATGGCACCCCCACCACCTTCGCCCTGGAAGACGCGGTAGCCGAACTGGAAGGGGGAGCCCGGTGCGTCGCCACCTCCTCCGGTCTGGCGGCGATCACCGGCGCGTTGATGGCCTTTCTGAAGGCTGGCGACCATCTGTTGATGACGGATTCCGCCTATGCGCCCACCCGCAAATTCTGTGACGAGGTGCTGGCCGGACTGGGGATCGAGACCACCTATTATGACCCGCTGATCGGTGGCGGCATCGCCGCTCTGCTGCGCCCCAACACCCGGGTCGTGTTCACCGAAAGCCCCGGCTCGCTGACCTTCGAGGTTCAGGATATTCCGGCCATCGCCGCCGCCGCCCATGCCGCGGGCGCGATCGTGATGATCGACAACACCTGGGGGGTGCTGAATTTCCAGCCATTCGAAAAGGGCGCGGATATCTCGATTCAGGCCGCGACCAAGTACATCGTCGGCCATGCCGATGCGATGCTGGGCACCATCACCACCGCCACCGAAGCGCTGTGGCTGAAGGTAAAGAGTTCGGTCGCCGCGTTCGGTCACAGCCCCGGCACCGAAGAGATGTATCTCGGCCTGCGTGGCCTGCGCACCCTGCCGGTGCGGCTGAAGCATCATGCCGATACCGCCCAGACGCTGACCCGCTGGCTCGAAGCCCGGCCCGAGGTTGACCGGGTGCTGTATCCGGCGCTGAAATCCGATCCCGGCCATGCGCTGTGGCAGCGCGATTTCAGTGGGTCCTGCGGCCTGTTCGGCGTGATCCTGAAACCGGCCAGCAAAAGGGCGGTCGATGCGATGCTGGACGGATACGAGCATTTTAAGCTCGGCTTCTCGTGGGGCGGCTTTGAAAGTCTGGTGATCCCCACCGGCGGCCATTCGATCCACCGCACCGCGACCCAGTGGAAACCGGTCGGGCCATCTTTGCGCTTCCATGCCGGTCTGGAAGCGGCCGAGGATTTGATCGCCGATCTGGAACGTGGCTTCGAACGTCTGGCCGCCCATGCTTGACGGTTGAGGTCGGAGACGCGCCTCCCCACATCAGCGAGAGCAGGCGCGTTTCTCTTCCGGTCGGAGCCATAACCTATGTCGGGTGCCTACCAGATTTCTTACCGCTTCTTCGCCAACAGCGATCATCCGCTCCCGGTTGTCCTCCATTTCGACCCCGAGACGTTTCGCCTGATCCTGCCCGAAGACAGCCCACGCCCCGACTGGACCCAGCTTGGCCATCGCCGCTGCCCCAATTGTCCGCTGGATGACCGCACCACCCATTGCCCTTCGGCGTTGGGCATCGCGATGTTCCTGCCCGCCTTTGCCAACCGGGTGTCTCACGAAAAAGCGGTGATCGAGGTCGAAACCCCGGTTCGGACCTTTGTCGCCAATACCACCTTCCAGACCGGCATGGCGGCGCTGATCGGGTTGGTCTGCGCCACCTCGGGCTGCCCGCTGACCCGGTTCCTGCGACCGATGGCGCGCTACCACACCCCGTTCGCCGACGAGAAGGAAACGCTGACCCGTTCGTTCGCAATCTGGCTGCTGGGCCGTTATATCGCCCAGCAACAGCAGGGCAGCGACGAGGCGCTGTCCCTCCAGGGACTGAAGGACAATTACGCAGAACTGTCGGCGATGAATCTGGCCTTGTCGAACCGCATGCGCGACAGCGTCAACCGCGACGCCGCGCTGAATGCGGTGGTGATCCTCGACCTGTTCGCCCAGATCGCCCCGATCAATATTGATGGCGATTTCGAGGATATCGCCGATCTCTACGTGGTCGAAGACGATCAGTTAATAACCTGATTCTTAAATATATTCAGCCTTCTCTTAACCAGGATGACAAGGCGGCGGAAACCGGGTCGGGCCGCTCGATCGGGGTGAGATGGCCACTGTCGGGCACGATTTCCAGCCGGGCCGCCGGGATTGCTTCGGCCAGGGTCCGATGCAGATCGGGCGGCGTCAGGGTATCGAGTGCCCCGCACAGGACCAGGGTCGGGCAGGCAATCGCGGCCAGACCGGGACGCGAGTCGGGACGGGCCATGATCGCCCGCTGCTGACGGGCAAAGCCCTCAGGCCCGACCGCCTGCGCCATCGCCCGGAACAGACCGGCGATGGCCGGATCGGCGGCAGAGGATGGAGCCAGCAAGACAGAGGTCTGCGCCGCCACCACCTGATCGAAGCCGGCGGGAGTCGCGGCGAGCGCAATCGCGTCCAGGCGACGCTGCCGCTGCTCGGGCGGGTCGGCCAGGGCGTTGGTACACATCAGGGCCAGCCGCTCGACCCGTTCCGGGCCCGGCGCATGATCTCCATCGAGAGATAGCCGCCCATCGACAGGCCGCCCAGGGCGAAACGCGGCGGGGCCGCCGCCAGCACCCGCTCCGCCATCGCCGCCAGCGACTCGTCCTGCGACAGATCGGGCACCACCACCCGAGCCTGCGGGGCGAGGGCTGCGGCCTGACGCTCCCACAGCCGGAAATCGCACAGCAGGCCGGGGAGCAGAATCAGAGTCTCGGACATCGCGACCTCTCCTTACTTCACCAGGGCGGACAGTTCCTTGAATTCCGGGGTCCCGGCGCGGTTGAGCCATTCGAAGATCACCATCTCAACCGTGGCGATCTCGACCCCATTATCGGCCATGCGGGCCATCGCCGCGTTGAAATTAGCCTCGGTCCGCGAGGCACAAGCATCGGCAACCACCACCGGCTCGTATCCAGCCGCCTTGAAGCCGAGCGCGGTCTGCAACACGCAGATATGCGATTCAAGCCCGGCGATCACCAGACGGGGACGCCCCAACCCATCGACGCGGGCACGGATCGCCGGATCGTGGGCACAGGAGAAATGCAGCTTTTCCATCACCGCCCCCTCGGGGGCCAGCGCCAGCAACTCACCGGCCGTCGGGCCCAAGCCCTTGGGATATTGCTCGGTCACCACCACCGGCAGACCCAGCCGCACCGCCGCCCGCATCAACAGGCCGCAGCCGCGATAAACCCGGCGTGGGTCGAACATCACCGGAGCCAGCGACTCCTGAACGTCGACGATCAGCAGGCAGGAACGCTCGGCATCGATCAACATGGTGGCAACCCCCTGTTTTTGTGGTTATGGCGGGGAAAAAGGGTATCGACCGGATCGGATTGACGCAATCCTTGTCACGCCGCTACCTTTTCGCAGTTACGACATTGACTTGGCCGAAAGAAGCCCTATTATTCCGCCGCGTATGACATCCCCTATCGAACATGGCCGCTCGGACGGCCCGGAAAGCCCCTCGATGACTTTCGAGGACCTGGGTCTCGGCCCCGAGCTTCTCAAAGCGCTGGCTGAAGTTGGCTACACTTGCCCGACTCCCATTCAGGCGCAGGCGATCCCTGTTGTCTTGATGGGCCGGGACGTGTTGGGCTGTGCTCAGACCGGCACCGGCAAAACCGCCTCCTTCACCTTGCCGATGATCGAGATTCTCGCGGCAGGACGGGCGAAGGCGCGGATGCCGCGCTCGCTGATCCTCGCCCCCACCCGCGAGTTGGCGGCCCAGGCGGCCGAGAATTTCGACAATTACGGCAAATATCACCGCCTGACCAAGGCGCTGATCATCGGCGGCGAGTCGATGAGCGATCAGTCCGCGCTGCTTGATCGCGGTGTTGACGTGCTGATCGCGACTCCGGGACGTCTGCTCGATATGTTCGAGCGCGGCCGCATCCTGCTCAACGACGTCAAGGTCCTGGTGATCGACGAAGCGGACCGGATGCTCGACATGGGCTTCATCCCCGATGTCGAACGGATCGTCGGCCTGCTGCCGAAAATCCGCCAGACCCTGTTCTTCTCGGCGACGCTGGGGCCGGAAATCCGCCGCCTCGCCGACGCTTTCTTGATGAATCCGAAGGAAATCACCGTTTCGCCCGGCACCTCCACCGCCGCAACGGTCGAGCAGCATCTTGCCGTCGTCGAGGAAATCGACAAGCGCGAGACGCTCCGCCATCTGATCCGGACCGAGAACGTCAAGAACGCCTTCATCTTTTGCAATCGCAAGCGTGACGTCGACATCCTCTATCGCTCGCTGAAGAAGCACGATTTCGATGTCTGTCAGTTGCATGGCGATATGGCCCAGTCGGCCCGGGGCGACACGCTCGACAGCTTCAAGAAGGGCGAAATTCGCCTGATGGTCTGTTCCGACGTCGCCGCCCGCGGCATCGACGTCTCGGCGGTCAGCCACGTCTTTAATTTCGACGTTCCGATCCATGCCGAAGATTACGTTCACCGCATCGGCCGCACCGGTCGCGCCGGGATGGCCGGACGTGCCTTCACCATCGCCGTCCCCGATGACGGCAAAGCGGTTGCCGCGATTGAAAAGCTGATCGGGAACACCATTCCCCGCATCGCCGTCGAGGGGGTGCCAGCCCTGGAGTTGGACATGACTGCCCGCAAGGGTCGCGGTGGACGTGGTGCCGCCAAGCCCACCGGACGTGACCGTGGCCGCCCCGCCCGCGGCGAAAGCCCGGCTCCGGCCCCCGCCCCGGCCTCAGCCGTTCTGCGCGAGCCGCAACCGGCCAGCAAGGCGGCGATCGAAGTGCCGCAGCCCCGCCCCGCCCCCGCCGCTCCGCCGCGCGAGGAAGCCCCGATCCGCGACATCCGTCCCGCCGCTGCCGAATCCCGCTCACGCTACCGTGACGAGCGCGGCCGTGGCCGTGACGACCGTGGCCGCCGCCGGGGTCGGATCGACGAGTTGGGAATCGGCGAGATGCTGCATGCCGACGACGTGGTGGGATTTGGCGACCATCCGCCCGATTTCATCCTGATCCCGGTGCCGTTGCCGTCCAAGCTGTCGGCCCGCGATCTGGCCGACGAAGACGAGGATGAAGTGGAGGCCGTCGCCGAGGAGTGAGACGGGCGGCTCTGTCCGCCTCTCCCCCCTTGTCGCCGAACCGGAGGATAGCCCCGATGCAGACCATTTTTGTCATGCTGAAGTGCCTGCCGGGTCAGGCCTATCAAGTCGCCGACCATGCCGTCGAGAGTGAGGCCGTGTCCGAGGTGCATTCGATTTCGGGTCAGTATGATCTGATGCTGAAATGTTACCTCGAAGACGGCGTCGATCTCGGTCAGTTCGTGGTCGAGAACGTGCAGACCCTGCCCGGCGTCACCGACACCTTTACTTTGATCGCCTTCAAGGCCTTCACCTGACGAGCGCCGGGGATGACCCCACTCTTCCGAGTGGGTCAGCCTTACCCACAAGTTTTTTGCGGTGGCTCCGAACGGGTGTTCCTTCACTTGACCCGTCCCCCCACACTCGGCGAAAAAAATATCACCCCGGTTGATGGGGTGATGGCGGAGAGGACGACGGCGAATGCATGACCCTCGCGACGCGCATGCCGATGGCCTGCCCATCAGCCCCTATGATCTGCGTCGGGCAACTGAATCCGCGGCGCGGGCCGCTTATGACTGGATCGGGCGCGGCGACCGCGCCCTGGCCGACGATGCTGCGGTCGGCGCGATGGAAGCCCGGTTGGCGCAATTGCCGCTGAACGGTCTCCTTCACATCGGTGAAGGTCCCCGCGACGAAATCTCCTCGCTCTATCACGGCCAGCATTTCGGCGATCCCGAACACGCCCCCCAATGGGATCTGGTGGTCGATCCGCTGGAAGGAACCAGCTATCTCGCCAAGGGGATGACCAATGCGATGGCGGTGGTCGGACTGGCCCCGCATGGCAGCCTGATCGACCTTCACCCCGTCCGCTATGTCGAGAAACTGGCGGTGCCCCCTGCGGCGCGCGGCCGGGTCGATCCCGCCGCCCCGATTTCCGAGCGGTTGCGTCAATTGTCGCGCGCTCTTGGCAAGCCGATCCTCGACCTCACCATTTATGTGATCGAAAAGCCGCGCAACAAGGCGCTGGTTGAAGCGATCCACGAAGCGGGTGCCCGTGTCGCACTCTATCCGGCGGGCGATGTCGCCGGAGCGCTGATGGCGGTAACGCCGGGATCGGGAATCGACGCGCTGATGGGCACCGGCGGCGTACCCGAAGGAATGTTGTCGGCGATTGCGATCCGCGCCATGGGCGGCGATTTCATGGCCCGGGTCGACCCCCAACTGGCCACCGAGCAGCAGGCGGTCGAAGCGGCCGACATCGACCTCACCCGCTGGTATCGGCTGGAAGAACTGGTGCGCTCGGACAAGGTCGCGTTCTGCGCCACCGGGATCACCACCGGCTTGTTGCTCGATGGCGTCGAACGCCGGGGCGACCAGGAACTGACCCATACCTTGATGATCGGCGGCCCGGCCGGGCACCGCCAGATGCTGACCAGTTGGCACAAACGGAGCTGACCGCCCGTTTCCCCTGCCCCTTTCTTCTTTGTCCCGTTCCCCCAGCCGATAAGGACCGCACGATGACTTCCCCAGCCGACATGGCCAACGCCATCCGTTTCTTGTCCATGGATGCCGTCGAGGCGGCCAAGTCCGGCCATCCCGGCATGCCGATGGGCATGGCCGACGTGGCAACCGTGCTGTTCACCCGATTCCTCAAGTTCGATGCGAAAGCGCCGCGCTGGGCCGACCGTGACCGCTTTGTCCTGTCTGCAGGTCACGGCTCGATGCTGCTTTACGCGCTGGGCTATCTGACCGGGTACGAGGATCTCGACATCGATCAGATCCGCAAGTTCCGCCAGTTCGGCGCCCGCACCGCCGGTCACCCCGAATTCGGCCATGTCGCGATCGCCGAGACCACCACCGGGCCGCTGGGCCAGGGTCTGGCCAACGCCGTCGGTCTGGCGCTGGGGGAAAAGATGATGGCGGCGCGGCACGGCGACGGCATCGTCAACCACTACACCTACGTCATTGCCGGTGACGGCTGTCTGATGGAGGGGATCAGCCAGGAAGCGATCTCGCTGGCCGGGCATTGGGGATTGTCGAAGCTGATCCTGCTGTGGGACGACAACCACATCTGTATCGATGGCGACACCGCGCTGTCGACCTCGGAAGACCAGTTGGCCCGCTTCAGCGCCGCCAAGTGGGACGTCACCCGCGTTGACGGTCACGATCCCGAAGCGATCGCCGCCGCGATCGAGGCCGCCAAGGCCAGCGACCGCCCCAGCCTGATCGCCTGCCGCACCGTGATCGGCTTTGGCGCGCCGACCAAGGGCGGTACCGAAAAGGTTCATGGTGCGCCGCTGGGAGCCGAAGAGATCGCGGGCGCCCGGGCCAAGCTGGGCTGGCCGCATGCCCCGTTCGAGATTCCCGCCCCGATCCTGGACGCCTGGCGTGCCGCCGGACGCCGCGGTGCCACCGAGCGTGCGGCCTGGGAAGCCCGTCTTGCCGCCTATCCCGAACGCGCCGAGTTCGAGCGCACCGTCGCCGGTCGCCTGCCCGAAGGCTGGCACCAGACAGTGCTCGACTTCAAGCGCAAGGTGACGGCGGAACAGCCGAAATGGGCCACCCGCAAGTCGAGCCAGGAAGCGCTGGAAGCGCTGACCCCGGTGATCCCCGAGCTGATCGGCGGGTCGGCCGACCTCACCCATTCCAACCTGACCCACACCAAGGTCACCCGCTCGATCACCCCGACCGACTTCTCCGGCCGCTACATCCATTACGGCGTCCGTGAGCACGGGATGGCCGCGATCATGAACGGCCTGTCGCTGCATGGCGGCTTCATCCCCTATGGCGGCACCTTCCTGATTTTCGCCAATTACCTGTGGCCCGCGCTGCGGATGAGCGCGATGATGAACCGCCGGGTGATCTATGTCCTGACCCACGATTCGATCGGTCTGGGCGAGGATGGCCCGACCCATCAGCCGATCGAAACGGTGACCGCCCTGCGTGCCACCCCCAACGTGCTGGTGTTCCGTCCCTGCGACCCGGTCGAGACGATGGAAGCCTATGAAGCGGCGCTCGATAACGAGACCGGCCCCAGCGTGCTGGCGCTGTCGCGTCAGAATCTGCCGACCCTGCGGACGATCCATTCCGACGACAATCTGACCGCGCGCGGCGGCTATATCCTGGCCGAATCCGATCTGGAGAGCCGTCAGGTCACCCTGCTCGCCACCGGCTCGGAAGTGTCGCTGGCGCTGGAAGCCAAGGACCTGCTGGAAAGCCAGGGAATCGGTACCGCCGTGGTCTCGCTGCCCTGCTGGGAACTGTTCGAGCGCCAGACGAAGGAGTATCGTTCGGCGGTGCTGGGAGATGGCACCGTCCGCGTCGCCGTCGAAGCGCTCGGCACGTTCGGCTGGGAGCGCTGGGTCGGCGACAATGGGGCTGTGATCGGGATGACCGGCTTTGGCGCCTCGGCCCCTGCCGACACGCTTTACAACCATTTCGGCATTACCGCGCGTGCGGTGGCCGAGGCCGCGCTGGCCCGTCTGTAACCCGTCGGCGCGACCGAAGAAACGCCAGGAAGGAGACTTTTATGTCGCTCGTTTCGCTGCGCCAGTTGCTCGATCACGCTGCCGAGCACGGCTATGGCATCCCCGCTTTCAACGTCAACAACATGGAGCAGGTCAAGGCGATCATGGAGGCTGCGGCCGCCACCGATAGCCCGGTGATCCTCCAGGCCTCGGCCGGGGCTCGAAAGTATGCGGGCGAGGCGTTCCTGCGCCACCTGATCCTCGCCGCGACCGAAGCCTATCCCCAGATTCCGGTCTGCATGCATCAGGATCACGGCACCTCGCCCTCGATCAACGTGCGCGCGATCCAGTCCGGCTTCTCCTCGGTGATGATGGACGGCAGCCTGAAGGAAGACGGCAAGACTCCGTCCGACTGGGACTATAACGTCCGCGTCACCCGTCAGGTCGTCGACATCGCCCATGCCTGCGGCGTTTCGGTCGAAGGCGAACTGGGGTGCCTGGGGTCGCTCGAAACCGGCACCGCCGGCGAGGAAGACGGCGTCGGTGCGGCCGGCAAGCTCGACCATTCTCAGTTGCTGACCGACCCCAACGAAGCCGCTGAGTTCGTCAAGCAGACCCAGGTCGATGCGCTGGCGATCGCGATCGGCACCAGCCACGGCGCCTACAAGTTCACCCGTCCGCCGACGGGCGACGTTCTGGCGATCAGCCGGGTCAAGGAAATCCACGCCCGCATCCCCAACACCCATCTGGTGATGCACGGATCGAGCTCGGTGCCGCAGGATTGGCTGAAGATCATCAACGACAATGGCGGCGACCTGGGCGAGACCTATGGCGTGCCGGTCGAAGAGATCGTCGAGGCGATCAAGCACGGCGTCCGCAAGGTCAATATCGACACCGATTTGCGGATGGCCTCGACCGGCGCGATCCGCAAGTTCTTCAACGACGAGCCGAAGAAGTTCGATCCGCGCGATTATTTCAAGCAGACGATCAAGAGCATGAGCGGCATCTGCCAGGCCCGCTACGAAGCCTTTGGCGCGGCGGGCAAGGCCAGCAAGATCAAAGTGATCGGGCTGGAGGCGATGACCGCCCGCTATGCCTCGGGCGAGTTGGCCCCCAAGATCGCCTGATCTTCCGCCACTGATCCCCGCCCCGTCCGGTCCGTCCGCGACGGGGCGGTTTCTTTCCCCCTCCCTGGACCCGTGCCGCCATGACCGTCAAGATCGCCCCCAGCATCCTTTCCGCCGATTTCGCCCGCCTGGGCGAGGAAGTCCGCGCCATCGATCAGGCGGGCGGCGACTGGATCCATATCGATGTGATGGACGGGCACTTCGTCCCCAACCTGACGATCGGACCGGCGGTGATCAAGGCGCTGCGCCCCCACACCGCCCGCCCGTTCGACGTCCATCTGATGATCGCCCCGGCCCAGCCCTATATCGAGGATTACGCCAAGGCCGGAGCCGATTACATCACCGTCCATGCCGAGGCCGATCTTCATATCGACCGCTCGCTGCAACTGATTCGCTCGCTGGGCAAAAAGGCCGGTCTGTCGCTCAATCCGGCGACCCCGGAAAGCGTGCTGGAATACGTGCTCGACCGTCTCGACCTGATCCTGGTGATGAGCGTCAATCCCGGCTTCGGCGGCCAGAGCTTCATCGAGTCGCAGGTCGAGAAGGTCGCCCGCATCCGCAAGTTGATCGGCGACCGCCCGATCGAGCTTGAAGTCGATGGCGGCGTCACCGCCGAGATCGCGCCCCGCCTGATCAAGGCCGGGGCCACCGCGTTCGTTGCCGGTTCCGCCGTATTCAAGACCCCCGATTACGCCGGAAATATCGCGGCGTTGCGCGGTCTCTAGGCCTCGTTTCGCAATCGACAGGAAAAGCGAAGAAAGCGTTTGCCAGAGTGCGGGAGTTGCGCTATTTTCCGCGCCTCCCCACCGACCAGGGGACAGCATCCCTGCGGAGGGGTGGCAGAGTGGTCGAATGCGCCGGTCTCGAAAACCGGTATGGGTGCAAGCTCATCGTGGGTTCGAATCCCACCCCTCCGCCATC
>NZ_AQPH01000064.1 GCF_000442515.1 Magnetospirillum fulvum MGU-K5 | reverse complement strand
ACACGTCCAGCATGTCGCTGGCCTTGCGGAAGGCGCGGGCCATCGCCGCCAACATGGACCCCCGGCCGCCCAGCTTCACGCCGTGGTCGGCGGCCAGCAGGCGGGTGGGAACATTGGTGGGCGCGGTGCCGCCCGGCAGCTTCTGGGCGAACATCACCACGCGGGTGGCGTCCAGCGCCAGGCCCTTCACGGCGTGGCTGTTGTCAAACTCGACCTCAAAGCCGGGCAGGCGCGAGGACAGGCTGATTTGCGCGAAACTGATCGGCATGGGGGCTTACTCCTTGCCCTTGCGGGGCTTGGCTTCGGGGGGCATATCGGCCACCGGCCTGATGTCGGCTTCAGCGTCGGAGGTGACCGCTGCTTCTTTGGCCTCGCGCTCTGTCTTGCCCTGGGCGATGGCATCGGCGGTGGTTTCGATCACCTCGCCCCGGCCCAGGCGGCGCAGCCAATGGGGATTGCGCGGCTTGGTTTCCCCCTCGGGTGGCATGACGCGGCCGCTGATGGGGTCGCGGATGATGTCGCCCTCTCGGGCGGGTTTCAGATGCAACTCGGCCATCTGGTCAGGTCTCCAGGCTCACGGTGTCGGACAGGTTGAAAGGCGGCACCCAATCGGCGTGGGTGGTGCGGAAGTCGGTGATGCCTGCGCCGATGGCCATCGCCTCGGGCAGCCCCTTGTCGCGCGGCACATCGGCGCCGATCCGTGCGCCCGGTTGGTCCGGAGCGTCGGTGGCGGTGTAGGTGGTGGTGAACTCCACCGCCATGACGGACAGGCCAGGCATGGCCTTCTCGACGGCAGGAAAGGTGCGGATGCGGACGGGTTCCAGATAGCCGATGTCCATGCCGAACGTTTGCCCGGCCAGCAGCGTGCGGGCATCTTGGGCCATCTGGTAGGTGCCCACGTCGGTGCCTGAACCGTGACGGGTGGCAGCTTGATTCCGTTTGTTGATGGCGGCCACCACCACGCGAAAGGTGGCCTTCATCTTGTGAGAGCCATACCCCTGATCGGCGGCCTTCTCCTCGCCCATGAACGTCACCCAGATGCCGGGCACCAGGTTGACGGCTTTCTTCAGGGCGGCTTCGTCATCGAACTCGCCGCCAAGGCTGTCCACGGTCTTCACGGTGTAGCCCAGCAGCCGCAGGACTTTGGCGCTGGTCAGGCGGGATAGCATGGCGTTCTCAATCTCGGCGATCACGGCAAGACCTCGCGGATGTAATCGTTGGTGATGTCCAGCATTTCGCGACGGTCTGGCTCGTCCAGGCCAAGGTAAGGGCGGGCTTCAAGGAAGACCGAATGGCCCCGGCCGGCCCAACCGCCTTCCTGATGGATGCGGCCGTAAATGACGTTCGTGCCGATCTCCACGAAGGTGGCCGCCACCGCGTAGGTCAGCGATTGGAACAGCCGCCCGCTATCGCGCAGGATGGCACCCGCGCGCTGGATGGGTGCCCACGGCGCACCACTCGGCCCCTGTTCGTCCTCAAACCGGCGCTGAACAGAAGTCAGAAGGGCGGCACCGATCTCGGTAAGCACCGGCCGCAGGTCGCGCATGCGGAGTTGAAGCCCCACCAGCGCGCGGCCGACGGCGGAAGCGCCTTCTGCCTTGACGGTGAAGGAAACGCCCCCGGTCATCACAGCCCCCACGGCCCATTGGCCATGATGCTGGGCGCGTCGTCATAGGTGGCCAGGTCATCGGCGGCTGGGTCTTCCTCGGCCTCGACACCCGCACAAGCCAGGGTCATATCGCCTCGCGCCACTTGGCTAACACCCGACATGGCGGCCTTGAAATTCTTCTCCACCAGATCGGGCACGGCATCGCGGTGAAGGTAATAGCGGGTAATGTCGCACACCCAACGTTTCACCAGGTCGGGCACCGGGGTAAGCGGCACGGCATAGATGCCCGCCACATACCCGTCGATGATCTGGTGTGCATCGGCCAAGGCGACGGCCAGGCGTGGCCCGATCTTGCCGGTATCGGTGTCATCGGTTAGCTGCACCAGCTCGGTCTCGCCGAAGCGGGCCACCATGTCGTCTTGGGTCGCGTAGGTCATCGCCGGGGCAATCCTTGCCCCGGATGGCGAATCATCCGGGGGCTTGGGTCAGGGGGGAGTTACTTCGCCGGGGCCTTGGACGGCTTGGGGTCAGGCTTGGCCTTCACCTCTTCGTCGGGAACGGCCTCAATGGCTTCCAGGCTCTCCAGGGTGTCGATCAAGTCCTGATCGTCCTCCCCCAAGGGCAAGGGCACGTCTTCCCCGTATTTTTTGCCATTCAGTCGGATCGTCCCACGCTTCACGCGGTAAGCCATGCCATCCTCCTTTAGCCGCTGATGGCGTTTTGGATCAGGAAGCCAGCATCCGGCGCCACCACCAGTTCGGCCACGGTGTCCACCACGCGGACACGCTCGCCGCCCCGCGCGCCAATGCTGCCGTCCACCGACGTTCCGGCCACCTTCTGGCCGTACTGCATGGTCAGGCCCCAGGTGACACCCGCTTGGTTGTTGGCGGTGGGGTCGATGAAATGACCAGCGATGTGGTTGCCCCACACGCGCTGGAAGTTGGCGGCTTGGCCCTTGCGGTTGGCGTTCACGAAACTCTCGCCCACCAGCACTTCACCGACTTCGAACAGATCGGCGACCTGCTGACGGGTGGCCATGCCTTCGCCGTTGCCGCTCGGGAAAATGGCCTTCAAGAGCTTGGGGTGGCGGCGCAAAACGCCCCACACAGCCTTGCCAAACACCAGCCGGTTGGGACGCAACAGCGGGGTGTCCAGCATTTCGGTGATGATGGCCACCGGGTCGCTGGCGGCGTCGTTGAACTGATCGGTGCCGCCCAGGGTCTGAACGCTGGCCGCGCCATAGCTGTTTGCCGAGAAGGTCTTGGCCGCCACGCGGATTTCACGTCCAAGATTGACCAGATTTGCCGTGAACTCGGTGGCGAAGCCGCGCGGATCGGTATTGCTGCCCTTGGCCTGGGTGATGTCATCCTGGGGCAGGGGGTAATCCAGGCCGTGGTCTTCGCACATGCCGGGCATTTCCACCGCCTGGGTGGACACCTCGGCCGGGCGGCCGGTGCGGCCCACGGCGGTGTCGGGGACGGTGTAGCCATCGGCCAGGTTATAGACCCTGTAGCGGAATTCCTTGGTTCCCAGCACCGGGGTGGCGCGCGGCATCACCTTCTCGCCGATCAGCGCGTAAGCCGGGTTACGGTAAGCGATGGCGATGGCCGTCAAGGTGGGAGACGGGACGAAGGGCGAAGTGGCCATGTGGTTCTAACTCCCTTAGCCCTGCATCACGCCGGGCGCGAAGATGTAGTTGATGACGGTGCCGTTGGTGCCTGCGGCGTCGGCGAAGCCGATGATGCGAACGTTGGCGCCCGCCACCGGCTGGGCCTTCACGGCCTTTCCGCTGGCGTCCGAGGTCAGCGGGTCGCCGTTGGCAACAGTGCCGCCCAGTTCCACCTCGGGGATGCCGCCCAAATCCACGTCCACCCGTTCGCCCGAACTGACGCCCAACTGTCCGGTCGTCCCCTTCAATGCGTCAGTGGGAGCGGCGGCAAGCACCACCTGCCCCTCGACCGCGCCAGGCTTGACGATGCGATAAGGCGGGATAGGGCCACCGGCCCGGCGGCTCTTGCTGATGGTGCGCATGGTCACTTCGCGGCTTCCTTCTGAACGTGCGCCACCGCGTCGGTGGTGCTGATGACGATGCCGACCTTGGCCTGGGTTTCCTGGAAATCCAGGGCACGCCGGGCCAGGTCAGTGGGGTCGGTGGTGGCTTCGTCGCCGGGGGTGCCAGGAGCGCGTTCGCTGAAATCGACGGTGACCGGCATGCCCTTCAACAGAGTCTTGAACACGTCCACCGCCGCTTTCTTGGCGGTCTTGCCATCGCCTTCGGCGAAGTCCACCACCATGCCGTCGGCGCTGATCGCCTCCATGAACGACAGCAGGTCATCCTTGGGCATGGGCAGCGGGCGGCCTTCGGCCACAAGGCCGTCCAGCCACGCCCCGTTCTGGTCGCGGCGGAACTTGGTCTGGCGCTCGGCGAAATCGGCTTGGTCCTGGGCCAGTTTGGCGGCTTTCGCCTCCAGCTCGGCCGGGGTCGGTTGGGTGTTCGGTCCCACGGGGGGCTCCTTGGTCTGTTGCGGTTCGGAAAAGGCGGGAGTGGCGGCGATCTCGGCCTGGGCAGCCTCGCGCGCCACGTCTTCGGACAGCCAGTCCACGGTCCAGCCGGGAAGCGCCTGGTCAGCCTTCTCCTGGCCGAACTCGGCCAAGAGGAAGTCGCGCAGGGTGCGGAACAGGGTGACCAGGCGGCGGTCGGTGGCCTCGCCGAACTCGACCGTCACCACCTCGCCGTCATCCTCGGCGAAGTCCACGGCCCGAAGGCCCTTGATGGCGGGCGGCTGGGCACCGAGGAAGCCGACATGGCGCAGATAATAGGTGCCGGGCTTGGGGTTGGCCGGGTTGGTCGGGCCGTACCAACTCGCCGACACCTTCTTGAAGGCGCCGGTTTTGACCAGTTCGGCGAAATCGGGGTTCACTTGGTCGCAGTCGGCCACCACGCTGGTGCCGTCCATGCCCATGCCCTTGACCCATCCGAAAGCCGGAGCGGTGGCGGTGGGGTGGCCGACCACCAGTGGCGCCTCGTGTAGCGTCGGGTCATAGGCGGCGCAGGCGGCGGCCAGCTTGTCCTCGCTGAACTCCAGCGTCACCCCCTGCATGGCGGTGTGCGTGCCGACCCGGAAAATTTCGATCTTGGGCAAAGCTTCATCCCCACGGTCAAAATGACGTGGGGTGGAGTGTGCCGGATGGGGGAAGAGGTGAAACTTCCGGAACAGTTCCGGGGGTACGTCTCCATTGCGGGGAGACATCGCCGTTAAAGCGGTTTTTAAGGCCCTGTGGCGGGCGCTGGCGGGGTGCCCGCCATGTCGATGTCGCCCTTACCCCTTTCGGGGCTTATGGGCGGTTTTTACGGAACCGGATGATACACTTCAAATCAGGGGCGAGAAGTCCTATCATTGTCGGGCAGGCATCGGCCCTTTCAAGGGCCGCACCCCAATGGCCGGTGCCGGGCGGCATGGCGTGTGCGGGCGACCATATGCCTTGAAGCTAGATTTCATCTAATAAAATACTCTGAGGCTGCTGGAGTAATTTTCCGCCTCCGTCATTGATGTACTTTACAAAATCATTAGCATCCGAGAAATAATTTCTGAATGCATCTCGGATGTCTTCTGGGGTGTCGGCTCTAACGAGAACAATATCTGCTGATGTTTCTTCAAAATTCTTTTCAAGTTGATCGTATCGTGCAATTGCCTTGTTAACGCTTTCAAATGTTTCTGTTTCAAGGTCCCCATCTCGGAATATAAGCAGTGTATTCATCTTGAAAGCAACATGACTTTTTGTTTGTTTTAAGTTTTCGAATGTAAGAATTAGTCCAACTCTTCGGTTTATTTGGTCAAATTCGTGAACAAGCTCTTCGTTTTTAGGTTAGGTAAGCATGCCGTTCGTCCCTCATATGCCCGTGCTATTATTTCACTGGCATATTTAAAAAAATTTTTGTGATATTGGTCTGCATCGCTAAATTTTATCCGGTTCGTAGTAATTAAATCCGCAACTTCAACAGCAGTCGCCCATGCATGCTGATATTTTGTTCTATATTGAATTTCAAGAAGAAGGCCATTCCATGTTATTCCTTTTGAGCTATTTACATCATATTCGTAAACATCATGTATACCTCTGTAGCCGCTTTCTTTTGGATTCAATATGTAGTTGTATCTGTCATCGTCCTTGCTTTTGCATTTGTGCTTGAAGCTTGCTTTATGCATCTTTCTTCTGAAATCAAATAACTCTTTTTCATTTTCAAAAATGAGTCTGCAACCAGCGATGTCATGCATCGTGGGGAGTTGCATGTGAGGCTCTCGGCGCAGTTTATCGAAAATAGTGTTCCTACGCTTGAGCCGCTGGGCAACAACGATTTTTGTGCCACGGGTTCGATTGCGAAGATTAGCTTGAAATGTATTCAGGACGTAGGCATGGCAGGCTCGCCAATTTTCGATAACAATTAGGTCTGACAGGTCCTCTTTTCCGTCACGAATATTCTTCCCTGCCTGACGCACACGGGTCTTTGAATATTCTGGCTCGATCCAATGAACCATATAACCCTCCATTCGAAAGTGGGAAGGATACCGCAGGCAATCAATTTCGCAAACTGCATCAGTTATGCTGATTTCGGAGCGTCGTAAATCCGCACGCCTTGGCGTAGCGTCTTGATGCTGCGGGCATCGCCTCGGAAAAACGTTACGCCCGACCACTGGCCGCCGTCGGCGTCGGCGACGATGCCCACGGTGGTGTCCTTGCCCAGCTCCAGCAGCTTCACGTAGCGCCGCCGCATGGCCACGCGGCCCGACTGGTTAGATTGGGCGAAGCCCACCCAAATCTCGGTCGGGTCTTCCACCACCTCGCGGATAAACGGGAAGAAGGCTTCGCGGCCGTCCATCCGGCTGGGCTTCTCCAGCATGTGGTCCACGATGGCCTGGGTGATGTTGACGCGCCCGCCGGTTGGATCGGTGAACACGGCTTGGTCGCCGCCGATGGCCTGGCGCAGGGCATCGCGCAACCCAGCTTCATCGGCGGCCCGTTTGCCCAATTTGGCCACCGGTTTGACCGCTTGTATCAAATCGGTCGGGGGCGCGGCGCCGGGAGCCTGTAACGCCTCCCATGGGCCGTGGCGTTCGAGCGCCATCAACTCGGCGCTTTGGCCCCAGGCGGCGCGACCGACGTTATAGGCAAAGCCGGTATCGATTCCCTGGGGCGCCTTCACCGTCACGTCGCCCTGGGGCGTGCGGACGGTGCGGTTTTCCCACGCGACGGGCGGGGCTTGATCGTTGACCTGATAGCCGTAGCGATCCAGGTCGCGCGGGCCAAGTTGCTGGACAGTGCAGCGGCACCCCCAGCCGTTGGGTGGATAGTGGGTCTTCCACCACGGGTCATCGATAGGCAGGACGGTGCCGTGCCAATCCTTGTGGTCCTGCCGGGTGCGGCGATCCAGGATAGCCACGTACCGCAGATAGGGGCGGCGCATTTTAAGCTGTTCGGCCTGCTGCCATTTCCCGGCGGCGTAGGCCATGCGCAGGTTGGTGTTGTAGATGACGCCCGTGCGCCATCCGCGCTGGCCCTTATAGCTCCACCCATGCCTGTCCACGATCTGGTCGAAGTCTTTCCTGAACTCGGCCAGGGTGGTGCCCTGTTCAATGGCTTTGGCCACGGCGTTGCGCAGGTCGGCCACCAAATCTTCCTTCATGGCGCCCGCGACCACGAAGGCCCGCGCGTGCTGGGCCTGCCACAGGTCCGTCCATGCCTTGGTGGGCATGTTCAGCTTCTGGCGGAAGTAGGCGATGGCCTCGCCGAAATCGACGGCTTTTGGCTCAACCGTCATTGGCCACTTCCTTGCGGCCGGTCAGGTTGGCCACCGCCAGCCCTTCCCCGATGGTCTTGGCCAAATCGTCCACTGGCAGGGTGGCGCCGATCTCCAGTAACCGCTTCTCAACGGTGGCCAGGTCGGTGGCGTCGGCCAGCATGCGGCCCAACTCATCAATCAGGGCATCCATGGCCGGGCCAGCCAGGGCGTCCAGTTGGTCGGTGATGTCGTCGGCCGGGTCCCGGGCGGCGCCAGGCTCGGCGAAGCTGGGGGCGTCGGCGGGGGGCTGCACGGCGGTGGCGGCGCCGATCTGCGCGGGCACCATGGCCGTGGACCGCTTGACCCATCCTGGCCCATAGGTGTCCTGGATGTATTCCGGGGTCGGTTCGAACCCCATGAGGTAGAGCTTTTCGTCCCGCTCGGCCTGGGCCTTTTCGTCGGGGGTGTCGGTATGGTCCCGCCACACGCGGGGGCGGGCGGCTCCGGGAAAGTTCCACGCGGTCAGCCAAGCCACCGGGCCTTCGTTCAGGCTTTCAAACAACAGGTCGTTGTCCGATTTTACCACCTCCTTCAGCCGGTTCTCGTGAATCTGGCCCTGGGCCTTGCTGGACCCGTTGTCGGTGGTCATGGTCTGCGACAGGATGATTTTACTGATGGCCTCGTTCATCAGACCGTAAAAGGTGGCGTAGTCGCCCCCCGATGATCTGGCCGCTTCCATCAGCTTGACGTCCACCCCTTCCGGGAAGACCACGGCTTGGTCGGTGTTGATCGATTTCAGCGCGCCCAACAGCTTGGCGCGCGCCGCCTTGTCCGAACCGCGTGGCGCCATGCCCACCGGGGTGGGCATGGCGTACTTCTCCATGTAGATGGACCAGAACCGCAGGCCGTTGCGCTTCAGCCACACCGGCCAATAGAGCCAGTGGGCCAAGCCTAGACCATAGGGATCATCGTCATCATCGGCCCCGGCCGAGAAGACCCAAAACTTATTGTCGGGCATTATCTCGCCCGTGGGATTGTCCGGCCGGATCAGGCGCAAGCGGCCGTCGCGGTCGAAGCGGAAACGGCGTTGGCGGCGCACCTTGATGGTGTCCAGCAGGATCTTGCCGCCTTCCGGCCGATACAGGCATTCGCCCACGGAAAAGCCGAAGAAGACGCCGTTGTGCATCTTCTTACACACGCGGTCGAACTTGATGGCCAGAAGCTGTTCACGGATGAAATCGGCCGCGGCCTGATCCAGGGCAGAGGGGCCGCCGGGGTCAACGAACCATTCGCGCGCGGTGGCGGCGTCCTGGCGCTGTTGCCAGCACGCCTTCACCTGGTCATCGGCTTTCACCTTCTCGTAAATCACCAGGTCGCCGCCGCCACGGGTGCGCAACACTTCGTCGCGCGGCAAGCGCAGTTCGCCGACGAAACCCCCCGTGATGTCGTCACCAGCGGCCGAAGCCACCTCTTCAAGGGTGGGGGCGTCGATCTTCTTGGCCATCACTGGAACCCTTCCCAACTGTCGTTGCCGCCATCACCCCAACCGGACCAGCCATCACCGGATGCGTGGCCCAACTCGGCCGCCTCGCGGTGATCGCCGCTGGCCTCGCAGGCGTCCATGTCAGGGGTGTCCATGCGGGTGGCGAAATCCGCCAGCACATGCGCCACGGCGCTGTCGCCGTGGCGCATGGCGCTTTGTTTCTTGTCTTCGCCCTTGCCGCCCGCCTTGCCTTCGCGCGGGATCACCGGCACGCCGCGCACCAAGCGAATGGATTTGTGGTCGGACAGGGTGTCGGCATCCTTGGGCAACACGGTGGTGCCGTCTTCAAAGGCGGCTTTAAACTTGGGCATGGCGTCCCGATACCACGCCTCGGAAAGGTGAATCTGGGCGATGCGGTCAAAGCCGAATTCCTGGGCCATGACCTCGGCCAGATAGGCGCCGTTGCCCGTGGCGTCTAAGGCGCCAGCCATGAAGCGCGGCAGGCGCCGCACCACGTAGAAGCCGACCTGCTTCTGTTGCTCAAAGGGGATGTTGCGCAGCTCCAGGATGAAGGGCGGGCGGCGTACAAGGTTGGGCATGAGCTGCACCGGCCACTTCACCGACAGGTCGCCCTTGCGTGCGAAGTCCCAGCCGAAGAAGGACTGAAGGTCTGGGTTCATGCGCTCCAGTAATGGCTTCAGCATCCCCTCGCAGAAGTCCTTGGTCTCGGCGATGCGGAGGTGTTCGGCGAACTGAGCGAAGGCATCGGGTTGGCTCCAACGCACCACCGGGATGCCGTCGGCCATGCGGCTTTCGATCAGCCAAGTGGGCAGGTAGACGCCCGTTCCCTGCTTCGGGTTCACGTCCAGTTCTTCGTCGGCGTCGTCACCATAGAAGGCGCGGATTTCCGCTTCCCATGCGACCTTGCCCTGGGGCGTCGGGGTCTCGCCTTTCTTCAGGCACACACGCTCGTACAGTCCATCGTCCAAGGCATCGTTGAAGGTAATGCGCAACAGGGCGTAGGGCTTGCGGCCCTTGCGGCATTCCTCCACTAACTCGTTGAAAGGGTTGGCCGCGCCGTCATGGGTGGAAATCACCAGCACCTTGCCGCCCCAAATCAGCAGCGCCAGGGCAGACTTCAGCAACTCGCCCAGGTCATCGTGGAAGGCCGCTTCGTCAATGATGACGAAGCCCTGGCGACCGCGAAGCGAGCGGGGCCGACTGGCCAGCGCCACGATCTCGAAACCGGAACCGAAATTGACGCGGAACGCCTGAATGTCGTCGTCGCCGTCGCGGAAGAGGAATTCGCCCACCTCGCTGGCGGCCTTGCCGAACGCCTTGGCCCACTGGCCGCACACGGCGATGAACTCGCGCGCCATGTCCAGGTTGTAGCCGATATACAGCACGTCCATGCCACCGGCCGCGCGCTCGGCGCCAGCCATCAAGACGGCCTGGGCGCCGATGCCCCAGGTGACACCGATACGGCGCGACTTCTCGCACACGGTCACAGCATTGGCGGCCACCGTCGCCAGCAGCCGCTTTTGGTATCCCAGCAGGATTTCCGGGGTATCGGCGCTGGGCAGTGCCTTGGATAGGGCGCCGCCGGTCATTTTCCGACGCCCAGGATTTCGCGGGTAATGAGGTCCACCGTGTCCCTGGTCAGGCCCTGGTCCTTTGCCACCTTGGCAGCGGCGGCAGCAGCCTCCTTGGCCACCTCGGCTCTGACTTTCAATTCCCGGTCGGTATCGGCCTTGGCGGCGCTGGCCAGCGACTGGATGGAGCGGGCCACGAACATGGCTTCCTCGGCGTCCAGGGTGGCCAGGGCGCCCTGTTCGGTGAACATGAGGCGGGTCAGTAGGCCGTGTGCCAGTGCCACGTTCAGCTTGGCGGTCTGGCCCTGATCCACGACCAAGCCGCGCTCCACCATCGCCTCGGCGATGGTCTTCTGGCGGCGCATTTCCTCGGCCATGGCGTCCAGGCCCTGGATGTGACGGCCGATGGCGGCGCGGGACGGCATATCCGCTTCGGCGATGCCCAGGGCGTCCAGGTCCAGTTCGGCCAGCTTGCCCATGATCTCGTCGATGGTGCGGCCATTGCGGCGCAACTTGCCGATCAGGGTTTGGACCTCTTGGGGCAGGCGGTCGATTTTGGACGGACGCTTGGCCATGGATCAGGCTCCACTCGGGCGGGCGACACCTTCCACCCATTCGCGGCCCGAGGCGGCGCGCTCGCCCTTCGGCGTCACCCGCACTTCGCTCACGTCGCGGCCCAGGTCTTCCAGCGCCACCAAGTCACGCAGTTCCAGCCACCGCAGGTCGTCGCGGACCATGGCGCGGTCGATATAGCTGTGATAGGCGCGAAGCGCGCTTTCCAAGGCGCTGGAATTCAGCGCGCCCCGGTATTCGACCAGCAGTCGCAGGATAACCAGACGGCGGTCAGCCTCGATCACTTCGTTAACCTTGCTCACGACTTGCCCCCAATTCGCATGTGGCCTTCCACCATCAGGCGGGTGAAGTGCTCGATGTTTTCCAGGTTCTCGGCCAGTCCGCTGATCTTCTCTTCCAGGCGCGCGATGGTGACTTCCGCCCCGTGCACCTTCTTGGCGGCCTCGGCGGTTTCCTCGGCTGCTTCCTTGGCTTCGCGAGCGGCGTGGGTAGCGGCCTTGATGGCACCTTCCAGTTCCACGAAGCGCGTTTCACCCCTGGCCAAGCGCTGTTCCATCGCCGCGACTTGGCCCGCCAGTTCGTCCACCTTGGTCTTGCTGGCAAAGGTCTTGGACAGCCAAGCGATAACCCACGGCGACAGCACCGTGAATGTTCCCGCCAGCACCATTCCGGCGGTAGCAAGGGCTTCCTTGAAATCGCTCAGGGTCATGGCCACCTCGTCGTGGCTTCCAACTCGGCCTGGCAGGCCAGGCAGGTGTTCGCGTGAGGGGCCGCACGGCGTCGGCCTTCGGGGATCGGTTCCTCGCACACCACGCAGATGTCGGACCCGATGCCCTGTTGCCGGGCGCGGGCCAAGGCGGCAGCCGTGGTCACCGCTTGGTCGCGTTGCCTCTGTTCAAGGGCCTGGGCGTCGTCGTAGGCGTCCACGTCAGGCCCCCTGGATGGCCTGGTGCAGGGTGTCGGTGGTGGCGTTCAGCGCCTCCCATTCCTCGGGCGACGGGTCGCGGTCCTCGGTCACCATGCGTTCCACCAGGGTCTTGGCCTCCATGGCCTGAGCAACGCCCTGGCCAGCGGCCTCGGCAATGTCCAGGCCCAGCTTGATCAGGGCGATCTGTTGGGCGGTCATCGTGCGTTCTCCTCGGCCAAGTAATGAAGCAGGGCGTCCACTGCGTTGCGGGCGGTGGCGATGGCGGCGGGAATGGTCGGGTCGTTGCCCGTGCGGACGGCGTCCTGGGCGGCCTTCACCGCCTCCACGGCGGTGGCATCCAGGCGTTGCAAGGCGTCCTTGGTGGTCGGGCTGGCCTGATCGGACTTGATGACGGCCAGCGCGGTGCGTTGGGCCATCGTCAGGTCGGCCTGGATGCCGTAGACGGTCTGGGCTGGCGTTTCCGCCACCCGACTGGCGCAAGCGATGGGGCCAGCCATCATCAGGGCGCCCAGCATGGCGGCCATCAGCAAGGTGATGGCGGTGTTGGAGGGAACAGTGGGCTTCCCGATGGGGGCCTTGGCTTTGAGGCGGCCATAAATGGCCAGGGCACCGCCAACGGCACCGGTTAGGGCCAGACCAATATTGACGGCATCGGCCTGGGCGGCTTCGTCCAAGTCGATGCCGAAGGCGGAAAGCAGGCTGGCGAGGATGGCGACGACGCCACCCCAAACCGCCCGCGACAGATACCAGGCTTTCGGGTCCATGGGATTTGGGGCCTTTCAGATAACGCGGAAAAAGGTGTGTCCGCCGTGGGCGGCCGCGCGCTTGCTGGCATCGGTCGCCCAGCGAGGCAGTTTTCCGCCGGTCTTCAGAACCAGCGGAATGTTCAGGTAGTGGGTGGCACCTCCGGTGCGGTCGGGCAGGTTTCCGGCGGTGGCCTGGCGCGCGATCTCCACGCATTCGCGGAACACAGGGTCCGCTTCGGTCACGGCCATCAGCTTCTTGCGGTTGGCGTCGTTGGGAAGCCAGCAGGAGAATTGCCAGGGCATCAGGCATACCGCCACCACACCCTCGCCCCACCAATCGGGCTTGCCGTCGCGGCCCAGGTCCAGGTTCACCCGGTTCATCACCACGTTGGCCACCATCTCGCGGCCACGGCGGTCTTCGCCGCGCGCTTCACCCCACAGGGTGCGCGCCAGGACCATGACCAGGTCAAGCGATGACGGTGCTGCGGTATTTTTGGGAATGGTCGTCATGTAGTGTCGCCCCCGGAACTGTTCGGGGATTGACACTACATTTGGAGCTGTAACATCCGAATGATCGGAACATTTCCGGGGGAAGTGAAGTTTGTTTTTCTAAAATTAGCTTTAATTCTAATTTCGTCAGTCCTTACTGACGGTAAACAGGTCTGGCGGTCGCACTTCGTTGATGACCTTGCGCACGTAGCGTTCCGAGCATTTCAGTTGCAGCGCTACCGTTCTGCGGCTTCCGCTCGAATCCAGGATGGCGACCTTTTTTAAATTCTTGTGCACGCCGCGCGGGATGACGATGGTCTGGCCGCCATATGCCTTAGCCAGCGCCTTCAAGGCGTCCAGGCTGATATGCTGGGTCAGTGAGTGCAGCGCGTCGGGATTCTTGGGGATATAGATGGGGACGCCACCCACGGCGTCCCCCAACGCCATGGCTTCCTTGGCCCCAATCAGCTTGGCGATATCGGCCAAGCCGCGCGGCCACGTGCGGATTTCATCTTCAAACGGTGGGGGCATTGTTTTTCCCCTCCGCGATCTGGCGAATACGTTGTCCAATTTTCTCTACCAGGTCGTTCAATTTTCTGGGTGAATTATTGCCCTTGTCTGCAATGGAAAATAGTTCGTGTAACTCCGAATTTATCGATTTAAATCTTTCGGGATTGATCGCCATCATTTGCCGAAGCTTGGCGATCTGAGCGGCAATGATCGCTTCCTGAGGCGTCTTGTGGTCGGCCCAGCGGACACCATGGCGGGCGCCCATGTCCTTCAGTGCCTCAATGACGCGGAAGGCATCCCGTGCTGACAACCACCGCAAATCATCCACCTTGACGATGGGCTTGGCAAAGTTGGCCAAAGCCGTCTCGGACGGATTGCGCACAGCACCAAGATGGTACAGCGACAGCCACAGGGCGCGGATTTTGCGTGACGTGGGGCTGTCGTCACGGCGGCGGGTGTCCTGGGGCTTGGTGCCGTTCAAGTGGTCCAGAACGGTGCGGATTTGGGAATCCGTCAGTTCCTTGGCGCTGGTTTTGCCGGTACGGGCCACCAGCATGGCACGGTACGCCTCATCATCCAGGTCGGCCGTCTTGGCTGCGGCGTGCAGGGCACCATAGAGCTTCTTGCGTTCGGGGGTGATGGCCATGGGTTCCTCAATGTTGGCCTGGCATCATCAGGGCGGGGCGGCCAGCCCCTCGCCGACGCACCGACACCGCACGGGCGGCGCCGGGCGTTTCGCCTATGCGCGTCCTAAGGCCGTGGTGGTGAGAAGAGCGGAGCCTTCTTGCTCCAGAAGATTGGCCAGTTGGCGCAGTGCTCTGGCGCCGTCCCCCTGAAGTCCATTGCGGGTAATGAGGTTGGCGTAGGCCGACAGCACCCCATTAAGGGCCACCCCCAACCCGTCTTCTGTGGCCATTTCCTCGGCCACCTTCACCACAGCAATGGTGAGGGCGATGGTGACCTGGCGCTCCTGATCGGTGACGATGATCATAGCCACGGCCCTCCCTACAGCTTGGCGAGGTCGAGGGAGATGGCCACCGAAGGGGCACCCATATCGGCGCGTTCGTAGAAGCGCAGATAGGTGGCAGTGCCGGTGCGCTGGAGGGCGTCCGAAATGGCGTCCATGGCGCGCTTCCACCGTTCGTCAGCGATGTCCAGGCGGCGCAGTTCCAGCACGGCACCCGTGGACACGTTGCCTTCCTTGTCGGTTTTAAAGGCCCTTTCAACGATGGCCTTCAGCTCGGGCCGGGCGTCGGCCGACCACTCGGCCAAGCACTCGCCCACCAGGGCCTCGGCCACCTTCAGGCGCTCGTCAAAAGTCAGGCGGTCGGCCACCTGAACGGTCATTTCCCTCAGCCCGTCATAGGTGCGAAGGGTCAGGTTTCCCTTCACCCCGCCGATGGTGGTCTGATACTCGGCGGCAGCCAAGCCGACGAACGCTTGGGCCTCGGACAGCCACTTGGCCTTGAAGTCGCGCATGGCGCGTTGAAGTTCTTTTGCCTCGGCCACGGCGTTGTACACCAGCGAGTGGCGCAGCTTGTCCAGCGGCTTCACCAGTTGGTCGGGAACGGTACGGCCTTGGGGGTCCGTCCAAACGGGGGTGGTGCTGATCTCGTTCATGGTCATCTCGCAGGTCAGAGGAAGAGGCAGGCGGCGGCAATGCGGAGCGGCAGGCCGAGCCAATGCAGCGCCGTGCGGCGGGCGCGACGAAGAGTGGAACGGGTGCGACGGCTAAGAGGCATTGGTGCCTCCCGTCGGCTGGACCACTCCCGCCGCCATGGTGAGGACGGCATTCGCCAGAATGGCGAGTTGGGCGGCCACGGCCATGTGGGATTGATTCCCGGTGGCGATGACCTGGGCCAGATTCACCGCCTCGGGCAAGCTGGCCGGAGGCACCACGATGGTGCCGCCCTCGGTCAAGTCCACCGAGACTGGCACGAAGGTACCTTCGGAGGTTTTGACGGTCAGTACCTGGCGGGTGGCGCTCACATCGCGGAGCGCCACCACCTCGCCGATCTGGCCGCCCTTGCCTTCGACGGCCACCTGGTCGCCGATGCGGTAGCGGGTGACGACAACCTTCATTGGGACTTCCCCCCTTCGATGACCGACAGACGGGGCTTTGCCTGCTCGGCGGGTTGCGATTCGGAAAAGGTGGGACTGGGCGGCAGGTCGAAATCTGCCTTGCGGAATTCCAACAAGAACCCGAGAAGCGCGGCGGCATCCCGGATTTCAAACGCGGTACGGGCAAAAAAATCTGCCATTTCCAACGCTTGGTCAGATGTCAAGGTGACCGGGCGCTGCGTGTAGAACAGGTTTTTCCAGGCGATACAGCACTTGCCCAGCGCCAGATGGATGGCCGCCAACCGTTCCCCGACCGATCCGGTATTATCGGTCATGATGTCCTCCTTGACGGTGGGTGCAGGTCGCGCAGGCGCGGGCCAAACGCACGGCCTGGGGGCTGGCGGTGTTGAACGCCTTGCGCTGGTGGGACAGGCAATCGTTGGCGGGGATCAGGCCCAGCACCGGGCATCCTTGACGTTCGGCCAGCAAAACCCCGCGCACCGCTTTTTCCACGGCTGCAATGTCGCCCTGGTATTTGCGGTTGATGGTCTGTGACAGCGCGGGGCCGGAATAGCCGACGCTGGCGCCGATCTGCGACAGGCTTCCCGCATCGCAGGCCCGTGCCAGGGCCATCACCCATACCGGCATGTCGTCACCCCACGCCGCTCTGGCGTTGGCAACATGCTGGCCCGCGCTTTTGGCGGTACCTTTCTTGGGGCCGCGCGTCATTGGGCACCCGCCATTTCATCAGCGGCGATGACGGTGCCCTGTTCGCCTCGGATGGTGGAGACGGGGAGCGGATACGCCACGTCGCCGTTGGGGTCGTAAACCTCGGTGGCTTTCTTGCGGAGCTGGGGTGCCACCGGGCCGAGGTCATTGACCAATTGCCAACGGCCAAAGCCGTTGCTGGTCAACGCTGTTCCTGGCGCACGGGTCGGCAACTCGCGCAGAATGCCAACCTTGGTCAGGGCGGCGATGTAGCGCCAAGCACCATCCTGGGCGACCTTGGTGCGTTCCTTGTCGCTGCTGGCCGCCAGTTCCAGCAGTTCGGGGATGGTCGCCTTTCCCTTGATGCGCATAGCCTTCCACAGCCGGTCGCGCAGGGAATTGGGGCGCGGCCGCCAATGGCGGGCGGTCCGCTTGTAGACGCCGGGCCGGAACTCCTTGCCAGAGGCGCGGAACGCGGCGCCCTCGGCCGTGAGTTGGTAACATCCGCGTTCCTTGCGGTCGGCGAGGCCGCGCCCGATCAGTTTGCCGATCATGCGGGCCACATCCTTGTTGGTTATTTCGGCGGCCTCTGCCACTTGGTCGATGGTCAGGCAGGTGGCCCGATCCAGCACGCCCAGCACCGTAGCTAGGCCTTTGACGGCTTCAGCCATGGTCAGCCCCTCACCAGGATGGGAAGACCGGTCGAACGATCGTTGAACAGCATCTGGCCCGCCATTTCGGCCACGCCGATGGCGGTTCCGGCGTTGCGTTTGCCAAACCGCTCGATGGCGGCGATGCCTTCCTTGATCTCGCTGGACTTGCCGCCCGCCGCCCGGTGCATGAATTCCACCAGGCAGGGTTTCACCTCGACCTCGCACAAGGTCTTCACCATGGCCTCGGCGTCGGACAGCGGCATGGGCTTGAATTCGGCGTACTGGCCGACGCGCCGCGCGATCATGGGATAGCGGGTCAAATTAGCCCGCACCTTGCCCATGCCCACCAGGATGAAAGGGATTTCCAGCATGTCCGAAAGGTCGCGGACGGTTTCCATCATCCGTTTGTTGCGGCTGATGTGGTCGGCTTCGTCGATGACTACACCCGCCGGGCGGCCGTCGCGCTGGGCATCGGTGGCGTATTTGGCCAGTCCTTGGACGGCTTGGCGGAACATCCGTTCAAAGCTGTGTTCCGGGGTCACGCGCAGCTCGGCCAGCAGGTCGCGCAGGAACCAAGTGGGGGTCCACTCTTCCTTGGCGCGGACGAACGGGGCACCCGACTGCACCGCCCACCATTGAGTGGTGGTGGTCTTGCCCAGGCCAGGGTCGCCTTCCGTTACCAAAAGGCATGCTTCGTTGGCCCCGCGTTGGTCCAAGGCCTTCAATTTAGCCAGGAATTCCTTGGCGTTTTGGGTGGGGACAAATTGAGCCCGCATGATTATAGTACCTCTACTTTGGTTGTGATCAGGTTGTTCAGGGTGGTTGCCGCCACCCCGTTCATGTTCATTTCAAGAGCGAATGTTGGGCTCCGCATTGAGGTGCGGAGCCCTTCAACGTCTTGGGTCGTCACCTTTTCCGGGTGAGCAAGCAGCCACTGAACCCATTCCAGGTCGGTGCCGAACAACGGGCGGCCGTCCGCCGTGACCTGCGGTTGGGGTTCCGGGGCGGGGTTGGCCATCGCGTCCATCAGCACGGTGGCTTCGGCCAGGGCTTCGGGCGAGAAGTGGGCCGTCGGCTGATGGGCCAGCAGGGCATCCGGATTGAGTTCCGCCATGATCTCGGCACGGTGCGCATCGTTGCGCTTCAGGCGGCCAATGGCCCGCTGTTCGCGGGCCTGTTCGGCAGCCGACACCGGGAAGAAGCTGGTCTTGTGCCCTTCGAACCTGGCGATGGTGATGAACCGGCCGTCCAGGGCGCGCACCCACACCCGGCTGGCGTCGGCCACATCGTAGCCCACCAGCACATCCTCGCCGTGGAAGCCCTCCAGCGCCGGGGCGAAGTAGCTGTTGCCGAACAGTTCCACCAGGGCACGGCGCGTCTGGCGCCGTTCGTAGGGGCGGAACAGGTCATCCGCCTCGGCGTCGGACACCACGTCGGCTTCCCACCCCTTGGCAACGGCATCCGCCCACATTTCATTGGGGGTCATGGGACGCTTGCGGCCTGTCACCGGATCGCGGGTCTTGGGCAATCCGGTGTGGGGGTGGTCGTTATAGGCAGCCACCAGCAGCTCGCAGAACTCGGTGAAGTCGGACCAGTCCATCAGCAGGCGCGAGGAACCGGCCGTGGTGATGTCTTTGCGGGTGCGCTTGAAGGCGCGTTGGCGGGCCTCGCCGTCCATGGCCGCGCCCATGTAGGTGGCCAGCCGCTTGGCGGCCGTGACCCACACGGTTTGGTGCAGGCGTTCGATGACGCCACGGGCCTGGGAATTGTAGGGGAGCGAGTTTTTCTTGGTGATGGACAATCGCGCCACCAAGCCAGTCAGTTCATCGTCCCATAGGCGATTGTTGAAACCGGGGCCGTTGTCGGCATACCAGATGTCGCACACACCGCAGGTGGTGAAGGCGCGTACGGCTGCTGCGCTCACGTCCCACTTGTTTTCCGACAGGCCGATGGCCCAGCCAACAATCCGGCGGGTATACACGTCCACCACCGTGGTGATTTCGGGACGGAACGGGCGTCCGTGGCGCGGGTGCGCCACCTCGGCATCGAAGCAATGGCCATCGGCCACATAGACGGCGGTGGGCCACAGTTCGGAGGTGTCGCGGGCGACGTAGGCCCGATACGACTTCAGCGCGCGCGGTCCCATCCGGCCCTGGTTGCGGGTGATCGTGTCCAGTTTCAGCAAGAAACGGCGGGCTTGGTCGTAGCTGGGCGCCAGATCGGCGCGCAGCGTCTTGCCCAATTCCTCTACCGCCCAGGCCAGTGACGGCTTGGTGGGCCGTGCGTACAGGTCCATCAACGGGCCAGCCCAGGCGGGGATAGGGGGTTCGGTTGGCGTGGCCGGGGCCAACGCCACGACCTTTCCACCCGCCAACTCGCGCGCTTTAAGCCAATTGTAAAGGGTAGGGCGGGTCAGGGTGCGGCCGGTGCCCGCACGGGCATTGGCCACCGGAACCAGGGCGGCCAATTCGGCCGGAAGAGTGCCTTCGTTGGCCATAGCCACCAGGGCGTCGATATGGGCCAGGATGGCGGCACGCGCCTGCATGGTGTCGCGCTGGTATGCCTTCAGCCCGGTCGGGTCGATCTGCGCCACGGCAGTGGCGGCGGCCTTGGCCACCAGTTCCTTGGAATGGGCCTTGATTGCGCGCTTGCGCAACGCTTCCTGGGCCTCGGCGGGGAGGACGGAGACGGGGTAGGCGACGGCATTGCCCTTCTTGACGCCCTGCCATCCTTCCTTCTTGGCTCTGATCTGGATGGCGCGTTTGCCGGGCAATCCCGGAAGCTTCAATTCATCCAGTTCAGTCGGGGTGTACATGCTGGTCATAGCGCCCCCCCGTTGCGCTTCATCTTGCCCAGCAGGCCGCCCACCAAGTCTTCCATGTCGCCGGTCAGCTCGCGGGCGCGCTGGTCGATGCGGCGGCGCACGGCGTGCAGGGCGCCGAATTCGGCACACACGGCTTCCTCGGGTGTCAGGGCCTTGAAGCCGCACGCTTCCACCAGAACGTGAAGGGCGCGCCAGTCGCCCGTGGCCTGGCCAAGGGCGCGC
>NZ_AQPH01000063.1 GCF_000442515.1 Magnetospirillum fulvum MGU-K5 | reverse complement strand
TCGGGATCGGCTGGAGGTCGAGTCGGGGGCCGGGGGCAAACTCCGCTTCGGCGGCGCGCTCGGGATAAAGTTTGCGGTAGCCGTCCCAGACCGCCCAGGACGGGGTGAAGCGCAGATTGGGGATATCGTCGGCGGGACCGTTGGCATTGTCGATCCCGACCAGGGCCCCGCCCGAGAACACCGCGCCGCCCGACATGCCGGGATGGGCGTCCAGCCGGGCTTCGACCTTGCAGAAGAAGCGGCCCGAAGACCCGGATTTGCCGAGCGAGGTATACTCCTCCTGGTCGATATCGTGGAAACGGCGGCACACCCCGCGCGCCGCGTGGAGCTGGTCGTGCCCATGCGCCCAGCCGACCGCGATGATGTCCAGTTCGGCGACAGTGTTGGGCACCGTCCCCCACACCACCGGCCGCAGCCCGGCGCGGGCAACGAAAGCGGGATCGATCGTGGCGAAGGCCAGATCGAGTCCTTCGTGCATCCGAACCCCGGCCAGACCGGGCGTTTCGACGATCTCGCCGGGGCGAGGGGAAAAGCGCAGCATCGACTCGACCGTCCGCGCCCCGTCGCCGGACAGCCAGTCCTCGACCTGATGCGTCGTCAGCGCCACGGTGCCGAAGCGGTCGAGCAGAACGCACGACCCCCTGCCCTCCACCCCGGCTCCATAGGTGATGACCCGACCGCAGGTCCGCCCCGACGCGGCAACCCAGGGATCGCTGTCGCAGAGTTGGGCAAAGCCCCGCGTCCGCCCCTCCATCCCGGGATCGGCGGCCAGCACGTCGTCACCCTCCGGATTGTCCCAAAGGGAGCGCCGAGACAAAGACGCCAACGCCACCGACCCAAGACCCAAGACCGCCAAACGACGCGAAACCATCCCGACGACCCGATCCTAGACCAGCTTTTCGGCCTTCAGGGCCTCTTGCACTGACGGCAGCGCGGCGACCCGGGCGGAATGCGCCACCAGCGACGGCCATGCCGACGGATCGATCCCAACCCGAGGCAGCCAGGAGACGACGGTGAACAGATAGAAATCGGCCACGCTCGGGACCTGCCCCACCAGATAGGGGCTCTTCGCCAGCGCCTGCTCGGCAAAGTCAAAGCGACGGCGCAGCGTGACCTTGGACAGCTCCTTGACCTCGTCCGGGATCGCCGGGTTGAACATCCCGGCCACCGATTTGTGCAGTTCGGTAGCGACAAACACCAGCCATTCGACCAGCCGCAGATAATCGGGCGTGCCCTCCGCCGGAGCCAGCGATTGATCGGGCGCCTGCGAGGCGAGGTAGAGCAGGATCGCGACCCCTTCGGTCAGCACCTGACCGTCGTCGAGCACCAGCGCCGGAATATAGCCCTTGGGATTGATCGCCAGGAAATCGGCCCCGGTCTCGGTTTTCTTGGTGGCGAGATCGACCGCTTCGATCGTGAAATCGAATCCGGCCTCGATCAGGGCGATGTGGGACGCCAGCGAACAGGCTCCGGCTTTGTAATACAGCTTCATGGCACCCTTCCCTTCTGTCTGATGCGGGACGCGCGGACTCAGGCCGCCGCCCCGGTGTCGGGCGTTGCGCCGAGATAGCGGGCGTGGACCCGGAACACGATGACGAGTTCGACCACCAGGGTCAGACTTGAATAGAGCAGGTTGGTCAGCGCGAAATGCTCGATCACGAACCCGGATTCGGGCAAAGCGGGCAGAATCAGCAGCTTCCACCCCATCCCCAGCACCAGACCCGGCCCCAGGACGCAGACCGCGCCGATCAAGGCCCATTTGAACGCCTTCAGACGGCGGGACCGGGCCGAGCGGAAAAACACGATTGCCGCCAGAAGGGAGATCACCACGCTAATCATCAACAAACCATCCCGCCAGGGCCGCGCTCAACCGGCGTGACCGCCGTCGGTGACAGAGTAAGCCATCTCCCCAGAGGCGACAACCAGGGCCTACCCCTCGGTGCGGACGACCGCGACCACCGCTTCGTTGCGGCGCAGGAACGGCAAGGTCCAGGGCGGATCGTACAGGAAAGACGACGGCGCGCCCTGCGGCTGCCACCCGGTTCCGCCCAGGCGGGCCAGCAATTCGGCCTGACGCCGGGCGATCGCCTCGCCGTCGCGGGTGCCGGTGAAGCGCAGCACCGCCAGGGTCTGACCGGGGACTTCGACCAGCCGGACCCGGTCGTCATCGGGCACCGGCAACGTCTCCATCGTGTAGGTCGCGGGCATGAAGAAGCGCATCGTCCGGCGCCCCTCGGCCTCGCCCCGTTCGACCGGCGTGGTCATCGCGATTGATTGAGAGCGTTCGGTTTCGACCGGGGCGGTCATCGCCACCTTGCTCTGGGCGCGGTTGCCGCCGAAAATATACCCGGCCAGAGTCCGAAAGGCCTGATTGCGCGCCTCGGTCCCGTCGCCATCCAGGTCGGTCTCGGCGGCGATGCGCGGTCCATAGCGGCGGATTTCCAGATCGTCGGCCAGCGTCGCAACCACCTCATAGGTCGGCTGTTCGGTGCCGGAGCGGATCCCCACCACCGAACACGCGGACAAAAGGACGACCGACCCGGCCACCGCCAGCCCATTTCCAACATCTGACAGCTTCATCGTCCCCATCCTTCCGATCAAGGGTTCAAGCTGTTGATAGATGGGAAGAATATGGCGACAAACAAGGAGTTTTCCGCTGTTTTCCGGGGGGGTCGGAAACTACCCGCAATACGGAATAACGTTGCGAAATTGGCTTTCGACCCAGTTGGACCTTGCTATTGGTCGCCGAACGATCAACACTGCCTTTATCAATTCTGCCCTGAGAAACGACCAGAGTCGCTCGGCACTTGATCCGCTTCGCGAAGTCGCGTCGCGTGAATCTCATTCTTGGAGACCTCAATATGCCGAACGGCACCGTCAAGTGGTTCAACAGCACCAAGGGTTTTGGCTTTATCGCTCCGGACAACGGCGGCCCGGATGTGTTCGTGCACATCTCTGCGGTCGAGCGCGCCGGCCTCAATGGCCTCAATGATGGCCAGAAGGTCTCGTTCGAAGAAGAGCGCGATCCCCGCAAGGGCAAGACCTCTGCGGTCAATCTGAAGGCCCTCTAAGGCCTGAGATGTCGACTGGCCGTCCTCGTGACGGCCAGTCGTTGCTCGGCCTGACTAAACGATCCTACCGTCCACTTTTCATGAGCTTGCAACCATGAAACCGAGCGAAATCGCCCGCGTTGAGGCATATCTGCGTGCGACCTTCGGCAACGACCGCATTCGGATCGATCCGCCTAAGAAGACCAATGCCCCGATCGAGGTCAGCATTGGCGATGAATTCATCGGTGTTCTGCACCGTGACGAAGATGAAGGCGAAGTTTCGTACTCGCTGAACATCTCTATCCTTGAAGAGGATTTGCCGACTCTCACCAAGAATTGAGAGCGGCACGAAGGGACTTCGATTCTATGGCGGGAGCGGGAAGCGGGAAAAGTCTGCGGATCGTTTTCGCCACGATCGGTTCGTATGGCGACCTTCACCCCTACATCGCCCTCGCGCTCGAGCTGAACCGGCGTGGCCACCGCGCCGCGATCGCCGCCAGCGAAGTCTATCGCGACAAAATCCAGGCGCTTGGCATCGATTTCTACCCGCTGGCCCCCGATTTTAATCGCGTCCGGGCCGTGCCAGGGCTGGTCGATCAAGTGTTGCATCCCCGCACCGGCGCGGAAACCCTGATCCGCGACGTGATGATGCCCAACCTGCGGGACTCCTTCGCCGATCTGTCCGTCGCCGCCGAAGGGGCCGACCTGCTGGTTTCCCACCCGCTGGCCTATGCCGCGCGCCTGGTGTCGGAAACGCAGGGGCGGCGCTGGGCCTCGACCTTCCTCGCCCCTTTCTCCGCCCTGTCGGTTCACGACCCGTCGGTGATGGCCGAGATTCCGTTCCTCAACCTGCTGCGTCCGCTGGGACCGCCGCTGTTCCGCCAGATTTACCACCACGTGATGCTGCGCGCCCACGATTGGAGCGCGCCGTGGCATGCCTTCCGCGCCGAGCTGGGTCTGCCCCCCGCCGCCGACGATCCCTTGTTCGCCGGGCAGCACGCCCCTGATCTGGCGCTCGGCCTGTTCTCGCCGCTGTTGGGCGCGCCCCAGCCCGACTGGCCGCGCAACAGCATGGCGACCGGGTTCGCTTTTCACGACGACGATCAGGCGGGATTGCCGCCCGATCTCGCCGCGTTCCTGGAGGATGGACCGCCGCCGCTGGTCTTCACCCTGGGAACGACGATGGTGCGCCGCCCCGGCAGCTTTTTCGAAGACAGCCTGAAAGCGGCGCAGCGGCTGCGCCGTCGGGCGGTGCTGCTGGTTGGGTCGCAATCGCCGGTGCCGCTCGGCCCGCTGTCGGATTCCGCGATCGCCGTCGCCTATGCTCCCTTCTCCGCCCTGTTCCCCCGCGCCGCCGCCATCATCCATCAGGGCGGCGTCGGCACCACCGGGCAGGCGATGCGGGCGGGCCGACCGATGCTGGTGGTCCCGTTCGGCTATGACCAGCCCGACAATGCCGCCCGGGTCACCCGGTTGGGAATCGCCCGCTCGCTGCCGATCGGGCGCTATACCCCCAGCCGTGCCGCCGACCAGTTGGGCAGGCTGCTCGATCAGTCCTCGTACCAGCGCCGCGCCAGCGAGATCGGGCGCAAGATCGCTGCGGAAACCGGCACCCAAACCGCCTGTGACGCCCTGATCGCCCTGGCCGCAACGGGGCAGCAGCCCGACCTCCAATCCCCCCGATTGCGGGCCGCCAGTTAGGCTCCACCTTCGCCGTCTCCCGGCGCGATCCCGGCCAAATTGCCAAAGAACGCGCCGGTCTCGGCCGCAACCCGGCCGCGCTGGCGATCGACCGTAATCAGGTGATAGCAATCCTCCAGCAGCTCGGTGCGAACCGGGCCGCCAAGATGACGGGCGACATAGCGGGGATTACGCAGCCCGCACAGATCGTCCTCGATTGCATGAACGATCAGAGTGGGAGCCGTGATCGAAGGCAGCTCCGGCTTTAGCATCTCGACGAACTCCCCCATCTCGCGCAACGACCGCCCGGTGATGCCGATGGCCCCGGCGGTCGCGGTATCGCCCTTTTGTTTGGCGGCGGCGACGGGGCGGCGCAGACGCTCGTCCTTGATGCTGTAGGGATCGCTGCCGACAAAGCGAAAGGACAGCCCGCGCTCGGTCTTGAGAAACCACGGCAGCAGAAACGCGAAGCGGGGCATCGACCAGCCGTCATACCACAGCGGCAGGGAATACAAAGCAAGCCCGGCCACCGTCTCCTTGTGCTTCGCCGCCAGATGCAGCGCCAGCAGCGCGCCCAGGCACAGCCCGGCGACGAAAACGGTCCGGTGTTGGCGCACCGCTTCGGCATGAACCGCCTCGACACTGGCGTACCAGTCGCGCCAGCCGGTCTTGACCAGATCGGCTTCGCTGCCGCAATGCCCGGCCAGCCGCACCGCATAGACGGTAAAGCCCGAGGCGGACAGGCAGCGGGCGACCGAACGCATTTCGTTGGGAGTCCCGGCCAGACCGTGAATCAGCAGCACCGCCGGGCCGGATGGATCGGAGGCTCCGCGATGATAGCGATAGCCGATATTGGCCGCGGAGGTGTCGGCAGTGTCGGGAATGCGGGTCTGAAGTGTCATTGGCGGCCTGTCGAATCCTCGGTTGCTCTCAACACTTTGGGCTTGGTAGAGTTCGAAACACTCTATCATACCGAAGTCCTGTCCCAACCGGCCATCGACCGGCCGGGCAGGAGGGCTTATCCTACCGACCGGACCGGACCGGCCCCTTTTCTGGAGATCTGACGACATGAGCATCGGAACGCCGTTAAGCATGTCCGCCACGCGGGTGATGTTGCTGGGGGCCGGAGAATTAGGCAAGGAACTGGTCATCGCCCTCCAGCGCCTGGGCGTCGAGGTGATCGCGGTCGACCGCTATGACAACGCGCCGGGGATGCAGGTGGCCCACCGCTCCCACGTCGTCACCATGACCGACGCCGCCGCACTGCGCCGGGTGATCGAAGCGGAAAAGCCGCACATGGTGGTGCCCGAGATCGAGGCGATCGCCACCGACCTGCTGCTGGAGATCGAGCGGGAAAAGCTGGCCGAAATCATTCCGACCGCTCGCGCCACCCGGTTGACGATGGATCGCGAGGGGATTCGCCGTCTTGCCGCCGAAACGCTGGGCCTGCCCACCTCGCCCTACGCCTTCGCCGAATCGCTGGACGAATTGCGGGCGGCGATCGAGGGCGGCATCGGCTTCCCCTGCGTGGTCAAGCCGGTGATGTCATCGTCGGGCAAGGGCCAGAGCGTGCTGAGATCCCCCTCGGATATCGAGGTGGCGTGGATTCACGCCCTTCAGGCCGGGCGGGTGGCGCGCACCCGCGTCATCGTCGAAGGCTTCATCGATTTCGATTACGAGATCACCCAGCTCACCGTGCGGGCGGTCGGGGCCTCGGGTCAGGTCGAAACCTATTTCTGCGACCCGATCGGTCATCATCAGGTCGATGGCGATTACGTGCTGTCGTGGCAGCCCCAGGCGATGAGCCCGGCGGCGCTGGCCGCCGCCCGCGACATTGCCGGGCGGATCACCGGCGATCTGGGCGGCCGGGGCATCTTTGGCGTCGAACTGTTCGTCAAGGGCGATCAGGTGTGGTTCTCCGAAGTCAGCCCCCGCCCCACGATACAGGGCTGGTAACGCTGTGTACCCAGCGCCTGTCCGAGTTCGATCTTCACGCCCGCGCCATCCTCGGCCTGCCGGTCGATGTCGCCCTGCGCTCACCCGGCGCGTCGGCGGTGATCTATGGCGGGATGAATGCGACCGGCATCGCCTTTGAAGGGGTGGCAGAGGCGTTGCAGGTGCCGGGCAGCGACCTGCGCCTGTTCGGTAAGCCGGAAAGCTACCAAAAGCGGCGGATGGGCGTTGCCGTCGCCTCGGCCGACAGCGTCGAAGAGGCGATCGAACGGGCCAAGCTGGCCGCCAGCCGCGTCCAGCCGGTCCGAGGCTAGACGTCGAAGGGGGCCGCCTGGAAAGCCGGGCCGCCCCCTCCCCGTTTCTACCGGGCGATCAGATCCTCCAATTCACGCAGCAACGCCTCGGCCGATTGGGCCGGTGCGGCTGGCGTTGCCGCGCTCGTCTCCTCCTCCAGCACGATCACGTCGGAGAGCAGGAACGTCGCGATCTTGTCCAGGGTGGGATAGTCGAACAGCAGCGAGGCAGGCAACGTCTTGCCCAGACTGCGGTTCAGCCGGTTACGCATATCGACCGACATCAGCGAGTCGAAGCCCTGGGCCACCAGCGGCTGATCGAGCGCGATTGCCTCGCCCTCGCCATAGCCCAAGGTGTGACGGGCCAGTTCCTGAAGATAAGAGCGCAGCAGACCGGGCCGTTCGACCGCCAGGACCGCGCGCAATTCCTCGACGATCGCGCGCCCGGCCGCAGCGGCGGTTTCGACCTGCTCCCCCGCTCCCGTCGCCGAAACCAACGCCGCATACAGGCCGCGTTTGGTGTCGATCCCCTGACTGGCGGCAAAGGCCCGCCAATCGGCATCGACAATCGCGGGCTGGGTCATATCCTCTTTGAGGACATGCTTTAACACCCGCAGCGCCTGATCGGGGTTCAGCCCGCGTATTCCCATCGCCCCGAACCGGTCGCCCGACAGAGCGGCGGCCATCCCGGCTTCGGCCCACGGCCCCCAATTGATGCTGGTCGCGGGCAGCGACAGCAGGCGGCGATAGGCGGCCAGCCCATCCATGAAGCCGTTGGCAGCGGCGTAATTGCCCTGGCCCAGATTACCGATCAAAGCCGCGACCGAGGAGAACAGGACGAAGAGATCAAGCGTCCGGTCGCGGGTGGCGACATGAAGGTTCCAGGCGCCGCGCAGCTTGGGCGCCATCACCGTGGCAAAGCGCGGCCAGGTCAGATCGGGTATCATCCCGTCGGCAAGCAGACCGGCGGCATGGACGATCCCTTTCAGCGGCGGCATCGTCGCGTCGATCTGGTCCATCACCCGTCCGACATCGTCGGCCTGGGCGACGTCGGCGGCGATGATCTCGACCGCGACACCGGCCTCGCGCAATTGGTCAATCGCGGCCTGGGCGGTCGGATTGGGGGCGTTGCGCCCGGTCAGAACCAGATGACGCGCCCCCTCGTCGACCAGCCAGCGCGCCACCTTCAGCCCCAGCGCCCCCAGCCCGCCAGTGACCCAATAGGTCGCCTCGGCTGACACCGGGCCACGCTCGCGGATCAGGCTCTGGCGGTCCTCGCCATCGCGCGACAGCACGATCTTGCCGATATGACGGGCCTGCGCCATGTAGCGGAACCCGTCCTCGGCCTGATGGAGCGGGAAAATCGTCACCGGCAGCGGGCGCAATTCGCCACTGTCGAACAGCGGGAACAGTTCGGCGACCATCGCCGCGATCGTCGCCGGATCATCGCGCGAGACGGCGGCAAGATCGAACGGGCGATAGAAGATCGTGGGGTCGAGCGCCGCGACGCGGGCGTCATCCCAAATCCCGATCTTGCCCATTTCAAGGAAGCGGCCCCCCTTGGCCAGCACCGAGAAGCTGGCCGGGATGAAATCGCCGTTCAACGAATTCAGCACGATATCGACCCCCGCCCCGCCGGTCTCCGCCTTGATCTCGGCGGCGAAGTCGGTGTTGCGGGAATTGTACAGATGGGTGACGCCAAGGGCGGTCAGCACGTCGCGTTTGTCCTGTGAGCCGACGGTCGCAAACACTTCGGCCCCGGCCCGCAATGCCAGTTGCACCGCCGCCATGCCGACGCCGCCTGCCGCGGCATGGATCAGGATGCGGTCGCCCGGCTTGATCTTCGCCAGCACCGACAAAGCGTAATGGGCGGTCAGGAAGGTTGCGGGCAGCGTCGTCGCCTCGGCGAAACTGAGCCGCTTCGGCTTGGCCACCACCTGGGCGCGGCTGACCGTAATGTGGCTGCCGATGCACCCTGGCGAGGCCAGCACGACCACCGCATCACCCTCCTCCAGGTCGGTGATTCCAGCGCCTCGCCGCACCACCCGACCCGTCGCCTCGAAGCCGAGCAGACCCGCCTCGCCGGGATATTGCCCGAGAGCGTTCAGCACATCGCGGAAGTTCAGCCCGGCAGCGACAATCGCTACCTCGACCTCGCCCGCACCGGGGGCGCGGCGCGGCCTCGTCTTGAAGGTGAGGTCGTCCAAGGTATGACGCGGCCCGACATCGAGGTAATAGGCTTCGGTCGCGCTGGCCACCGGCCCGCTGCCCTGCCCTGCCTTGGCTCCCGGCTGGGCGACCAGACGGGCGGCAAAGATGCGACCGCCCCGGCGCAGCGCCAGATGATCCTCGCCCGCGACCGCCTCGGGACCGCTACCGTCGAGGATCGCGATCAGCGCGGCCAGCCCCTCGTTGCTCTGCTTGGCCTCGACATCGATCAGACCGCCCCAGATTTCAGGCAATTCGTGCGAGAGAGTGCGGCCGAATGCCCACAGCGCACCGCCGACCAGACTGGCGGGCCGGATCGAGCGATCTTCGCGCACCACCGTCTGGGCCTGATTGGTGACGATCCACAGCCGGATCGTTTGGGGCAGCGCGGCGCGGCCCAGCCCATGAACAAGGTCGAGCAGCCCTCCCACCCAGGTGCGATGATCGGATTCAAGAGTATCGGCGGTCGAGTCGTCGCCCGCGCCTTCGGCTCCGCTGGCGTCAAATACGATCTGGAGTGCGGTAAAGCCGCCCCGGTCGGCCCACGCCGACAGCGTCGCCGCACCATCGCCCAAGGCATCGGGAGTAAGCTCAAGCGGGACGATGCCCTGGCCCTGCAACCGGGCGATCAAACCATCGCCCCAGTCCCCCCGCGCCGCCCGCACCACGACCCAGCCCGTCGTCGCCGGCAGAGCCGAAGCGGGAACGCCCGCCGCGATCTCGTTCCAGGACAGGGCATGGACCAGCCCGCGATCGTCGCGGCGCATCTGCTGATACAGCGTGTCGCGGTCGGTCTGCTTCAACAGGAAATCGTCGATTTCCAGCACCACCGACCCATCGGCGGCATAGGTGGTCACCGTCGCCTTAACCAGTCCGGGCGACACCGCAATCCGGGTGTGGCAATAAAGCGGCCCGGCCAGCGACCCCAGCAAGCGGACGCTGCCCATATGCAGCGGGATCAGCACGTTGTTTCCGCTCAACATTTCGGCGGCCGAGGTATCGCAGGCGGGCAGCACGGTCTGGAGGATCGAATCGATCAGACCGGGATGGATCGCGCCGTCGTCGATCCGGCCGGTGGCCTCAAGACGGCACCAGGATTCGTCGGGGCCCTGGCCGATCTCGCGCAGGCAACGGAAGTTCGGCCCGGTGCTGTAGCCGACGCTTTCGATCAGGGCATAGAAGGCATCATGCTCCATCCGTCCGGGGCTTTGCGCCGCCAGGGCCGCGAAATCGGGCCGCGCCGCCGCCCGCGCCTCAGGCAGTTCGACCACGATAGTTCCGGCCGAATGGGTCTGCCACGCCGCCTCGTCATCGTCGGCGGGCCGGCTGACCAGCCGGAAGCCGCGCCCCGCCCCCGGCTCACCTTCGACAATCACCTGGACGGTGCGGGGTTCGTCGTCATCGACGACCAGCGGCGCGGTAAAGGACACGTCGTCCAATTGCCGCGCCCCGGCTCCGGTCAGATCGCGCACCGCCCCGAACGCCATCGACAGATGGGCGGCGGCGGGCGAGATGATCCGGCCGAAAATCTTGTGTTCGCGCAGGAAAGAGGGCTGCTCGGCGGTGAAATGGGCCTGGAACAGCACGGTACCGCGGGCAAACAGCGGCGACACGATCTTCTGCCCCAGCCAACCATGATTGCGCCCGACCGTGGCCGTGCCCCCGGAATCCGGCAGCGGGGCCAAGTAATAGCTTTTGCGCTGGAACGGATAACCGGGGAAGGCGACCCGGCGCGGATCGAAGGGGGCATCGCGCCCGGCCCAATCGATTTCGGCACCTTGGGCATAGAGTGCGGCGACGGCCAGCGCCAAAGCGCGGTGATCGGCCTCGGCATCGGGAACCGCCCCGGCGGCGGGACGGGTCAGCGAGGGGAGAAATACCCGCCCCTCGGCCTCGACGCTGGAACGCGCCAGCGCGGTCAGAATCGGGGCCGCACCGATTTCAAGGAACACGGCAACCCCGTCTTCGGCCAGGGTGCGGGCGGCGGCGGCAAAGCGCACCGGCGCTTCGACCTGCCCCGACCAATAGGCAGCACTGGCCAGATCGCCCGGCCCGGCCTTGGCCCCACTGACGGTCGAGACCATCGGCAGCAGCGCCGGGCGATAGGCGACCTGCCCCGCGACCCCGGCAAACGTCTCGACCATCGGCCGCATCAGCGGCGAGTGGAAAGCGTGCGACACCCGCAATTCCTGGGTCCGCCGCCCCTGCGCCTCAAAGCTGCGCCGTACCTCCGCCACCGCTTCGGCCGGACCGGCGATCACGATGTCTTCGGGGGTGTTGATCGCCGCGACCGAGAACGGCACCCCGCCCGCCGCCACCCGCGCCACCGCCGCCGCGACCTCGGCTTCCGGCGCGGCAATCGAGGCCATCGCCCCGCCACTCGGCAACGCCTGCATCAGCCGTCCCCGCTCCGCCACCAGGGTCAAAGCGTCTTCCAGCCCGATCACGCCTGCGACATGGGCGGCGACGAACTCGCCGATGCTGTGCCCGGCGACGATGTCGGGACTTACCCCCCAACTGCGCCACAGCTCGGACAAAGCATATTCGATCGCGAAGATCGCGGGCTGGGCGAACCCGGTCTGTTGCAGACGCTCGTTATCGGCCTTTGGCCCATACATCAGGTCGAGGAGGGACTCGCCCAGACGCGGCCGCAAAATCTGGTCGCAAGCATCAAGGGCGGCGCGGAACACGGGCTGATCGCGATAGAGTGCCCGGCCCATCCCGATATATTGCGAGCCCTGGCCGGTGAACAGGAACGCGATCTTGGGCCGGTCGCTCTTCGACCCGCTCACCACCGAGCGCGGTGCACTTCCGGCCAGCGACTGGCGCAAAGAATGCGCGATCTCGGCCCCGCTCGACCCCACCGCCGCGAGGCGGAAGCCGAAATGGCTGCGCCCCGCCCCAGCGGTGTGGGCGATGTCGGCCAGCGGATCGGTACTGCTGTCCAGATAATCGGCAACCCGCTCGGAGAGCGCCCGCAACGCCTCGGCCGACCGGGCCGACAGCGGCAGAACCTGCGGTCCCGGCGCGGGCAGCCCGACGGGGGAAACCTCCCTCGGGGCTTCCTCCAGGATCACATGGGCGTTGGTGCCGGAAAAGCCGAACGAACTGACCCCGGCCCGGCGCGGCTTATCGCCTGCGGGCCACGGCGTCAGCTCGGTCGGCACCCGGAACGGATACTGGCCCCACGGAATGTGCGGGCTGGGCGACGACAAATGGAGATGGGGCGGAATCTCACCATGGCGCAGGCACAGCAGCGCCTTGATCAGACCGGCGATCCCGGCCCCGGCTTCAAGATGGCCGATATTGGTTTTGATCGTGCTGATCAAAACCGGATCGTCGGCCCCACGCACCGGCTGCATGATCCGGCCAATCGCCTCGACCTCGATTGGATCGCCGAGCGGGGTTCCGGTGCCGTGCGCCTCGATATAGCCGATATCGGCAGGCGACAGACCGGCTACCTGTAAGGCCCGCGTAATCACCTTTTCCTGGGCCAGCCCGTTCGGTGCGGTCAGGCCGTTGCTTTTGCCGTCCTGATTGACCGCCGAGCCCCGGATCAGGCCGAGAATGCGGTCCTTGGCGGCGATCGCGTCGGACAGCCGCTTCAGCACGATCACCCCGCAGCCTTCGCCGCGCCCATAGCCGTCAGCCGAGGAATCGAAGGTCTTGCACAGACCATCCGGCGAGATCGTCCCCAGCTTCGACGAGGCGATATGGAAAATCGGCGACAGGATCAGATTGATCCCGGCGGCCAGCGCCATGTCGCTTTCGCCGTTGCGCAACCCCTGGCAGGCCAGATGCACCGCCACCAGCGAGGACGAGCAAGCGGTATCGACCGCCATGCTGGGGCCTTCGAACCCCAGCGTGTAGGAAATCCGCCCCGCCGCCGGGGCAAAGCAGGTGCCGGTCAGGGCATAGCCGTCGATCAGATCCAGCCGCCCGGAATGGCGGTGGGCCTGGGTGTAATCGTCGCTGGAAATCCCGACATAGACGCCGGTGCGGCTGCCCCGGAGCGCAATCGGGTTCAGCCCGGCATCTTCAATCGCTTCCCAGGCGACTTCGAGCAACAGACGCTGCTGCGGATCGAGGCTGATCGCCTCCTTCGACGAAATGCCGAAGAACGGCGCGTCGAACTGGTCGATCGGCCGATCGATGAAATTGGCCCGCACCGCATGGGTGGTGCCGGGTGCATCGGGCGAGGGGTGGTAGAAATGCTCGGACTCCCACCGCTCGGGCGGGATCGGCACGCTGGTATTGTCACCCCGGCGCAGCATCTGCCACAGCGCCTCGGGATCGTTGGCACCGCCGGGCAGACGGCAGGCGATACCGACCACCGCGATCGGCTCGCTACGGGCGGCCTCGATCTCGTGCAGCCGGGTCTGGGTCTTTTTCAGCGCGATGAACGTCTTTTTCAGGACGTCGGCCGAACCGTCGGGGGTGAGGGAAGCGGGGCTCGTCACGTCGTTCATAGCAAGTTCACCTCGCGTTCGATGAGCTGTTCCAATTCGTCGGGGGTCAGATCGTCCAGGAAATCAAACCCAGCGGATTCGGAAGAAGCGTCGGGGGGAGCGGCAGGCGGCGTGGAGCCGACGGGGGCAGGCGCGGACACGATTGGGTCCGCCAGGAAGTAATCCGCCATGCGGCAGATCGAGGGGTAATTGAAGAAAAAGGTGGTGGGCAACCGCGCCTGGAACGCCAGATCAAGCTGGCGGCGCAGTTCCAGCGCCATCAACGAAGTAAAGCCCTGCTCGCCCAGGGCGCGGTCGGGATCGAGCGGGGCCAGCGGCTGATCGCTCAATACCCGACGGGCGATCTCGTCGATGGTGCGGATCAGCCCGTCGCGGCTGCGTCCCACCGCGACCGGAGCGGGCGGAACCGAGGAAAGTGACACCGCCGCAACCGGGGAAGGCGATGGTGTCGGATGGTTCCTCCCCCCTCCCCGCACCGGCGAGACGTAATAGCTTTTGCGCTGGAACGGATAGCCGGGGAAGGCGACCCGGCGCGGATCGAAGGGGGCATCGCGCCCGGCCCAATCGATTTCGGCCCCCTGGGCGTAGAGTGCGGCCAAGGCCAGCGCCAAAGCGCGGTGATCGGCCTCGGCATCGGGAACCGCCCCGGCGACGGGACGGGTCAGCGAGGGCAGAAATACCCGCCCCTCGGCCTCGACACTGGAACGCGCCAGCGCGGTCAGGATCGGGGCCGCACCGATTTCGAGGAACACGGCAACCCCGTCTTCGGCCAGGGTGCGGGCGGCGGCGGCAAAGCGCACCGGCGCTTCGACCTGCCCCGACCAATAGGCAGCGCTGGCCAGATCACCCGGCCCCGCCTTGGCTCCGCTGACGGTCGAAACCATCGGCAGCAGCGCCGGGCGATAGGCGACCTGCCCCGCGACCCCGGCAAACGTCTCGACCATCGGCCGCATCAGCGGCGAATGGAAAGCATGTGATACCCGCAATTCCTGGGTCCGCCGCCCCTGGGCCTCGAACCCCCGGCGGACTTCCGCCACCGCTTCAGCCGGTCCGGCGATCACGATGTCTTCGGGGGTGTTGATCGCCGCGACCGAGAGCGGCACCCCGCGACCTGCCACCCGCGCCACCGCCGCCGCGACCTCGGCTTCGGGCGCGGCAATCGAGGCCATCGCGCCGCCACTCGGCAACGCCTGCATCAGCCGTCCCCGCTCCGCCACCAGGGTCAAAGCGTCTTCCAGCCCGATCGCGCCAGCGACATGGGCGGCGACGAACTCGCCGATGCTGTGCCCGGCGACGATGTCGGGACTTACCCCCCAACTGCGCCACAGCTCGGACAAAGCATATTCGATCGCAAAGATCGCGGGCTGGGCGAACCCGGTCTGTTGCAGCCGCTCGTTATCGGCCTCCGCCCCATAGATCAGCTCGATCAGGGACTCGCCCAGACGCGGACGCAGGATTTCGTCGCAAGCATCGAGGGCGGCGCGGAACACAGGCTGATCGCGATAGAGCGCACGCCCCATCCCGACATATTGCGAGCCCTGGCCGGTGAACAGGAAGACGATCTTGGGCCGCTCCGCTTTCGATCCGGTCACGACCGTGCGCGGGGCACTTCCGGCCAGCGACTGGCGCAAAGCCTGCGCAATCTCGGCCCCGCTCGACCCCACCGCCGCGAGGCGGAAGCCGAAATGGCTGCGGCCCGCCCCAGCGGTGTGGGCGATGTCGGCCAGCGGATCGGCACTGGTCTCCAGATAATCGGCAACCCGCTCGGTGAGTGCCCGCAACGCCTCGGGGCTTCGGGCCGACAGCGGCAACACCTGCGGCCCCGGCGCGGGAAGCCCGACGCGGGGGGCCTCCCTCGGCGCTTCCTCCAGGATCACATGGGCGTTGGTGCCGGAAAAACCGAATGAACTGACCCCGGCCCGGCGCGGCTTATCGCCTTGAGGCCACGGCGTCAGCTCGGTCGGCACCCGGAACGGATACAGGCCCCACGGAATATGCGGGCTGGGCGACGACAAATGGAGGTGGGGTGGAATCTCACCATGGCGCAGGCACAGCAGCGCCTTGATCAGACCGGCGATCCCGGCCCCGGCTTCAAGATGGCCGATATTGGTTTTGACCGAGCCGATCCGCAGCGGGTCGGCGGGATCGCGCCCCGTGCCATAGGTCGCCGCCAGTGCCGCCATTTCGACGACGTCGCCAAGGGGCGTGCCGGTGCCATGCGCCTCGATATAGCCGATATCGGCGGGCGACAGTCCGGCACTCTTCAAGGCGCGGCGGATCACTTTTTCCTGGGCGGTGCGGCGAGGCGCGGTCAGGCCGTTGCTTTTGCCATCCTGATTGACCGCCGAGCCCCGGATCAGACCCAACACCCGGCAGCCCAACGCCTTGGCCCGCGACAGCGGCATCAGCAGCACCGCGCCCGCCCCCTCGGCCCGGACATAGCCGTCGCCGCTGGCATCGAACGCCTTGCACCGCCCATCGGCCGACAGCACGCCCAATTGCGACAGCCCGACATAGAGATTGGGGGCCAGCAACGCATTGACCCCGGCGACCAGGGCGGCGTCGCACTCCCCGGCCCGTACTGCCTGGGCCGCCTGATGCAGCGCCACCAGCGAGGAGGAGCAGGCGCTGTCGATCGCCAGGCACGGACCTTCGAACCCCAGCGTATAGGACAGCCGCCCGGCGGCGGCGGCAAAGGCGGCTCCGGTCGCGGCGAAGGCGTCGATGCCGCTGGGATCGGAATGCCAGATCCGCGCCCCCTGATAATCCGAGGTGCTGATCGCGACATAAACCCCGACATTGCCATCCTCGGCGACCCGGTCCGGAGTCAGCCCGGCATCTTCCAGCGCGCCCCAGGCGACTTCGAGCAGCAGGCGTTGCTGCGGATCAAGCCCCTGCGCCTCCGCTGGCGAGATATCGAAGAAGGCGGCATCGAACCCGGCGGGGAACGACTCGTCCAAAAAACCGCCCCAGCGCGACACGCTGGTTCCCGGCCGCACCGGTCCAGAGGCGGCAAAGCCGCTTGCGTCCCACCGTTCGGGCGGCACCGGGCGGATCGCCGACCCGCCCTGGCGAAGGAAACGCCAAAACGCCTCGGCCGAATCGGAGTCCGGAGGCAGACGGCAGCCGAGTCCCACGATGCAAATCGGGTCGTCGGTCGGGTGCGGCGCGATCTCGGAAATAGAAGCCCCCATGGCTGGATGACACGGACGGAACGGAGAGAAACAGGCACCGGAAACGAATCAACGAAAAGCTGTCTAAATCCTAGACGGGATTTACCTCGGTTTGCAATTACCTTAAGTTGACATCGCTGTCTTCCGGCCCCGCCGCATCCGTGCGGGCGACAATCGGGACCGGATCGCCCTCTCCCTATCCACTGTAATCTGGCAAATCGAACTCATCGAGCAGGATACCAAAGGTAAGAATAATCATCAGAAAATCGGTCTCGAACGTCGTGTTGACGTGAGCGCCGGGTGCTCCGTAACGCTGACGCAGCCGTTCAACGACATCCGGATTGAAATAATTTTGCCGCTTTATTCGATCCGGAGCCAAAATATCGTTGATCCATTCGATATTGCGGGCCAGCAGGAACGGCGATCCCGGCGCGACAAAGCCGAATTTTTCCCGCCGCGCCACCGGATCGGGCAGGTATTTCGCCGCGACCTGACGCAGTACATATTTCTCGGTATCGTTGCGGACCAGCAGATCGGGCGGAATGGTGCGGACAAATTCGATCAGATCGATATCGAGAAAGGGATAGCGCGCCTCGATCGAATTGGCATAGGTGACGCGGTCGCCGTGATCGGCCAGCAGATGGTCGGACAGCCTCAGCTTGAAATCGGCATAGGAGCGTTGGTGCAGCGGATGGCGGTTGCGCATCCGGCTCCTGTCGATCACCGGGTGGGAGGTGGCCTCGAACACGTCCTGGCGGGCAGCCAGCGCCTCGGAATAGAGGCTGGCCTTCAGCTCGCGCAGGGGCAGATAGTCGCGGTCATAAAAGAAATCGCTCTGCCCCCACAGTTGCTCGCGCAGTTCGTCTTCCAGCATCGTTTCGATATCGTCGGCGCCGCCGCCGCCCCGCGCGCCGGTGGCGTCGAGACGATAGCCGACATAGCCCGCGAACAATTCGTCGGCCCCCTCCCCGGTCAGGATCACCTTGTGCCCGCTGTCCCGCGCCAGCGCCGACAGCGCCAGCGAGCAGGTGTTATAGGATTCCTTTAACGGGGTCTCGGCGCACACAACGGCGCGGCGCAGACGGTCGGCGATTTCGTCGGCGGTGAACTCGGCCTCGTGATGAACGCTGTTCAGATGCTCGGCCATCGCCCGCTGAAAGCGCCGTTCGTCGATATCGGCCTCGGGGAAGGTGATCGAGAAGGAATGCAGCCGCTGATCGGGCAACACCGCCTTGGTCATCGCCCCGATCAGGCTCGAATCCAGACCGCCGCTGAGATAAAAGCCAACCGGCACATCGGCATTGAGGCGGCGGCGCACCGCCTTCAGCAGCAGGTCCTCGACCCGTTCGCTGTAATAGGATTCGGGCCGGGCCTCAGCCGCTGCCCCCTGTTCGGGATAATCGAGGTCCCAATAGCAGGTCGGCACCGCCGGACGTCCGGCCTCGATATAAAGGTAATGACCGGGCGGCAGGGCCTCGATCCCGGCGAACATCGTCGTCGGACTGACCAGACCGGGAAAGGTCAGTATCTGATCGAGCCCGGCGGGATCGATCGCGGGCGTCACCGACGGATGGGCCAGCAGGGCCTTGATCTCCGAGGCGAAGGCCAGCCCCCCCTGATCCGGGTATGAAACAGCGGGGCGATCCCGACATGATCGCGCGCCAACAGCACGGCATGGCGGGTGCGGTCATAAAGGGCGATCGCGAACTGGCCGTTCAGATGGCGAACGCAGCCGGGGCCGTATTCCTCGTACAGATGGACGATGATTTCGACATCGCAGCGGGTGCGGAAACGATGGCCCCGTTGTTCGAGATCGGCCCGCAATTCCTTGAAATTATAAATTTCCCCATTGCAGATCGAAACGATCGTTTCGTCTTCGTTGCTGTGAGGCTGGTTTCCCGTCGCCAGATCGATGATCGCCAAGCGGGTAAAGCCAAATCCGATGCCGGCATCGATGAAGAACCCGGATTCGTCCGGGCCGCGATGAACCAGCCGCTGCGCCATCCGGTGCAGCGTCGGTTGATCGGCCTGAAACGCCCTGGTTGGAGAAAACACTCCAGCGATGCCGCACATCGTTTTTCCGCCTTCGTCCTGATCTGCTTCTGACGCCTATTGTGCCGGAGCGGGTGCCGGAGCCGCCGCCGGTTTGGGTGCCGATGCCGCCGGTTTGGGCGCCTGCGCCACCTTGGTGGTGTTGAACGACCATAACGCACCGGGAACGATCCCGGTCGCGCCGACGATATCGACCCGCCAGTAATAGGCCGTTCCCGGCTTCAACCCGGTCAGCACCGCATTGATTCCAGGCACCGTCTGAAGCTGGACACCGTCATGCTTGTCCGCCGTCGCGTTATCGACCTGATCGGCATTGGTGCCCCAATAGACGGCGTAATTGAGGGCATCGACCCGGCCCGCCTGCCACGACACCGACAGGCTGCCAGTCGGCGCCAGCGGCACGATCGCACTGCGCGCCGGTTGGGGCGTCGTCACTTCCGAGGTCACCAGCGGCATCAATTGATCGAGCAGAGTGACCTCGGCGGTGCCATCCCAGGTGTTGCTGGCCAGCACGAACGAGGTATCGGAATCAAAGAAGTAATAGGCCAGGGTCTTGTAGCCGGGGATCGCCCCGCCATGGCCGCGGGCATCGCCATAGGAGCGATGCGGCTGCATCAGCGCGCCAACGGCATATTCCATCGGCTCCCAGCCGTAATGAATGTCGGCCGAGGCAAACGACAGCCATTTCTGTTTGGTTCCGGCATTGAGGAATTGTTCGGTCTTCAGCGCCGTTTCGAGGAAGTGGAGCAAATCCCACGGCGTCGAGATCACCGCCCCCGCCGTCCCGGCATAAGACGGATTGACCGCGGTGACGTCGCACCAGGTCGCATAGACCTTTTGCGACAATTCCGGGTTGTACTGGGTGTAGCCGTGGATATAAGGCAGCGTCTGGTCAGACTCGGCGAGGAAGGTATCCTTCAGCCCGATCTTTTCGGTGATGTAGGTCCGAATGAAATCGGCCGAGCTGGTCTTGGTGATTTTCTCGGCCACCATCCCCAGCAGGATGTAATTCGAGTTGCTGTAATACCAGAACGGATAGGGAGCTGGAGCGGGCGGGGTCGACTGGCCCAGCGTCACCCAATAGGGATTGGGATAGGTGGCCCCCGGCGCGAAATCGGCGGACAAGGGCGGAACCGCCTTGGGGTCCAACACCGCCATCAGATCCTGCGGGGTGAATTGCCGGTTCGGCTTGGCATAGATTTCGCCGGAAATCGTCGGATTGCCGAGGTAGTTGGTAATCCCCGAATTCATCTGTAACAGATCGGCAATCGTCACCTTGGCGATATTGGGGATCGCGGTGACGGTCGGTTCGTCGCTCAGATATTTCAGCACCGGGTCGGACAGCGAGACCTTGCCCTCCTGCACCAATTGCAGGAAAGCCTGGCCCAGGAACATCTTGCTGACACTGCCGATTCTGAATTGCTGGCCGGGGCTTGGCTTAATTTTTGCGGAATATTGGAATAACCGGCGGTGCCGACCCGGACACCCCAGATCGGCGATTTGACGATCACCACCGCGCCCGGAATGACATTGGTGGCGACCAGTTGGTCAAGCTTGGCCTGCCAGGCGGGCGGAAACGCCCGGTACGGCAAGGCGTTCGACGGAGACGTCGAAGGCGGCGGCGTGTCGGGGGCCACCATCGGGCAGGCCTGCACCGGCGCGGATGCGGGCGGAGTCTGGGTGACAGGGGCCGTCTGGGCCCAGGCGGCGGCGGCGACAAGCATCGCCACCCCACCCGAGGCCAAAAAAACACCGCATGAACGGTATGACGATCCAGGCATGGCACACCTCTCTTATGGAGACAGTCGCATCCTACGTTTTAAAATTGTTTCGCGCTCGTCACTATATACCTAAGATTGAGACGACCATACAGACTTAAACATTGCTCCCAAGGCGCGGATCGTGTCGTGACGATGAATCCGCTCGCAATAGCGCACGGTCACCTCGACCCGATCGGCGGAGCGGGACGCACCGACCTCAAGCGGAACCCTACGCTCCAACCGCCCCGCCGACGGCCGGGTCCA
>NZ_AQPH01000062.1 GCF_000442515.1 Magnetospirillum fulvum MGU-K5 | reverse complement strand
GGGTGATGCCGATCGAAACGGTGACCCGGATCGTCGTTCCGTCCGGGGCGGTGAGCACTTTCCCCTCGACGGCAGACCGAATCCGGTGAGCGATTTCAAACGCTTCGGTTTCGCTGGTTTCAACGATCACCGCGGCGAATTCCTCACCGCCGGTGCGTCCGAAAATATCGACGCTGCGCAACGTGTCGCGCAAACTCCACGCGACGGCGCGCAGAACCTCGTCACCAAAACTATGGCCCCAGGTGTCGTTGATCGATTTGAAATGGTCGATGTCGATCATCATCAGCGAGAACGGGTGCTGATAGCGGGTCGAGCGGTCCAGTTCGCGCTGGGCCAACTCAAAGAAGTGACGGCGGTTGAACAAGCCGGTCAGGAAGTCGGTTCGCGCCTCGGTTTGAGCCTGGTCCTTCCGCTCGATCTCTTCTTGGAGGTTGCGGTTGATGATCGCCAGGGCTTCGGCGGTTTCGCGGGCCTCGCGCCGGACATCGCGGGCGCGGACATAGGCCATCATCGCGAACAGGCAGGCGATCAGGAACCCGTCGAGGAACAGAACCTGGATGCTGCTCCACTTCACGATGTTGACGTTGAGATGGAAATAGGCCGGGACCCAGAACGCGACATTGTTGATCAGGATGAATGCGAACAGGAACTGAATCACAGCGCGGCGCGGCGATCGCTCTGTTTGCAGAAAGAACGACGCAGCCGCAAAGTAAATGAGCATTATCTTGGTCGACAAGCCATTCACAGCGAGTGCAGTTACCTTATATCCGGCCAGATAGGCGATGAGGTTGAACGAGAACAGGGCGAGTAAGAAAGCAAATCCCCACCGGATCGATGGGCGCGGGTCGTATGGTTTCAGCAATTCGCGACAGAACAGCGTCATTGTCAGGCCGATCGAGATGTAAACGACCCCGCCGAGAGTGTCGATCAGCCAGGGAAATTGACTCGATCCGAACGGCGCCAAATAGCCGGTGATAGAGATGCCAAACAATGTATAAATAAATTGGTGGACGGCGAAGATGGCAAAGACTCGCTGTCGGTCGAGAAAATAGGAATGGATTGACCAGAAAAGCAAGGTGGTCATTGCAGTGACAAAAAATACAACCAAAAGGTCGCGGTCGAAATCTTTTTGTTCTGCTTCGATCGGTGTCAGAGCTTCGATGTTTAGCAGGCCGTGATATCTGACTTTGATGCGAAGGTAGATGGTCTCTTCTGGCGCCGTGACGTCGATAACGAACCCCAGCGAGATGCGTTGGCGGTCGCGCGTTTCATAGGGATAGATGTTACCGGTCGCGCGCGATTTCCATCCGTTCGGGGCGGTGGGGTCGGCTTGATAAAGGCGGACGTCGTTGAGGTAGGTCGGGCGAATGAACAATACGACCTTGCCCCCTTCGTCGGGGGCGCGAATCCGCAGGCGAACCCAATGGGTGGTATCGCTGACCGGCATGATCCGGCTTGTCTCGAACGGTGTCGGTTCGCGGTTAACGACCTCCTCGATCGTCAATGTCCCGGCATTGTCCTCCAGCATTGCACGCGAAAGGATGAGATCTTTCGCCGTCGCCGGAACGGCAAAAAGGAACCCCAACAACAGGATCAGGACGGCCAAAAGGAATTTGAAGTCGCCAATAAGCAACTTTTGCGCGCTTTTGATCTCGTCTCTACCTGTTTTTGAGGCTAAATCATACATCGAGGGCGGAAGAGGTTCATCGTTTGCGACCAGCGAAGCTTACGCAAAAGTATTAACATCCTGATGCCTGTGCCCGGAAGCGGCAGAACGATATAGCGCGCAGATCAATTTCCTGGCGAAGTGTCAGGTGTCGAGTTGGGGCACCGTTCCCAATCGTTCGAGGAAGATCGGCTCGTCATAATCCCCCATGTCCGGATCGGCGGTTTGCCGGACCACATCGACCCCGGCCGCGCTGCCGCCCTCCATGATGCGATGAGCGCGCAAGGATGCCTGCGCTTCGGTCGTGTAGGTGATCGGAGGTTGTGGCTTCAGCCCTCCTTTCTTGCCGAGAACGTATGGCTGGCAGATGAACAGGGTTTCCTGGGCCATGGGGGATGGTCCTGTGAAGATGAGGGGGGTATGGCAAAATGATCTTATTTTGTTCTTGATTCAAGTCTGTTTTGTACCAATCCCATCAGCGTTGGTCGAAGGCGGTTTTCCGCCTCTCGGGGCGACGGGGTGGTTGGTCTTCGTGTTGGCGGCGTGAGGGGATACCCCCTGGGATTTTGTTTATCAGCAAACAACAATTTAAGATTGCTGATTAATTGTTCGTTTCAACTGATGACATGGGGTGCGGTGACGTTTATGATCCTGGGACAGTGTCGCAGAAGGTAAGGTAGCGGCAGGCGCATCGGTTTTGTCGCTTGTCTGATCAAATCAACCGTTAGGTTGGTCCTGGATCTGCGAAAACATGCGGGCGGGAAGAACGGAGGGGTTATGCTCGGGTCGTTCAAGCGAACGCATCGGTTCAAGGCGGGGGCACCGGATCATGGATGACGTATCTGGCCAGCCTTATATCGAGGCCCTGAAAAAGGCTTCTGCCAAGATCGCTGAATTGCTGGCGGAAAACCAGTCCCTGAAGCATCCGGCGGCGATTGCCGTGGTCGGGCTGGGGTGCCGTTTTCCCGGCGGGGCCGATCCCGAGCAATTCTGGTCGCTGCTGGCCCAGGGCGGCGATGCGGTCGGTGAGATTCCCCCCGACCGCTGGGATGTCGCCCGCTTCTACGATCCCGACCCCGAGGCGTCGGGCAAGATGTATGCCCGCAATGGTGGTTTTATCGACGATGTCGCCGGGTTCGATCCTGCGTTCTTTGGCATCACCCCGCGCGAGGCCCTGGCGATGGACCCGCAGCAGCGGCTGCTGCTCGAACTGGGGTGGGAGGCACTGGACGATGCCGCGATCGACCGTGCCCGTCTTGCCGCCTTGCGCGCCGGGCTGTTCGTCGGTCTGTCCAATTACGATTACATCCAGGCCCACGTTCATTCCGGCGATCCGGACCGGATCACCGCTTATTCCGGCAGCGGGGTGATGTTCAGCACTGCCGCCGGGCGGCTGTCTTATTTTCACGATTTTCACGGCCCGTGCCTGACCATCGATACCGCCTGCTCGTCCTCGCTGGTCGCGCTGCATCTGGCGATTCAGAGCCTGCGCCGGGGCGAGGTCGATCTGGCCCTGGCCGGAGGGGTCAGCCTGATGCTGTCGCCCGACAGCATGATCGCGCTGTGCAAGGTCAAGGCGCTGGCGGCGGACGGACGCAGCCGCGCCTTTGACGCCGCCGCCAACGGCTATGGCCGGGGCGAGGGCGGCGGGCTGCTGGTGTTGAAGCGGCTGGCCGATGCCGAACGCGACGGCGACCGCGTCCTGGCGGTTCTGGCCGGGTCCGCCGTCAATCACGATGGCCGCAGCAACGGTCTGACCGCGCCGAACGGTCTGGCCCAGCAGGCGGTGATCCGGGCCGCGCTGGCCGATGCCGGGCTGGCTCCCGATGCCGTCGATTATATCGAAGCCCACGGCACCGGCACCGCGCTCGGCGATCCGATCGAGGTCAATGCGCTCCAGCAGGTGTTCGGGCAACGCCCGCCGGGGCGTCCGCTGCTGCTGGGTTCGGTCAAGACCAATATCGGCCATACCGAGGCCGCCGCCGGGATCGCCGGGCTGATCAAGCTGATCCTGGCGCTTCGTCACCAGACGATTCCCGCCAGCCTGCATTTCACGAATCCCAGCCCGCATATTGATTGGGCGGCGGGCAATGTTCAGGTCACCGCCGCACCCACGCCCTGGCCGGATCAGGGGCGGGTGCGGGTGGCTGGGATCAGTTCGTTCGGACTGAGCGGCACCAACGCCCATGTGATCGTCACCGCGCCGCCAGCCCCGCCAGCGCCTGAGACCGTGCCCGAGCCGATTGCCGATCCGGTTCACATCCTGCCGCTGTCGGCGGCGTCAGCCGAGGGATTGACGGCGGTGCGCGCCCGCTTCGATGCGCTGCTGGCGTGCCGGGACGATGCCGATCTGGCCGATCTTTGCCACACCGCCGCCTGCCGGTCGCCGTTGCGCTATCGTGACGCGGTGGTCGGCTCCACGGTCGCGGCGCTGCGGGCCGGGCTGGCGGAGCGTTCGACGCCCGAGACGGTGGGGCCGGGGGCGGGGAGGGGGATCGTCTTCCTGTTCAGCGGACAAGGCTCGCACGATGTCGCGATGGGGCGCGATCTCTACCGCCGCTATCCGGTGTTCCGCGCCGCGTTCGACCGTTGCGCCGCCGCGCTGGGGCCGGAATACGGCCCGCCGCTGGTCGAGCGTCTTTATGGCGACGGGGCCAGTGAAGCGGATTTGCGCCGCACCGATCTGGCTCAACCGGCCCTGTTCGCGGTTCAATACGCCCTGACCGTGCTGTGGGCGGCGTGGGGGATCACGCCCGCCGCCTTGATCGGCCACAGCGTCGGCGAGTTCGCCGCCGCCTGCGCCGCCGGGATCATCACGCCGGAAACCGGAATCCGGCTGGTGGCGGAACGCGGCCGCCTGATGCAGGCCCTGCCGCCGGGCGGCGCGATGGCGGCGGTGTTCGCCCCGGCCGAAATCGTCGTTCCGGCGGTGATCGACCACACCCGCCAAGTGACGCTGGCCGCGATCAACCAGCCCGGCGCGGTGACGATTTCGGGCAGCGAAGCGGCGGTGACCAAGGCGCTGGAGCGGCTGGCTCGCGACCGGATCGACGGGCGGCGGCTGGCGGTATCGCATGCCTTTCACTCGCCGCTGATGGAGCCGATGGTAGGCCGGTTCGAGGCGGCGCTGAGCGGAATCGATTTTGCCCCCGCCCGTTTGCCGTTTTATTCGACCGTCACCGGCGAGGCGCTGCCGCCGCGCCAGAAGCTGACCCCGGATTACTGGTCGCGCCAGATCCGCCAGCCGGTCCAGTTCCTGGGGGCGGTGCAGGCCGCTGCCCGTGATGGGTATACCGCGTTTCTTGAAATCGGACCGGGCGACACGCTCACCGCGCTGACGCGGGCCAGCCTCGATCCCAAGACGGTGGGGCCGCTGGTCGCCTCGCTGCGCAAGGGCCGTTCGGCCTGGGGGGGTATCGCCACCGCCGCCGCCAGCCTGTACCGCGCCGGGATCGATCTGGTGTGGTCCGAGATCAACGCGCCCTTTGCCGCCCGCAAGGTCGCGCTGCCGACCTATCCGTTTCAGCGCCAGCGCTACTGGATGGAAATCGCCCCGCTGCGGCCGGGATCGGGGGGGCATGCGCCCGGTGCCGCCCCGGTTTCAGAGCAGACCAAATTGCCCGATGTCCCCCCGACAAGGACGGAAACGATGCAAAGCTTGACCGAACGCGCCGACGAACTGGCCGCGATCCTGGCCGAGATCAGCGGCTTTGACGCCGCGACGATCGACCGCACCCAGCATCTGACCGATATGGGACTGGATTCGCTGATGCTGCTGAAACTGGGCCAGACGGTCGAACAGCGCTATGGCCTCGAATTGCGGATGAGCCAGTTGTTCGAGGATATCGGCACCGTCAACGGTCTGGCCGCCTATGTCCTGCGTCACGCCGCCCCGGCCTCGGCTCCGGCAGCTTTGGTTCCGGCGGCCCCGGCTCCAGCCCCGGCCCCGGTTGCGGTCGAGCCTCCTGCCGTTGCGCCGGTGCCGCCCGACGCGGCCGGGGTCGCGCCGATGTTGCAGTTCCAGATGCAGGTGCTGTCTCAGGTCGCCGCCCAGAATTTGAACAGCGTCGCCGAACTGGCGCGTCAGCAGATGGCGTGGCTGGGCCAAGGCGGGCTGCCCGTCCCTCCGCTGCCCGTCGCGCCTGCCCCCGTACCTAATCTTGTGCCTCCGCCCGCGCCGGTCGCGGCTGCCCCGGCGGCGGCTCCGGTTCCGGCTCCTGTCGTCAAAGCCAAGCCCTCGGCCAATGCGGTGGCCAAGACCCGCAATATCAATCTGGCGGGCAGCGGGCCGTTATCGGACTCGCAGCGGGAGTTCATCGCGGCGCTGGTGTCGCGTCATGTCGCTAGGACCCGGACCTCGAAGGAGATCACCCAGGACTCCCGCGCCGTGCTGGCCGACTGGAAGCACACCTTGTCGTTCTGGGGCCAGTTGAAGGAGGCGAAATACCCGATCGTCTCGGCCCGGTCCGCCGGGTCGCGTTTCTGGGACGTCGATGGCAACGACTATATCGACATCGCGATGGGGATGGGCGTCCACTTCTTTGGCCACAAGCCCGCCGCAATCCATGCCGCCCTGACCCGCGAGATCGAGCACGGGCTGGAACTGGGCACCCAATCGGCCCTGACCGGCCGGGCGGCGCTGTTGATCCGCGAGTTGACCGGGGTCGAGCGGGTCGCCTTTGGCAATACCGGGTCCGAGGCGGTGATGGTCGCGCTCCGGCTCGCCCGCGCCGTCACTGGCCGCGACAAGATCGTGATCTTCAAGAACGGCTATCACGGCATTTTCGACGGGGTGCTGGCGTTCGATCAGGATGGCGAGATCGTCCCGGTCGGATTGGGCACACCCGCCGGAATGATCCGCGACGTGATGGTGCTGGAATACGGTTCTCCCGAGGCGCTGGAGATCATCGCCGCCGAGGCCGACAATTTGGCCGCCGTGCTGGTGGAGCCGGTGCAGAGCCGCAATCCCGACCTCCAGCCCCAGGCGTTCCTGAGCCGCCTGCGCCGTCTGACCGAACAGCACGGCACCGCCCTGATCTTTGACGAGATGATTAACGGTTTCCGTATCCATCCCGGCGGGGCGCAGGCGTGGTTCGGGATCGAGGCCGATATCGTCGCCTATGGCAAGATTGTCGGCGGCGGCATGCCGATCGGGGTGATCGCGGGCAAGGCCCGCTTCATCGATTATATCGACGGCGGCGCGTGGCAGTACGGCGACCGCTCCGGGCCGCAATCGGCGATGATCTATTTCGGCGGCACCTTCTGCCGCAACCCGGCGACGATGGCGACGACCCACGCCGCGCTGACGGTGATGAAGGAGGAAGGCCCGGCGCTGCAACAGCGGGTGACGGCGCGGACCACCGATTTTTGCGATGCGCTGAACCTGTGGTTCGAACGCGAAAAGGTGCCGCTGCGGGCCAAGCATTTTTCGTCGCAATGGCGGCTGGTGCCGCTGGGTGACGGCGATTTCCAGCCGCTCGAGCTTGAGCTGCTTTACCTGCTGATGATCGAGCACGGGGTCTATACCTGGGAGCGGCGGATCAATTTTCTTCTCGGTCACGCATGACGACGCCGACGTCGCCCGCGTGCTCGAGGTGATCAAGACCTGCATCGGCGAGATTCGCGCCGCCGGGTTCGCCTTCGCGCTGGAGGCCTATCCCAACCCGCAATTCGGCCAGCCCTCCTCGCCCCAGCGCCGCCTTTATGCGCTTAGCCAGCGGCCGGGCGGACAAGGGCCCTATCACCTGCCGCAATCGTTCTGGATCGATGGTCCGCTCGATATCGCGCGGCTGGAAGACAGTTTCCGCACCATCATTGCCCGCCACGAAAGCCTGCGCACCGGCTTTAAGATCATCGACGGCGAATTGGTCACCAGCCGGATCGCCGAGCCGCGCTTTTCTGTCGAGCGGTATCAGGCCGATGCCGAGAGGGCGGAGGCGATCGCGCGCGACTTCCTGCGCCCGTTCGATCTCGCCGTTCCCCCGCTGCTGCGGGTCGCGGTGGTTTCGATCAGTCCGCACCGCCATCTGCTGCTGGCCGATGCTCATCACATCGCGGTCGATGGGCTGTCGTTTAACGTCATCGCCGCCGAGTTGATGGCGCTCTATCAGGGCACCGCCCTGGCCCCGGTCGGCTATGATCTCGGCCATTGCCTGCGGCTTCAGGCCGAAGCCGACGCGGCGGCTGCGGGGGGGCGCGACGAAGCCTTCTGGCGCGAGACGTTGGCGGGCGATCTGCCCCTGCTCGATCTGCCGCTCGATTTCCCCCGTCCGGCCGAGCCCGACTTCGCGGGCGGCAATGTCGTGCTGACGCTTGACGCGGCGGTGACGCGGCGGCTGAAGGAGATGGCGCGGACGACCGGAACCTCGCTCTATATCGTGCTGCTGGCCGCCTATCAGACCCTGCTGCATCGCCTGAGCGGGCAGGACGATATCCTGGTCGCGGGCGCGGTGTCGGGGCGGGGCAGGCCTGATCTGGCCGCTGCGGTCGGGATGTTCGTCAACACGGTGATCTTCCGCCTCCATCCCACGGCGGAGCAGCCGTTTGCCCGCTTCCTCGACGCGGTGCGCCAGACCAGTCTGGCCGTCTACGACCACCAGGATTATCCGTTCGAACGGATGACGGGGCTGAACACGACCCGGCCACCCGGCCGCAACGCCTTGTTCGACACGATGCTGTCCTACGAGAATGCGGGCGAGCGGGCGTTTAAGATCACCGATCTGACCTTTACCCGCCGCGACATTCACCCGCCCGCCGCGATGTTCGATTTCAACCTCGACATCATCGAGGAGAACGAGGTTCTGACGCTGCGTTTCTGCTATGCGACGGCGTTGTTCCGGCGCGACACGGTGGCGCGCTGGGCCGGATATTTCGAGCGGATTATCGCGGGCATCCTGGGCGATCCCGACCGCCCGCTCGGCCGGTTCGAGATCGTCGGCGAGGCCGAAACCGCCTTTGTTGCCGCCTGGAACGACAGAGATGCAGCCTATCCGGTCGAGGCGACCCTGGTCGATCTGGTCCGCACTCAGGCTGCGGCCAATCCCGACCATGCGGCGGTGATCGCGGGCGCCGAGACGATCAGCTATCGCACCCTGGCGGCGCGGGTTGACCGGCTGGCGGCTGGGCTGCGGGGGCGCCACGGGATCGGGCCGGGTGATTTCGTAGGGGTCCATCTCGATCGCTCGGCCGATTTCATCGTCAGCCTGCTGGCGATCCAGAGCGTGGGCGCGGCCTATGTCCCGCTCGATATCGATTATCCCGCCGATCTGCTGGAAACGATCATCACCGATAGCGGCAGCAAGGCGGTGATCACGAAGGAGGCGCTGGCCGAGCGGCTGCCGCCCTCGGGCCGGGCGCTGGCGCTTGATCTCGCTCTGCTCGAAGCGGGGGAGGGCGAGGACTCTGGGGTAGGGCGTGGGCCGGGGCCGACGCCCGACAGCGTTGCCTATGTGATCTACACCTCGGGTTCGACCGGGCGGCCCAAGGGCTGCCTGGTCACCCATCGCAATGTCGTTCGGCTGTTGCGCAACGACCGCCACGATTTCGATTTCGGCCCCGCCGAAATCTGGGTCTCGGCCCATTCGTTCAGCTTTGATTTCTCGGTGTGGGAGATTTACGGCGCGCTGGTCAATGGGGGCGCGGTGGTGATCGCCGACCGCGCGACGATGCGCGATCCCGAGGCTCTGCTCGATCTGATCCGCCGCCACCGCGTCACCGTGCTGAACCAGACACCGGCGGCGTTCCAGGGGTTGATCGCCGCCGAACTGGAGCGGCCCGACCATCCGCTGGCCGACCATCTCCGGATGGTGATCTTTGGCGGCGACCGGCTCGATCCGACCGATCTGCGCCGTTGGGCCGCGCTTTATCCGCCCGAGCGGATTGTGCTCATCAACATGTACGGCATCACCGAGACGACGGTGCACGTCACCTATGACCGCCTGAGTGCTGCCGATATCACCGGGCCGGGCGGGATCAGCCCGATCGGGCGGCCTCTGCCCGAAACCAGCGTTCATGTTTGCGATGAAGCACTCCGGCCCCAGCCGCTGGGCGTGACCGGCGAGCTTTATGTCGGCGGCAGCGGCGTTTGCGCAGGCTACCTCAACCGCCCCGAATTGACGGCTGAGCGCTTCATCACCGTCGGCGAGGGGCCGCTGGCGGGCCGCCGTCTGTACCGCACCGGCGATCTGGGCCGCTTGCGCCCCGACGGGCGGCTGATCTATCTCGGCCGCAACGATGCCCAGGTTCAGGTGCGCGGCCACCGGGTCGAGACCGGGGCGGTGGTCCAGGCCCTGCTGACCCATCCCGGCATCGACAAGGCGCTGGTGATCGATCGCGCCGTTGCCGCCGACCGTCCCGGCCTGCGCGAACTGATCGCCTATGTCTTGGGCGCCGAGGATCTGACCGCGTCGGCCTTGCGCGCCCATCTCGCGCTCTGCCTGCCCGATTACATGATCCCGTCGGCCTTTGTCCGGCTCGCCGCTTTTCCGCTGACCGCCAATGGCAAGATCGACCGCGCCGCCTTACCCGCGCCGGAAACGGCCCGGCTGGAATCCGGCTCCGACTTCCGCGCGCCCCGCAACGCGGTCGAAACCACGATCGCCCAGGTCTGGGCCGAGGTGCTGGGCCTGCCCCAGGTCGGGATCGACGACAATTACTTCGCGCTGGGCGGCGATTCGATCAAGGCGTTGCAGATCGTCAGCCGCCTGCACCGCGCCGGGATCACCTTGGGGCTAGGCGCGATCTTTGCCGCCAAGACGGTGGCAGCGCTGGCCCAGCTGGCGGGCGCGCCCGCTGCCCTGGCGTCGCCAAGCCCTGAATCCGCCCCCGGGACCAGCGCGCCGCTCAGCGCGATCCAACGCTGGTTTGTCGCCGAGCATCCCCACGACCGCGCCCATTTCAACAATGCGGTGCTGCTGCGGGCATCGCGGCGGCTGGAGCCCGAGGCACTGGCCCGCGCCGTCGCCGCGTTGTGGAGCCATCACGACGGTCTGCGGCTGGTGCTGCACAGCCAGGGCGCGGCGGTGGAGCAGGCGATTTTGCCCGACTCTCCCTCGCCGGTTTCGATTGTCGATCTGCGCGACGATCCGGCTCCGGCAGCGACGCTGACCCGCCATGCCGAAACGCTTCAGCGCGGCTTTGATCTGGCGACGGGGCCGCTGCTGCGGGTGGTGCTGTACCATCTGCCCGAGGCCGACCGGGTGCTGCTGTTGTGCCACCATCTGGTTGTCGATGGCTTTTCCTGGCGGATTCTGCTGGAGGATTTCGCCGAGGCGTTCGATCAGGCGGACTCCCTGTCATCCGAACCGATCCGGCTGCCTTCGGTGGGGGCCTCGGTGCAGGATTGGGCCAAGGCCCAGGCCGCCTATGCCGAGAGTCCCGAACTGCTTGGCGAAATTCCGCTCTGGGCAGAGATCGAGGCCGTCCCGGTCGCGCCGCTGCCGGTTGATTTCGACGATCCCCGCCGGGGAGCGGGGGATTTCCGCCAGATTTCGCTTTCGCTCAGCGAGGACGAGACCCGAACCCTGCTGTCCGGGCTGCCGTCCCGCCTGGGGGGCAAGATTACCGATATCCTGCTGACCGCGCTGGCCCAGGCCTTTGCCGACCGTTTCGGTCTACGCCAGATCAAGGTGCAACTGGAAGGCCATGGCCGTGAGGAGATCGCGCCGGGCCTCGATATCAGCCGCACAATCGGCTGGTTCACCTCGATCTATCCGGTTGTGCTTGATCTGGGGGCGGAGGCCGAGCCGTCCGCCGCCGTGCGCCGGATCACCAGCCAGCTCGAGCGGATTCCGCGCAAGGGAATCGGCTATGGGATTTTGAAATATCTGACCCCGCCGACGCAGCGTGAGGGGATCGTCTTTGGACCGCCGCCCGAGATAAATTTCAATTACCTGGGCCAGTTCGACAGCGATCCTCATCCGCTGTTCGCCCTGGTGGACGAGCCGGTTGGCCCGACCTTGGGCGAGCGGCTGGAGCGGCCCCAGGCGATCGATGTCGAGGCGGTCATCCTGGGCGGCACCCTGACCGTCACTGTCTCCTATAATTACCGGCTGTACCGGCGCGAGACCGCTTCGGCGCTGGCCGAGCAGTACCGCGACTGCTTGCGCGGGCTGATCGGGCTGGACCAAGACGGCGAAGCCGCTGGGGCGGATTCATCGCTGCTGGCCCTGATCGGGGCCAAGGCGGCGGATGTCGAGGCGCTGGTGCCGTTGTCACCGTTGCAGGAAGGGATTTTGTTCCATGCCCTGGCGGGCGACCGTCAGGTCTATTTCGAGCAATTCACCTATCGCCTGCATGGTCCGCTCGATCTGGCCGGGTTCGAGGCAAGCTGGCGCGAGCTGGCCCGCCGCCACGACATCCTGCGCGCCGCGATCATCGCCCCGCCGGGACGCCCGCCGCTTCAGGCGATCTTGAAAACCCGCTCGGTCGAATTTCACCATGTCGATCTGCGCGGCCAGACCGCCGATGCATTCGAAACCGCCATTGAAGCGTTCCAGCAGGCCGACCGCCATCGCGGCTTTGATTTGGGCCACGATCCGCTGATGCGGGTTACCGTGCTGCAACGGGCCGACACCGAATTCGATGTGGTGTGGAGCCATCACCACATCATCCTCGACGGCTGGTCACTCGGGATTCTTCAGCCCGAGCTGATGGAGATTTATGGCGCCCTGCGCAGCAAGCGGGTCCCGTCTCTGCCGCCCGCGCCGACCTACCGGTCTTATCTCGACTGGCTGGCGGGCCGCGACGAGGCGGAGGCGCGGGCCTATTGGTCCCGCCTGCTGGCCGAAGCCCCGCCGCCCTCGACGATCCCCGGCCTCGATCCGGCGGGCCGCAGCCGGGGCCACGCGATGGCCGAGCACCCGGTCTCACTCGAACCGGAAACCAGTGCGGCGCTGGCGGCGCTGGCGGCGCGGCTGGAGGTTACCCTCAACAGCGTGATTCAGGCGATCTGGGCGGTGTTGCTCGCCACCTATAACGACCGGGCCGAGGTGATCTTTGGCGCGGTGGTGTCGGGCCGCCCGCCCGAATTGCCCGAAATCGAGCGGATCGTCGGCCTGTTCCTGCGTACCATTCCCGTCCGGGTCGCGGTCGATCGCGAGCAGGGCTTCGCCGCTCTGGCGCGGGCGATCGCGGATCAGGCCGTCGCCAGCGAGCCGCACCATTTCCTGCCCCTGGCCGAGATGCAGCGTCTGTCCGGACGGCGTCAGACCCTGTTCGATCATGTCCTGGTGTTCGAGAATTACCCCCAGGCCGCCGAAGCGCCCGATCAGGGCCTGCGGGTCGATAGCGTCCGCGCTTTCGAGCAGATGCATTACGATTTCAGTCTGGTGATTCATCCCGCGGCGGCTCCGGGCGAGTCGACCGAAATCAAATTCACCTTCAATCGCAATGTCGCCGCGCCGAGTGTGATCGAGCGGATCGCCGCCCATCTCCGGGCGCTGATCGCGGCGGTGCTGGCCGAACCCGAGGCCGCCTTGTCCGCCTTCGATCTGCGCGGCGAGGAGGAGCGGCGGGCCACGCTCGCCGAAGACGATGTGCCCGCGCCCGGTCTGGTGCTCGATCTGGTCGAGGCCGAGGCCGCCCGGACCCCCGACGCGATTGCAATCGAGGCCGGGGGCGAAACCCTGTCCTACCGCGATCTCGATCTTCGGGCCGAGGCCCTGGCCGCGCTGCTGCGCCGCCAGGGGCTGCATCCCGGCGAAACGGTCGGCCTGTTCCTCGGCAACGGGATCGATTATGTCGTTTCGATCCTGGGTACCCACAAAACGGGCGGCATCTTCGTTCCGTTCGATCTGGATCAGCCGCCGCAGCGTCTGCGCACGCTGCTGGGCCGCCTTGCTCCCCGCCTGATCGTCACCGCCGAAACCGATGTCGGCCCGGTCCGCAGCCTGCTGGCCGGGCTGGAGGGCGCAGGCGGCGTGCGCCGCCTGATCGCCTGGACTTCCACGGGCGGGCTGCGTCATGGCAAGCCGATCAAGGGCGGGCTGGAGGCGGTGCCGCCGCTGGCTCCCGGACAGACGCCGGACCGGTCGGGCCGCCCGTCACCCGGCGACGGGGCCTATGTCCTGTTCACCTCGGGATCGACCGGCGAGCCGAAAGCGATCTTGTCTAGCCATGAGGGGCTGCACCATTTCATCGCCTGGGAGCGGCGGGCGCTGGGCGTCGATGCCACGCTGCGGACCAGCAATCTGGCCCGCACCACCTTTGACGTCAGCCTGCGCGATATCTTCCTGCCGCTCAGTGTCGGCGGCACCGTCTGCATCCCCGATGCCGACAGCCGGATGGACGGGGCGCGGCTGCTGCTGTGGTTGGCCGAGGCGCGGGTTACCCTGATCCATATCGTGCCCACCCTGTTCCGCCTGCTGGCGAAAGAGATCGAGCGGGCCCCGGCCGGGGCCGGTGCGGCGGCGCTGCCCGCCCTTCGGACGGTTCTGTTCGCCGGGGAAAGCCTGTATGGCGCCGATGTCGAGCGGGCGCGCCGCGCCTTTGGTCCGGCGGTGGCCCTGTTCAACCTCTATGGCCCGACCGAAACGACGCTGGCGAAGTTTTACCACCGGATCGACGGCGCGGTTGGCGACAGCGGACGTCCGATCCCGGTCGGCCATCCGATCGCCGGAACGCGGGTGGTGATCCTGAAAGGGACAAAGCCGCTGCCGGTCGGGGCGATCGGCGAAATCCTGATCCGGCCGCCCTTTGCCTGCCTGGGCTATTTCGGCGATGCCGCCCTGACGGCGGAACGATTCGTCCTTGATCCCACCGGCGAGGACCAGAGCGGTCTGGTCTATTACCGCACCGGCGATCTGGGGCGGTTCCTGCCAGATGGCGCGGTCGAGTTTTGCGGTCGGGTCGATGGTCAGGTCAAGGTCAACGGGATTCGGATCGAACTGGCCGAGATCGAACAGGCGGTGCTGTCCTCTGGCCCCGAGATCGATCAGGCCGTTGCCGCGATCCACCGCCGCGACGACGGCGATACGGCGCTCGCCTGCTATTACACCGAAAAGCAGCCGCTTGACCCCTCGGAGCTACGCCGCCGCCTGGGCGAGGTGCTGCCCCGGCCGATGATCCCGAGCTATCTCATCGCGCTTGATAGCTTCGTGATGAATTTGAACGGCAAGGTCGATCGCCGCGCCCTGCCCAAGCCCGAGGATCTGATCGAAGGCCGTGTCCGTTTCGAGCCGCCCGCGACCGAGACCGAAACCCGGCTGGCGGCGATCTGGGGCGACATTTTGGGCCTGAAGCGGGTCGGTGTTGTCTCTCCCTTCTTTGAGATCGGGGGCGATTCGCTGCGGGCGATCCGGGTGATTTCGCGGATCAATCAGGCGTTCGAGGCCCAGATCACGATCGGCCAGTTCTTTGAACGCCCGACCATCCGCGCCCTGGCCGAGCGTCTTGGCACCGAAACGGCGGGCGGGCCGGACTCGATCCCCGCTGTGGCCGAGGCGGCGGATTATCCGGTGTCGCACGCCCAGCGGCGGTTGTGGATTCTCGATCAGCTTTGGACCAGCGGCGCCGCCTATAACCTGTCGGCGGCCTATCTGCTGAGTGGCCCCTTCGACATCGCCGCGTTCGAGCGGGCCTTTGCCGCCCTGGTCCGCCGCCACGAAGCCTTGCGGACGGTGTTCGTCCCCGCCGAGGGCGAGGGGGAGACGGTGCGCCAGCGGGTGCTGGCCGAGCCGGTGGCCGGGCTGGGCGTCACCGATCTCAGGGACGAGCCGGACCCCGAGGCGGCGGCGCGGGCCTTGGCCGAGCAGGATGCCGAAACCCCGTTCGATCTTGCCGCCGGGCCGTTGCTGCGCGCCCAGGTGCTGGTGATCGGACGCGACCGTCACGTGTTGCTGGTTTCGATCCACCACATCGTTTCCGATGCGGCCTCGGTCGCGATCATGGTCGATGAATTGCTGACCCTCTACCGCGCCGAAAGCGCGGGCGGCGAGGCCGATCCGTTGCCGCCGCTGCGGATTCACTACAAGGATTACGCAGCCTGGGACAATGCCCGCCTGACCGGGGCGGAGGCCACCCGCGATCTCGCTTATTGGCGCAATCAACTGGCCGGGCCGCTGGTGCCGCTCGAGCTTCCGCTCGACCGGCCCCGTCCCGATCTGCCCCGTTTCCAGGGGGGCGCGTCACCCGTCCGCTCGATCCCCGGCTGGCCGAGGCGATGGCGCAGTTCGCCCGCGCCCGCCAGGGGACGGTGTTCATGGTCACCGTCGCCTTGGTCAAGGCGCTGCTGTTCCGCATCACCGGCCAGACCGACATCATCGTCGGCAGCCCGATCGCCTGCCGCGATCACGAGGATTTGCGCGATCAGATCGGGTTCTACGTCAACACCCTGGCGCTCCGCGACCGGATCGAGGGCGAGGCGGGGTTCGAGGCCCTGTTCGCCCGGGTCAAGGCGACGGTGACCGCCGCGCTCGATCACCGCGCTTATCCGTTCGACCGGTTGGTCGAGGAATTGGGGCTGCCGCGCGATCTCAGCCGGACCCCGGTGTTCGAGGTTGCCGTGGTGCTGCAAGACGGCATCCAGCGCGGTCTGACCCTGAACGGGCTGGCGGTCGAGGAGTTCCACGAACAGCGCAGCATCAGCAAGTTCAGCCTTGCCTTCGAATTCGTCGAGACCGAGGGCGGCGGCCTGACCCTGGGGCTGGAATATGACAGCGACCTGTTCGACCGCAGCCATATCGAGCGGCTGGTCGGCCATTTCGCCGAACTGAGCACCCAGGCGATGGCCCGGCCGGATCTGCCCATTGCCGCATTGGCAATCGTCCCCGAAGCCGAGCGCCAGATTCTGGCCGGTCGGACGCCGGGGCCGGAGATTGCCGACGAGACCAATCTGATCTCGCTGTTCGACGCCGCGATTGCCGCCGGTCCGACCCGGCCCGCTTTGGCGATTGAGGAGCGCAGCTACGATTACGCCACCCTTGGGCGGATGGTCGATAGTGTGGCCCGTGCCCTTGCCGCGACCGGGGCGGTGGGGCCGGGCGACCGCGTCGGCCTGTTGCTCGACCGCAGCGAATGGTGGGTGGTCGCTTTCCTGGCGACGATGAAAGTAGGCGCCGCCGCCGTTCCGCTCGATCCCTCTTATCCGCGGGCGCGGCTCGATTACATGCTGGGCGATGCCGGGTGCGCCGCGATCCTGAGCCAGCCCCCTCATATCGGGTCCTTTGGTGGCGGGTCGGTGCCGGTGTTCGACCTGGACGCCCTGGCCGCGTCCGAGGGCGGGGCGGCGGTGTCGGTGGCGGTGACAGCCGCCGATGTCGCCTATGTGATCTATACTTCGGGCTCGACCGGGCGGCCCAAGGGGGTGCTGCTGACCCATCGCGGCGCGGTCAATCTGGCCTTGGCCCATCGCGACAGCCTAGGCATCCTGCCCCGTCACCGCGTGCTGCAATTTGCTCCCACCTCGTTCGATGCCTCGGTGTGGGAAGTGCTGATGGCGCTGATGCAAGGGGCCTGCCTGGTGATCGTCGGGCCGGAGCGGATTCGCGACCCGCGCGAATTCGCCGCCTATCTGCGGCAGCAGCAGGTGACGGTCGCGACCCTGCCGCCGACCTATCTGGCCCAACTCGACCCCGACGATCTGGCGCCGCTGCAATTGCTGGTATCGGCGGGAGAGCCGCCCGATCCCGATCAGGCCCGCCTGCTGGCCGGGCGGCTGTGCTACGTCAACGCCTATGGTCCGACCGAGGCGACGGTCTGCGCGACGTGGTATCAGGTCGATGCCGAGCGCGATCAGGGTCCGTCGATCCCGATTGGCCGCGCCTTGCCCAATACCGAGGTGATCGTGCTCGACCGCCTGGGGGCCCTGGCTCCGGTCGGGGTGTGCGGGGAAATCCATATCGGCGGGGCCGGTCTGGCGCTGGGTTATCTCGGCCAGCCGGAACTGACGGCGCGGGCCTTCATCGATCACCCGCTGCGTCCGGGCGAGCGGCTGTACCGGACCGGCGATCTGGGGATGGTGCGGGCCGATGGCAACATCGTCTATCGCGGCCGGATCGATGCCCAAGTCAAGATTCGCGGCCACCGCGTCGAACCGGGCGAGATCGACTATCAGATCAGACGCCAGCCCGGCGTGACCGAGGCGGTTGTTTCAGTCCGTCCCGCGGCGGCGGGCGGGGCCGATCTGGTCGCCTATGTCGTGCTGGCGGCAGGGGTCTCGCTTGATCCGGTCCGCCGCGAGGTCGAGGCGGGATTGCCGTCCTTCCTCCATCCCTCCGCCTGGGTGGTGCTGGATGCACTGCCGTTGCTGCCCAATGGCAAGGTCGATGCGGCGGCGCTGCCCGTCCCGACCGCAGCCGCGCCGGAGGAGGGGGAGGATGAAGCCGATCTGGCAACCCTGGTCGCCCGCATCTGGCGCGAGGTCCTGGGCCGCGATGGTCTGACCCCGACCGACCGCTTCTTCGAGGTCGGCGGCGATTCGATCAAGGCGATCCAGGTCGTCAGCCGGTTGCGGCGGCACGGGCTGACCGTGTCGATGCGCGATTTCCTGACCGATCCGACGATTGCCGGTCTGGCCCGGCGCCTGGAGGCCGAGGCCAACCCGCCCCTGCCGTCCGCCGCCGCTCCGGTGGGGAGCGCACCCGCCGCCGCGCTCAATCAGGCCGGGCTGTCGCATCGCGAACTCGAAGATTTGTTCGGCGATGAGTAACCGGACCGGACCTGCGCGCCGCCCCGCCCGCGAGGAGGTTGCGGCGATCTATCCCCTGCTGCCGTTGCAGCAGGGGATGCTGTTCCACGATCTGCTGACACCCGGCGATCAGCCCTATTTCCGGCAGGTGTCGTTTCGAATCGAGTCCGAGGCGGGCGGGTTCGATCCGGTCCTGTGCCGCGAGGTGTGGCACGATTTGATCGCCTGTCACGAGGCGTTGCGCTCGGTATTCGATTTCGAAAATACCGCCCGGCTGCTGCAATTGGTGTTGAAGCAGGGGGTGACCGCCTTTGACACCGAGGATTTGAGTCCTCTCGACGCCGAGGCCCAGACCGCTCGGATCGAGTCGTTTCGTGCCGAGGACCGGGGGCGCGGTTTTGATCCGCGCGGCGGGCCGTTGACCCGGATCAGGCTGTTCGATCTGGGACGCGGGCGGTTCGAGATGGTTTGGAGCCACGCCCATCTCATTCTTGATGGTTGGTCGGGCAGCCTGTTGCTGGCCGAGTTCGCCGAGCTTTACGCGGCAAAGCGGGCGGGGCGGCCCCCCGATCTGTTGCCTGCGCCGCCGCTTTCGCCCTATCTCGATCACATCGCCGCGCGTGACGCGGCGGTCTCGCGCCGCTATTGGGCCGAATTGCTGGCGGGGTACGAGCATCTTGCTGGTCTGCCTCGGTTGGGGCCGGGCCGGGCTGGCGCGCCTTATCACGCCGCCCAGCATGTCGTCACCCTGACGCCCGAGCGTCATCAGGGGGTGGAGCGGCTTGCCGCCTGCGCCGGAGTGACGCTGAACACGATGCTGGTGGCGCTGTGGGGCATCCTGCTGGGCCGCTATGCCGATGACGATGACGTCGTGTTCGGCAGCGTCGTATCGGGGCGGACGCTTGATCTTGACGGGATCGAGCGGATGATCGGGGCCTTCATCAACACGATCCCGGTTCGGGTCACGATCAATGAGGGCGACACGATCGCCGATCTGCTGGGCCGGGTGCAGGCCCAGGCGTTCGACAGCCTGTCTCACGATCATCTGCCGCTGGCCGAAATTCAGGCCCATACCGAGCTTGGGGCCGGTCTGCTCGATCACCTGCTGGTGTTCGAGAATTACCCCGACAGCACCGCCGGGGCCGACCACGCCTTGGGCTTTCGCGTTGTCGCCGCCGAGGCTGACGAGCGGGCCAATTACGATTTCGGGCTGGTCGTTCAGCCCGGCCCGCCACTGCGGATCGTCTTCACTTACAATGCCGAAGCCCATTCCGAGGCGCAGATGCGGCGGCTGGGCGACCAGATACACACCCTGATCGATGCGCTGGTTGCCGATCCCGACCAGCCGTTGCGGTGGATCGACGTGCTGGGCGCGGCGGAACGGGCCGAACTGGCCGCCTTTGCGACCGGGGCCAAGCGGGTTCCGCCGCCCGAGGAAACCATCGTCGCGCTGTGGCGGGCCCAGGTGGCGCGGACGCCGGACCGGACCGCCCTGGTGTGGGAGCAGAGCCGTCTGACCTATCGCGAGCTGGACCGGCGCAGCGACCGCCTTGCCGCCGCGCTGCGCCGTCTGCCCGGATTTGGCGCGGAACAGCCGGTCGGGGTGTTGGCCCATCGGGGCGGGGGGCGGATCGTTGCCCTGCTCGGCATCTTGAAGGCGGGCGGGGCCTATCTTCCCCTTACCCCCGCTCTGCCCGACGAACGGCTGGGCTTTATCCTGAACGATACCGGGTGCCGGATCGTTTTGGCCGATGAACCGGGCCGGGTCCGGCTTGATACCATCCGGCCGGGGATCGCCCGCGCGATCGACGGGTTGGAGGCCGAGGCCGATGATTCCGCCCCGGCCGCGACAATCGCCCCGGACGATCTGGCCTATATCCTGTACACCTCGGGCTCGACCGGTCGGCCAAAGGGGGTGATGGTCGAGCATCGCGGCTTCGTCAACATGATCCTGGGCCAGATCGACGGGTTCGATATCGGCCCCGGCGATACGGTGTTGCAGGTCTCGTCCTGCTCGTTCGATGCCTCGCTGTCGGAAATCTTCATGGCGCTGCTGGCGGGGGGAACGCTGGTGCTGGCCGGGTCGGACACGATCCTCGACCGCTCCCGGCTGTTGGCGCTGATGGCCGATCAGGCGATTACCGTTGCCGGCCTGTCGCCCTCGCTGCTGTCCGCGCTCGATTTCGCCGATTTTCCCGGTCTGCGCCTGCTGATTTCGGCAGGCGAGGCGGTCGATCCCGCCTCGGCCCGCCATTATGCCGCCCGGTTGCGCTTCATCAATGCCTATGGCCCGACCGAGGCGTCGGTCTGCGCCAGCTATCACGAAGTGGAGCCCGAGCGAGCCTACCCGGCCGGAATTCCGATCGGGCGGCCGATTCCCAACACCGCGATCCGCATCCTCGACCGCTTGTCCCGCCCGGTCCCGATTGGCGCGGTGGGCGAGATTTGCCTGTTCGGTCCCGGGCTGGCGCGGGGCTATCGCAACAGCGCCGAACTGACCCGGGCCAAATTCGTGGGCGAGGGGGCCGAGCGGTTCTATCGCACCGGCGATCTGGGCCTGTGGCTCGAAGAGGGCGAGATCGTCTATCGCGGACGGCGCGACGGTCAGGTCAAGCTGAACGGGCGCCGGGTCGAACTGGGCGAGATCGAGGCGGCGTTGCGCGCCGTGCCGGGAATCGCCCAGGCCGCCGTGATCGTCGCCGGAGCAGGCGAGGGGCGGGCCGGGCACTTGGTCGCCTATATCGTTGCGGCGTTCCCTCCCGATCCCGAGGCGGTGCGGCGGCATCTGGCGGCAACGCTGCCGTCTTACATGATTCCATCGGCGCTGGTGACGTTGGCCGCGTTGCCTTTGACCCTGGCGGGCAAACTTGATCGCAAGGCGCTGCCGCCGCCTGTTGCCGAGAGTGCCGAGCGCGCCGATCCCCCCGCCAATCCGGCCGAGCAGGCGGTGGCCACGGCGTTCGAAACCGTGCTGGGACGAGGGCCGGTCGGGCGGAGCGAGAGATTCCAGGCGCTGGGCGGCGATTCCCTGGCGGCGATCCGGGTGGTGGGGCGGCTGTCGAAGCTGGGGTTCGATCTCACCCTTGCCGACCTGCTGGAGCGGCAAAGCGTCGCCGACATCGCCGCCGTTATGGTGCCGCGCCGTCCGGCGGTGACGGTCGCCCCGCCGGAATCGCCAGACGCGCCGCTGACCCCGATTCAGGCGGCGTTCTTTGCCGATCATCACGACGACCGTGCCCACTATAACCACGCCGTCCTGCTGAAAGCGGCCGAGCCGATCGAGGACAAAGCGCTGGCCCAGGCCCTGGCCGCGCTGTGGCGGCAGCACGACGCTCTGCGGCTGCGCTTTCAGCTCGACCGCGATCCGGTGACCCAATCCGCCGCCGATCCGTTGACCCCGCCCGCGCCGGTCTGGGTCGATCTGCGCGGCCAGCCCGATCCGTGGGCGGCGATGCGGGCCGATGTCGCGATCCGGCATCAGGGCTTCGATCTCGCCACCGGGCCGCTGCTGGCCGCGATTGTCTATCGCAGCGACGAGGGCGATTTCCTGGTGCTGCTGGCCCACCACTTGATTACCGATGCGGTGTCGTGGCGGATTCTGCTCGACGATCTCGCGACCTTCTATCGTCAGGCCCGCCGGGGCGAGCCGGTGACGCTGCCCCCGGTCGGCGCGTCCTATCTGGACTGGGCGCGGGCCTTGCGCACCTATCGCGACAGCGGCCAGCTTGCCGAGCGGAAAGCCTTCTGGGATGCAATCGATGCCGCCCCGATCCGGCGGCTGGCCAGCGATGGCCCGATGCTGCCGCACCGCTATGACGAAACCGAAACTCTTTCGGTCGAGCTGCCGCTCGCGTCCGATCTGGCCGACCGCGCGGTTCAGGACCGCCTGCTTGCCACCCTGGCCCGGTCCCTGGC
>NZ_AQPH01000061.1 GCF_000442515.1 Magnetospirillum fulvum MGU-K5 | reverse complement strand
ATCTCGATGTAAGAGCACGCGATCAGGGGCTCTTCCCGGCGCAGGCATAACAGCGGCCCGAGCAGCAGTGCCCGCGCCGGATCGCCATCGAGGAAGGCACCGCACCCGACCGCCGCAACATGGATCGGCCGACGCAGGCCAGCGCGGCAGAGGTCCTGGAGGAAGCTGCAAAAAGCCCAGTGGGTATCATCCGTGTCAGGCAGATAGAGCAGGTGAGCGACCGTCCCGCGCACGATCTCTTCGGCCAGACTCCGCCGTTCGTCGTCCCGGCCAGGCAGTGGGCGATGCGTGGCCGCCAACCCGGCAAGAGCCTCGGCCCATCCCGATCCCCCGCCGCCCAGCAGCAGGATATCCGCAGGCGTTGCGGGCGGTTGATCCGGCAGTACCGTCGCCTCCCATCCCACCGTGTAGAGGTCGGGTTCCGCCCGCTCGGCACGCTCCGGCCGAACCGCAAGAAACATCAGCCCGGCAAGCTCGATCAAAACTTGTCCGCGACTATCCGTCACCGTGCAATCGGCCAAAATCATCCCCGCCTGCCGATCGGTCACGGTCACCAGGGCGTAGACCTGCGACGGCAGAGGCTTATGAAGCCGGATGGCGCCGCAGGCGGCGGGCACGAAGCCGGATACGCCATGGAGGGCAAGGCTGGTGGCGACGTCGATCATGGCGGGGTGCCAGCCAAAAACCGTCAGATCGTCGCGGTACGCATCCGGCAAGGACAGAAAGGCCAACAGGCGGTTACCGTCTTCGGCCGCCCACATTGCTTCGCGGCACTGCCACCGCCCGCCGACGCGGATCACCGAGGCATCGCCCCCGCCCGTGAACGCGGCCATGGCCCCTTGCAACGCGGCGATATCAAGCGGCGAGGCAGGTGCGGCCCCACGACGCACAATTGCGCTGGCCGCCACACTCCATTCGGTGTCACGGCAATGGTGCACCTCAACCGCAATACCGCTCTGCTCTTCCGCCTCGGTCATCAGAACCGCACGGCTCCCCTCGCCCGCCGTCACCGGCTTGCGCCAACGGAGATTTTCGATAGTGAGGGGAACCGGCCCCAGGGCCTGGGCGATCAGATCGGGCAAGGCCATGCCCACCAGCGTCGGCACCTCCAACAGGCGATGGTCGGCAACCGGCCAGAAATCCGCGCGGTTGATGGCAATCGACACGGCGGTTCCACGCGGTGTTTCCGTCGGGGCGGACAGGAAACGGGCTGGGAAACGGGGCCAAAGCGGTGTCCGGACAAAGGGCGTCGCGGGGAGATGCACCCGGTAGAGCGGGCGGTCCTCGGGCCAGTGCAACGAATGACCCAGGCAGAATGCCCGAGCGGCATCCTCCGCCGCCTCCCGCGCGGCAAAAACCCCGCTGGGAACGCTGTCGTCCAGGCGTCGCGCACAAACGGCGGGGACAAGCCCCTGGCCCAGATGTTCGAGCAATTCTTGGCGCGATCGCACCACCACCGCGCCCCGAACCAGAAGATCGTCGCGACCCACGGTGAGAGTCGCGGCAATGGCATGCAGAGGCCAATCGGGATGCGCGGCAACGGCATCCCGCACCGCTTCGGCATAGGCGGCCAGCGTGGCCACATCGGGCGCAGACAGCGGCACGCAGATCCAGCCGCCCTCATCCGTTGGCAGAGTGCGGCCAGCGCTACCGGAGAGAATGACGTGGACGTTAACGCCACTGAGGCCAAAGGAACTGACCCCACATCGCCACGGCCGCCGCTCGGGCAACAGCGTCTCGAGAGTGCGGGCAACCCGCACCGGCGCACGTGCGAAATCGATGTGCGGATTGGGCGTTTCAAAATGCGGTTGGGGCGGAACCTGCCCCTGTTTCAGGCAAAGTACCGCCTTGGCCAGACCGGCGGCCCCGGCGGCGGCATCAAGATGCCCGAGATTACCCTTCACCGAGCCGATCGGCACCTTTCGCTCCAAAGCGGGACCGTCAGCCTCGAACGCCCGGCTGATCGCCTCGATCTCGACCGGATCGCCCAGCACCGTCGCGGTTCCGTGGGCCTCGAACAGATCGAGGTCCGCCAGCGCGATTGCGGCATCGCGTGCCGCCTGACGAATGACGGCGGCTTGCGCGTCCGGATTGGGCGCGGCCATGCTCGAGGATTTGCCGTCCTGGTTAACCGCGCTGCCGAGAATCACGGCATGAATGGGATCATTGTCGCGTTGCGCCTGCTCCAGCAATTTGAGCACGAAAACCGCCGCCCCCTCGCCCGCACCGACGCCATCGGCCCGGGCGTCAAACGTCCGGGTCTGCCCCGAGGTGGATTCGATGGTGAACGCCCGATCGCCCTGAACCGGCAGATCGATGACATGCGCCCCACCGGCCAGGGCAACGCAGCTTTCACCACTGCGCAGGCTGCGGCACGCCTGATGCACGGCGGCAAGAACCGACGAACAGGCGGTGTCGATGGTGGCGGCAGGACCCTGCCAATTCTTTAGATAGCTGATCCGCGCCACCACGTTGGAGGGGACGTTCAGCAGATAGATCCGCTCGGACTGCGCGGGAAAGGCCCGCGTCACCGCATCTTGGAAAAGACGGCATGGGCTGGCCCCGACAAAGGTCCCCACCGCCTGGTTCGCCAGGGCCTCGCCGCCATATCCCGCATCATCAAGTGCGCGCAACGCCGCCTCGATAAAGATACGCTGGCGGGGATCAAGCAGACTGGCATCGCTAGGCGACAGGCCGAAGCGGCGATAATCGAACGAGGAGACATCGGACAGGTACGCCGCCTCACGCACCCGCGCATCGTCATAGGCCAGACCGACCGCCTCGAACACCTGACGTGTTTCCCGGCGGCGATTGCCCGGCATCGGCACGGTGATGTCAGCCCCGCGACCAAGATCGGCCCAGAAGCGGTCATAATCCTCATGATCACCGAACCGCACCGCCATCCCGATGATCGCCACCGGCGCATCGGCGGCCACAACCGGGGCGGGCACCGCTGCTCCCACGCTCTGTCGCTGCTCGATCCGCCGCACCTGGGCCGCAATCGTGCTGTCCGAGAACAGACTGGCCAGCGAGAACGCCCCCGGCCAGCGCGCGTCGAGGAGAGCGTGCAGCCGCACCAGCAGCAAGGAATTGCCGCCCGCCTCAAAGAACCCCTGATCGTCCGGGGCCTCCACTTCCGGCATCACCTGCCGCCAGATTTCCCGCACCGCCGCCTGCGTTACGCCGTCCCCGGTACTCTCCGCGACCAACCGCAACGGACGTCCCCGCAGCGCCTTGCGATCGGCCTTGCCGGACGGACTTAACGGGATGTCATCGGCCTCGAAAAACAGCGATGGGCACATATAGTCTGGAACCGCGCCCGCTATGACGCGGCGAATCTCCGGCAGGGACAAACCCTCGTCTCGCCGGGGCAGCAAGAACGCCTCAAGCGCGTCATATCCGCCGATGCGGCAGACCCGCACCACCGCCTGTGCAACGCCGGGGCACCGGCCGAGCGCAGCCTCGACCTCGCCCAATTCGATCCGGAAGCCACGGATTTTGACCTGATCGTCATTGCGCCCCAGATATTCGATGCTGCCGTCACAAAGCCACCGCCCAAGATCTCCGGTGCGGTAAATCCGGCCTTCGGCGTGGAACGGGTCTGGAAGGAAGGACCGGGCGGTCAGATCCGGCCGATTCAAGTAGCCCCGGGCAACCTGAATCCCGCCGATATAAATCTCGCCGGTTACCCCCACGGGAACCGGACGAAGCCGCACATCAAGGATGTAGAGACGGGTATTGGCGATCGGACGCCCAATCGGCACGACGGTCTCGGGGGTCGGCCGACATGGCTGCCAGGACACATCAATCGTCGCTTCGGTCGGACCGTATAAATTGTGCAACTCGGCGTCGAGCACCGTGTTGAATCGCTCGACGAGTTCGCGGGGCAGCGCTTCGCCGCTGGCAAACACAAAGCGCAGCGACCCAAGCTTGCCGATGTCCTCGGGGCAAACAGCGAGATGATCCAGGAAGGCCCGCAGCATCGAGGGAACGAAATGGAGCACCGTCACGCCCCGGGACCGCACCGTCTCGACGATTTTCCCCGGGTCCATTTCGGCCCCCGGTTCGAGTAGAGCAAGGCTGGCGCCGCACCACGACCACCAGAACACTTCCCATACCGAGACGTCGAAGGACGTGGTGGTCTTTTGCAGCACCACGTCTCCCTGACCGATGGGAAAGCGCGATTGCATCCACAGTAAACGATTGCACAGGCTGCGATGCTCGATCGCGACTCCCTTCGGCCGCCCGGTCGAACCGGAGGTGAAGATGACGTAGGAAATCGAATCCGGCGCGACCGGCACGACGATTTCCGTCTCCGGCGGCGAGCTCTGTGAATCGACCACGTCTGGTGAGAGAACCCGCCAGCCGCTACGCGCGAATCTCGGGGCGTCGGCGGGAGCGCACAGCACGACAGCCGGTCCGAGATCGTCGCAGATCGCGTCGAGACGCGTCTCGGGCAAGGCAGCGGAGAGCGGGACATAGACTGCCCCCAGACGCTGCACGGCGAAGACGCACACCATCATGTCGAGGGAGCGGGGATAGCATACCCCGACATATCCGCCACTGACGATTCCGCGCTCCGCCAGCCATCCGGCCAGTGCCGTAACCTGGCGATCAAAGCCCGCATAGGTGCAGACGGCCCCGGACGGGTCCACCACTGCCGCCGCCTCCGGCGTCCGCCTCGCCTGTGCGCGGAACAGGCTGTCAATGTCGCGTTCGACGTCAAAGGGGACATCGGTCTGGTTAAAGACCTCCAGCCTCAACCGTTCCGGGACAGGCAGGATGTCAAGCTCGGCAACCGGCACCGCGTCAGAGTGGAAAACCGCGTCGGCAAGGACGGCAAGCCGGTCGGCCATCGCCTGAACGGTGTCCTGCCGGAACAGATCGGTGGCGTATTCGAGATGGATGGCGTAGCCGCCCTCGGCGTTTTCGCGAAAATAAATGCTGAGATCAAACTTGCTGACCTCATGGGGGAGCGAAATCGGCTGCATGCACAAAGGAGCGCGGCCGAAATCCCCCCACGACGCATCCTCAAGAGCGATGAAGACATCGAACAGAGGATTGCGGGCGGCGTTGCGTTCCTCTCCGACCGCGTCGACCACCGCCTCGAACGGACAAGCCTGCGCCGCAAGGGATTGCTGAAACGCTCGGTTTACCGTTTGCAGCAAAGCAGCAAACCCCGCGTCCGGTTCCAGCCGGGCGCGGATCACCAGCGTATTGACGAAAAGCCCGATCATCGCCTGGGTCTGCGCGAGGTCCCGATTCGCTGCCGGGCATCCGACGATCAGGTCGGTCTGGCCGGTATGGCGATAGAGAAACGCGTCGACCAGAGCGACAATCACCGGAAACGGCGTTACCCCCGCCTCACGGGCATAGCGTTTAAGGGCAAGGCTGCGCTCCGGCCCGAAATCGACCACCACCACGCCACCGGCGGAGGTCCGGGTTGCCGGACGGGGGAAGTCGAGCGGCAGGCGCAACCGTTCGGGCAGGGGCAGCAACGCCTCCCGGATCGTCTCGATCTCGGGATATTCCCTCTCCGCCGACTGTTCCGCATAGCTGAGATAATCGAGATCGAGCGGCGGCCATGCGGGTTCGGACCTTTGCAAAAGCGCGCCATACGCTTCGTTAAGCTCACGGGTGAAAATCGCCGCCGACCAGCCGTCAAAAATAATGTGATGGAAGCTGAGCAGCAGAACCAAGGCGTCGGCCGATTGCCTAAACAGCGCGACCCGGACCAGCGGGCGGTCGATTCCGAACGGCATCTCGGGCAATGCCTCGCCGTTCCACGGTTCGTCGTGCCAGTCGAGACGCAGACCGCCCGGCGGGGCAAGCGTCTGTTCCGGCCTGTCCGCCGCAACCCGCAGCCGCAACGCATCGTGGCGGCGCTCCACCAGTTCAAGGGCGCATTGCAGTCGATCGCGATCGATCGTCCCGGGAAGCGTTGCCGCGAACGGGATCACGTATGACCGCGCATCCTCGTGCAAGCGCTGCAAAAACCACAGACGCCGTTGCGCCGGCGACAGCGGATGCCGCTCCCGTGGCACGATTCGCGGAATCGCCACCACCGGCGCGGAAATATCGCGGATGCGGGCGGCAAGCTGGCGCGGGCTGGGATTAGCCATGATGTCGTCGATGCCGACGGCGACAGACAAATCCTTGCGAAGTCGTGCCAACACACCCATCGCCAGCAGACTGTGACCGCCCAGATGGAAGAAATCGGCATCAGCCGAAGGCACCACGCGGCCAAGGACGGATTCGTAAGCGGCTATCACCACGCCCAGAATGTCGTCATCGCCGGGGACGGATCGCTGCGGATTCGGTGTTGTGCTCCCCTCGCCCACCAATGATTCGGCGTCCGCCTGGGCGGCACCGTCCACCTCGCCCACGCCTGACGCAGCGGCGAAGGCGGCGGCGATCGCCGCTTCGATGGAGTGGCAGGATTCCGCCTCCGTCGCCGTCTTTAGCGCGGCAAGCAAACGGCTTTGCAAGGCGAGAACACGATCCCGCGGCAATTGCGCCGGATCGAAAAGGAAGCGCACCCCCAGGCTCTCTTCGGGAATGACCGAAATCCCAAGAGGATAGGGGATTTTTTCGAATCCGCTGACCTCACGCAACGCCACCTTGCCGCTATTAAAGCGGGTCGAGAACGGATAGGTCTCGAAAACGATGAGATGATCGAGCATATCACGGGCGGTTTCGGCAAGGGGCAGATAGCCGTGGCACATCTGCTGAAGGCTTTGCTCCTTGAGCGAGGCCAGGAGATTGGCAAACGACGAATCCGCTCCCCACCGTGCCCGCAGCGGCACGGTCTGCACGAACAGCCCCACCGCCCGATCGATCCCGCTGAGTTCCGCCGGTCGGCCGGAGGTCACGATGCCGAACACCACGTCGCGACACATGCGGTTTTCACCGCTAAGAACCAGCGCCCACAACGCCTGAATCAACACCGGCAGGGTCACGGACCGGGCGGCAGCTGCGGCCCGCAGCCCCTCGCTCAATGTGCCGTCGAGCGTCATCTCAACGGTTTCTGGCTCGCCATCCCCCGCCGGGTGCCCGGCCTCGGCCACCCGGGTCGGCCCGGTAAACCCGTCCAGGAGTGACCCCCAGTAGGTTCGGGCGGCGGCCTCGTCGAACCGCGCCCGCCAACGGACATAATCGGCAAGCGCGAACGGCGCGGGCAGTTCGGGTGCGGGATGCCCGGCCAGCCGCTCGGCAAGCGCGAACATCTCCTGGAGCAGAATGCCCATGCACCAGCCGTCCATCAGCAGGTGATGGAAGCACCAACTGACGATCACGGTTTCCGCGTCAGGACGGAAAATCTGCATCCGCAGCAGCGGACCTTTTTGCAGATCGAATCCCCGGTCCCGCTCCGTCCGCAGCAACGCCGCGATTTCCGCCGAGACCACCGCGCCGGGAAGATGCGACAGGTCGTGATAGGCGATCCCGCCGCGACCCTGGCGCAGCACCACCCGAAAGAACTCGCCGGGGCACGGCATCGGAAACACCGCGCGCAGGCTTTCGTGACGGGCCACGACCTGCCGCCATGCCCGCATCAGCAGGAATTCGTCAACGTCACCGTGGAAGGTAAACGCCACCTGCTGTGTATACACACCGACGCTGGGCCGCAGCGCTTGATAGAGCATTCCCTTCTGATTGAGCTCGGGCAGCGTGATCCGCTCGATCTCGTTGGCCGTGCTTCCACAGGCGGTGCGAATCGCGGTCTCGGTTTCCTCGGGCACATAGGCCGGAAGCGTCATAAGCACGGCACGCCAGTTTTCCAGCAGGCTCGAAACCCACGCTTCGGGGAGAATCTCGGGATGGAAATAGGCCTGAACCCGCAACACGCCGCTTTCGTCGAAAAAGGACGTCAGGTCGAGCGGGCTGGATGGTTCGAAATTCGGCGGCAGCAATTCGGGGATCGCGCCCGGCCCGGCGCTGTTAAGCAGATCGTTCCCTTCGGTGCCGGAAGCCAGGGTGCCCAGATAATTGACGGCGATCTGTGAGTCGAAGCCGAAGCGGCGGGGATCCTCGCGGCGCAGATAGCCATAGGCGTTGGCAATGCGGGCGGTGAAGCGATCGCGAATCCAGGGAAGGACAGTAACGCGGGCCTCTGCACAGGAAGAGGCGGGACCGAGCGGCATCGGGCAGACGGCGGTAAACCAGCCAAGGCTTCGCCCGACATCGCAATCCGGCAGCAGATCGTCGCGGCCGTGGCTTTCCAGGGTCACAAACACCGCCTGCCGCTGTCCTTGCCGGTGCAAGGCGCAGGCGAGTGCGGACAGGAGATCGGCCAGGACCGACGACGAGTGCTCGGACCGAAAGCCCGTCAGGCGCATGTCCCGGACGATGCGCTCAGAGGCAAGATCGCGGGCCTCGCGCGACAGGGCACCAAGCGGTGCCGTCGGAGTGGCACAAACAATCTCCCAAAAGCTGCGATCCTCCCTTGTGGGGAACGCGCCGTGCGCCACCAACTTTTCGACTTCCACCGCCCGGGTGGCGACACCACGCACCTCGCGCTGGGCACTCCCGCCTTGGCAGAAATGGTCGAAATCTCGGCACAGAAGGTCCAGGGAAACGACGTCGAGCACAAGGTGATGCCCGACCAGGACCAGGAACCGCGTGTCTCCCCGTTCGACGAGGAACGCGCCGAGGGTAACCCCCGCTTCCGGGTCGATCTCGACGGCAACCGCACGCACGGCGGCACGCAGAATCTCGATGGTGGTGGTCCCGCTGTCAAAAACCCGGCGGTGCAGAGAAAGGGGACGCGGTTCGGCCAGCATCGTTGCGTGATCTTGGCGGAATGCCAGACGCAAGGCTTCGTAATGCGTGGGCAGGACGCTCAGCCAGCGCTCCACGGTCTCGACAGATACGCCGGGACGCAGTTCCACCGGCAACGCCATCAGTACCGCCCGCCAATGATCCGGATGAGCGGTCAGGAAATCCTGCTGGAACGGCAAGAGGGGGACATTCTGCCCGGCAACGACAGGGGCTACCTGCTCCGCAAGCGTCCCCTCACCGCTATCCTCCAGCCGGGCGCACAGATCGGTGAACCGGGGAAACCGCATAAAATCGGACGCGGCAAGGGTGGCGATCCCATTGCGGTGCAAGATACCGGTAATCTGAATCGCCTTGATCGAATCCCCGCCATCCTCGAAGAAATCAACGGGGTCCGCCGCTCTGACGCCCAGGATTTCCCGCCAGGCATCCGCCAGAATCTGGCGGGGGTCGCGGTCGGCGTCGCTGAGATCAAGCGCGGCGATTTCCTCCGCCAAATCCGCCAGCAGCGCCTCGCCCCCGGGAATTACTACGGCATCGTATTCCAGCACCAGGCGCGGGGCCTCTCCGGTCTCCAGGGTAAAGCTGCCCGAAAACTTGCTGGCGCGGAGGCAGGCTCCGACCCGGTCGACGACGAGACCGTCAGCCTCGATCCGGGCGGGAACGGCATGGGTCGCCAGAAAGTCAGGGACGGCGGGAAAGTCACAATAGCGGCTGTGGACGAGCGCCTCGCGCAAGTGCGCGGCGGTCCGTCTCGACGCGGCGACAGCGTCCTCGCCCCCTTGGATGCACAATGGCAAGGTGTTGACGAAGAAGCCTGCGGTACGGAACTCGTCCTGGGTTTCGCGCAACCCGACAGGAACACCGATCAACAGGTCCTCGTCCCCGCGCCTGCGGCACAGAAACCGCCCCAGCACCGCAACGAACGCGGCGAGAAGGGTCGCTCCCGACCGGCGCGCCAGCGTCTCCAGACGCTCGATTGCGGCAGGGGCGAGAAGGTGCGTGCACATTGCGCCCCGCCGTTCCATCGCGGGCACCGGGCGCGACGCCGCCGCCGAGGCGCACACTGCCTGCCAATAGGCGGCATCCGCCCTCGCAGCCTCCGAACGGAGATAGGCGGTTTCTCTTCGGCAAAATTCCGCCTGAATGGCCAGACGTCCCAAGGCGGGAGGCTCGTCGCGAAGGGACCCCACCGCGCTTCGCAGCAGAATGTCGAGGGTCTCGCCATCACCGGCGACATGGTGCAGCACGATCAGCACCTGGAGCCGATCCGGCAGCCGGGACGCGATCAGCCGAACCGGAGGCTCGTGGCGCAGGTCGAAGGGGGTGTGGCTCTCCCGATCGAAAAATGCCCCGGCTTCACTCACATCGGAAAACGTTTCGATCCGGGGGGAAATCGTGGCCCCCGCCGCGAAGCGCGGCGCGTCAATATCACCTGCAATGGTGCAGCACAGAAGCTCCTGAGCCTGCACCGCCCGGCACAACCCGTCCCAAAAGTCCGCCGCCCGAGGACCACGCACTTCCAGCAACAGCGGCATGTTGTAATCGACGGTTCCGGCGTTGGCCTGCTGATACGCCCAGATGCGGAACTGAGCCCGGTTCAGCGGGGGGGCCGCAACGGGCTCAAACGTCCGCTCCACCCCGTTGCGGCGCAACAGCGCCTCGACGTCGAACAGGGTCTCGCACGCCGCGAAATCGCGAAAGACGACATCGACGCCGAACGTCTTGCGGATGTCGTGCAGGAACGACATCGCCGACAGGCTGTTGCCTCCCTGCATGAAGAAATTGACGGCGGGATCGCAGGGCCTGCCCAGCGCCTGCGCGCAGATGTCCAGCAAGCGGGGATCGGCGCTACGGCCTGGGTCCGCAGGGGCACGGTGGATGGCCTGCGTCTTCATCAGGCTTTTGCGATCGACCTTGCCGGTCGCGGTAACGGGCATGGTCTGAAGCAGATGCCATTCCGACGGCAGCATATAGCCCGGCAGATGCCCCCGGCTCCACGCGATCACCGAATCCAGGGTGGCCCCATCCCGCAGCACCAGGAACGCGGCCAGTATGGTCTGTCCCGCCGTGTCCTTGACGGCAAGGGCGGTGGCCTGACTGACCTGTGCGCAACGTTCGAGCAGAAAGGAAACCTCTCCCAACTCGACGCGATTGCCGCGAATTTTGACCTGATCATCGGCCCGGCCGACGAGGAGAATTTCGCCGTCCTCGGACCACCGCGCCAGATCGCCCGAGGCATAGGCGCGGGCATCGCCGTCGGTCGGGGCACGGAACCGTGTATCGGTCAGGTCCGGGTTATTGTGATAGCCCAGCGCAACGCTCTCTCCACCGATCCACAGCTCACCGACCATGCCGGCGGGCAATACCCGCCCTGCCCTGTCGCGGACGCTGACCGCGACATTGGGGATCGGTCGCCCCACCCCGATAGGCGCAGATGCATCGGGCGGCACCCGCTTGATGGTGGCGCAGACACAGGTCTCGGTCGGACCGTAGGCATTGAAATAATCGAGGTGACGGGCGTAATGCAGGGCGTCGGCGACGATCGGCGGCTCGCCAGCGGTAATCAACACCCGCAACCCGGCGAACATGTCCTGGTTGAACAGACCGAGATACGAGGGCGGCAGCGTCACGACCGAAACGCGATTTTCTTCCATATAGCGTTTCAAGGTCCACGGCGCGTTCCGGGTCGCATCGCCGACGGGATAGAGGCAGGCCCCCGCGAACAGCGCCATGAACATTTCGGAAAGCGACGCATCGAAGATCGGGGGGGCGAATTGCAGTACCCGATCGTCCTGCCCCACCCCAAAAATGTCGATCTGCCCCTGGATCATGTTGGCAAAGCCGCCATGCGGTGCAAGGACGCCCTTGGGACGACCCGTGGAGCCCGACGTGTAGATGAGATAGGCCCCGTCTTGCGGTGAAAGACGGGCGGCGCACTCTGGACCGCAAGCATCGCGGTAGGAAAGATCGTCTGGATCCATCACCAGATCCGCACCGGCATCGGCGACTATGAACGAAACCCGCTCGGAAGGCGCGCTCGGATCGATGGGCAGATAAACCGCGCCGCAACGCTGGATGCCGAGGACAATCTCGGGAAGAGCGATCGAGCGCCGCGCCAAAACCGCAACGATGTCGCCCTTTTTCACCCCCTGCGCGGTCAGCCATGTCGCGCACCGGATTGAATTCCGCCGGACCTCGGCATAGGTTAACGCGGTGCCGATTTCGTCCCTCACGGCATTGCGGTCGGCGAAAAGCTCGGCCTTTTCGTCGAACAGGTCGGGCAGCGGGCGGATGGCATAGGGCCGCTCCGGCCCACGCCCCCAAAGCCCAAGCTCCCGCTTCTCCTCATCGAGAAGAAAATCAAGCTGCGACAACTCGATCCCGGCAGCCAGTTGCCGCGAAACCAGGTCGACCCGCTTGACGTAACGGTCGACGTCCTGCTCGCTTAGGTGGTTGCGGCTGCTGCGCATCGTCAGAGAAAACTGCCGCGTCCGGGGATCTTGGAGCACCATCCCGCCAAACAACACCGGCTCTTGATCGCTATGCTGCTGGCTGCAATCCCAAATCGGGAACTCGGGCGTTCCCGCTGGCACGTTCGGCAGGTAATTGATGAAGGTGTCGGCGAGAAAAGAAAAATCCTTGTTCTCGAACCGGCGCATCGCAAGCTGAAACGGCGTGCGGACATGGCGGAAGAACGACGCGCATTGGGCGGCGATCTCCTGGGTGAGCGAGGCGAAGGTCGGGTGCTGACGCAAATCGACGAACTGAGACGGCAAGGCCACGCACATCCCCTGACGCCGGTCAGCCGCCTTGCGTTCACCAAACGCAATCGGAGTCTGCACGGCGATCTCGGCTTCATCGCACATGAAACCGACGATCAGCACATGAACCGCGGTAAAGAAAACCGCCGGACTGATCCGCCGCGCCGCGATCAAAGACGCAATGGCCGATGACGTCTCGTCCGAGAGGACGTATTTCTTGTGGCGGGAATGACCGAGCACATCGGCACATCCGGGCCGCGCGCGGAAAATCCGCTTTTCCGGGCTTTGGCGGAGATGGTCGGCCCAAAACGCCATGTCCCGCTCGAACTGCGCCGAGGCGCGATGCGCCTGATCCTCCCGATAAGGTTGGGAAGCCGAGCAGATCTCGCCCTGGCTGGGGACCTCGCCCCGTACCAGAGCGGTGTAAAGAGTGCCGAGAAAGGCGATGTGAAACAGGATTCCCATCCCGTCGAGGACAAGGTGGGAACTCTTGATCGCGACAATGCTGTCGGCCTCGTCGGTCCAAATCAGCATATAGCGGATCAACGGGGTATCGACCGGCTCCTCGAAAAATCCGGCCAGCCTAGCGTCCGCGGCGGCGGTGGGATCGGCCTCGCCGCGCGCGTCGTAAAATCGGAAATCGAGGTTTTCATCGGCACCGATCCGGAAACGAGGTTCAAGATCGTCCGGGCACAACGTCGCACTCAGCAACGGAATGTGGTGCAATGCCAGACGGATCGCCTCACGGAAGCGATCTGGATCGACGGCACACTTAATAGAATGGAAAGTCCTCATGGCGGTTTCGGAGTAATCCGACATCGCCGTCAGGGACGAAAGCCAAAGCTCACGCTGCCAACTGGTGAAAGGAACAGACTCACTCATCCTGCACCATCAATAATGGTTTGCGCCGCTATCAGGACAAGCCCGAAATCACCACAGATCGATATGGCAGGTTTCGTGCCTTAAAACCTTCTCGTAGCAGGTAAGCTGGATCGCGGTGATGAAGAGCATTTCACGGTTCATCACCGCCAGCGCAACTCATGCTTTTATATTTTTTTGCAGAAAACGCCATTTTCCCTTCTGCCGAGAGAATTTAGCCCCCGCCTCCCCCTTGAGCAATGGATAAAATACTACTACCGTAATCGGAATTCCGCGTATCGGAGATACCTCCACAGGCCGAAAATACCGTATCGCCTCACTCTGGACCCAATGGCGGACAATCCGGCTCCTCTTTCCCGAGCATCCGAGATGGATTTCCTCCTGAGGCCGCCCTGCGAAGCTACAAAGGCCGTAACGATGGACGAAAAAATCGACTGGACGTCTCTCGACTGGCGGAAGGAACTCGCCAACAACATCGTTACCGTCGATCAGCTCAAGGCTTACACCCCTCTTGATGAAGCTGAGGAAGCGGCGATCCGCGAGGTGGTGACGGCCCATCCGCTGAATGTGTCACGCTATTATCTCAGCTTGATCGATCCAACCGATCCCTATGACCCGATCCGCAAAATGTGCCTCCCCAGCGCCGAGGAGCTGGTCACCGTCGGGGCGATGGGATCGACCACCGCCGACCCCTATGGCGACGACAAGCACGACAAGGGGAACGGAATCCTACATAAATACGATTACTCGGTCCTGCTGGTGGTCACCGAAACCTGCGCCACCTACTGCCGCCATTGCTTCCGCAAGCGTATCGTCGGACGGTCGAACCACCTGACCTTAAAGGATTTTTCGAAGGCGCGCGACTATATCGCCGCCCATCCCGAGATCGACAATGTCATCTTGTCGGGGGGCGATCCGCTGATGCTGCCGACGCCGGTCCTGCGCGAGATGCTGACCGCGCTGGCTGAAATCGAGCATGTCAGGTTCGTGCGGATCGGTTCGCGGATTCCCGTCACCTACCCCCTGCGCCTTTTCGACGATGCCCTGATCGATCTGCTGGGACAGATCAACGAACGCAAGACGCTCTATATCCCCACCCACTTCAACCACGCCCGCGAAATCACTCCGACCGCGACCGATGCGATCCTGCGGTTGCGGATGCGCGGGATCACCGTCAACAATCAGGCGGTGCTGTTGCGTGGAGTCAACGATACCGCGAAAGATCTGATCGAGCTGATGAATGGATTACTCACGATCGGCGTGAACCCCTACTACCTCTATCAATGCATGCCGGTAACGCGGGTCCGTCACCATTTCCAGATTCCACTCCGTGAGGCGAGCGCAATCGTCGATAACGCGCGGGCGCACCTCAACGGCTACGCCAAGCGCTTCAAGTTCATCATCGGCCACGACATCGGCAAGTTTGAAATCTGCGGCATCCTCAATGATCAGATCGTCCTGAAGCAGATTCACGCCCGGTCCGGCCATGACGACCAAGCGTCCCGGCTTATCATGCGGCCGATCGACGACAAAAGCGGCTGGATCAGCCTCTGACCCCTCCACGCTGCCCGGATAAGGCTCGAACTGGCTGCGGCGCTGATCGACCAGCAGAGCCCGGCAACACGAAACCAAACTGCACTGATCGGTTAAGGTCTCTGGTGAAACGGTAATCCCCCCATTTTTAGCGGGGGTTGGACATAGAATTCATGCGGCCAATTTCAGTTTCTGGGCGGGTGTGATCGTGCTCGGCGGCCGAGGACCCCTCCCCAGCGCCGGATGAAGCCGTGGCGCCGGTCGGTCGAGATGTGGTTCTTGTAACCGAGGCAATCTCGACGCCCTTGGCCTTGGCGCCTTCCGCTTTCGGCGTCTTCGCTCTGGCCCGTTTCAGGGTCCAGCGGGCGTCCCTGTCCTTCTGCGCCAGCTTGTGCGGGGTCTCTTCCCAGCCGTCAGGGATGCGTCCCTCGCGGATCGCCTGGCTTCTCGTCGTCGTCGTAATGGTGGCGTCGATGATCTGGCCCGACATCGCCAAATAGCCGCCTTCCTTCAGCTTGGTATCGAACACCGCGAACAGCTTCTCGATCGCGTTAGCCTCGGTCAGCGTCTCGCGGAACAGCCAGATCGTCTTGGCGTCCGGTGCCTTGTCCGCCAGCCCCAGGCCGAGAAAACGTTTGAACGTCAGGCGGTCGTTGATCATGACTCTGCCTGGTCGTCGGACAGGTTGTACAGCGCCTGAAGGACCAGGATCTTAAACATCAAAACTGCGTCATGGGGCGGACGGCCATCCCGGGCTCTGTCGCTGCGGTTCAACGCCTTGTCCAGCCGGTAGCAGAACGCCTCGAAGTTCACCACCCCCAGCAGCTTCTCCAGCGGGTCGCCAGCCTTCGACAACTCCGCATACCGCTCCTCAAGATCGAAGAGCCCAGGCTGCTGACCCATTGCCCCCTCCAATACGGCCTGGAGCTCATTGAATCAGCAGACCCCGCTCTGGGCCAGGGTTTTTCGAGGTGTCGGGGGTGCTCTCGCAATGAATTTGCGAAGATTGGTTGTTGCCATACCATCATGATGCCGCAATCTGAATGTTAATTTTTCATTTCTGAAGTCCGCCATGAGCAAAGGAGAGTCGTTCTGCCATAAGCCCTGAATGCCGAACTGAAGGGCTTAGGTAAATGAGCGGAGAACTTCGGTCCAAGTGAAAAAGGACTCAGGCAATGCGAATGGCCTTCCGCTTTGTTCTGCCTCTCCTGGCCTTGCTGGGGGTGATGGCCTGGGGGGCGGCGCCTTTCGTCGGCGACCTGATCGAACGGTGGTTCCGCGCCGATGTCGAAATGCGGGCGCAACTGGTGTTCCACTCGATCCAGGACAGTGTCACGGGGCTGGTCGAGTCCAAGGCCGACCGCAAGATTACTCAATTATTCAAGCGGATCACCCAGGATGAGCGGGTGCTGGCGCTGGGCGTGTGCACGCCGGATGGGCAGCTCACACATCAATCGGCGGCTTGGCCGAAGCAATATGGCTGCCCGACCGTTCCCGCGACGGGGAAGCCTTTTGCGGTCGAGCATCTCGAGTCCGGTTCGATCCTGTCTGCGACATTTCCCCTGGCCGGTGCTGAAGGGGCCGACCTGGGTCGGCTGGTAATTCTGCATGATCTTCGCTTCATCGAGCGACGCAGTTCCAGCGCGGAAATCTATCTGGCGATCTGTCTTGCCATTCTGGGATTGGGAGTGGCGATCGTCACCGTTCTGGTCGCCCGGTTGACCTTGCGCGGCTGGGTTCGCGCTGTGCGGCAAGGCATGTCGGCCCCGGATCAGAACGGCAAGGTTTTGCCGCCGGAGGTCGGGCCGCTGATCCGCGAAATGCGCAAGATGCTGCGCGATCTCGATGTTCCCCGATCATTGACCGAAGCCATTCGGATCGAGTGGAGTCCGGACAGCCTGCGCGGCCTGCTGCGCGACGAATTACCGGGCGCCGAGGTCCTGGTCGTCTCGAACCGTGAGCCCTACATCCACAATCGTGAAGGCGATCAGATCGTTCTGCAACGACCGGCCAGCGGACTGGTCACGGCGTTGGAGCCGATCATGCGTGCCTGCGGGGGAACCTGGATCGCCCATGGCAGCGGCTCGGCCGACCCGGTGACGGTGGACCGCAACGATCATCTGGCGGTGCCCCCCGAGGCACCAGCCTATACCCTGCGCCGGCTCTGGCTCAGTGACGCGGAACAAGACGGGTATTATTACGGCTTCGCCAATGAAGGGATGTGGCCGTTGTGCCATATCGTGTTCGTCCGTCCGACCTTCCGCGCCTCGGACTGGGCGCAGTATGTCGCGGTCAACCGCAAGTTCGCCGACGCGGTGATTGCCGAGGCGAAAACCCCCAACCCGGTGGTGCTGGTTCAGGATTATCATTTTGCCCTGCTGCCCCGGATGGTGCGCGAGCGCCTGCCCGAGGCGACCATCATCACCTTCTGGCACATTCCCTGGCCGAACCCCGAGGTGTTTAGCATCTGCCCATGGCGGGAAGAGATTCTGGCCGGTCTGCTGGGCAGTTCGATCCTGGGCTTCCACACCCAGTTTCATTGCTTGAATTTCCTGGACTCGGTTGACCGGTTTCTCGAGTGCCAGATCGACCGCGAGCACAGCACCGTTCGCGCCAGCACTACCACCACCCTGGTTCGGCCCTACCCGATCTCGATCGAATGGCCGCCGCGTGCGCTGGCCGGGCAGCCACCGATCGAAGAGTGTCGTGACCGTGTTCGTCGCGCCCATGGCCTGTCGCCAAGTGTGCGTCTGGCCGTCGGGGTCGAACGGTTCGACTATACCAAAGGGATCGCCGATCGCTTCCGCGCGATGGAAAGCCTGCTCGATTCTCATCCGGGGTGGATCGGTCGGGTCACCCTGCTTCAGGTTGCGGCCCCCACCCGCAGCCGTCTCTCGGCCTATAAGGACACGCAAACCGAGGCCGAAACTGTCGCCCGAGAAATCAATGCCCGTTTCGGTACCGAGGATTGGGTTCCGATTCTGCTGGTCTCCCGTCATCACGAACCGGACGAGGTGTTTACCTTGTTCCGTGCCGCCGACCTCTGTCTGGTGTCCAGCCTGCATGACGGCATGAATCTGGTCGCCAAGGAATTCGTGGCCGCCCGCGATGACGAAGACGGAGTCCTCGTGCTGTCGACCTTTGCCGGCGCATCGCGAGAATTGCAGGAAGCGCTGATCGTCAATCCCTACGACATCGGGGCGATGGGTAAGGCAATCCATCAGGCGCTGTCGATGCCGGCCGATCAGCGGCGGGACCGGATGCGGCTGATGCGGGAAATGGTCGGCGAAAACAATATCTATTTCTGGGCGGCACGGATGCTGCTGGACGCGGCACGGATGCGCAAGCGCCGTCATATCGAACGAAGAATCGCCGTTGTCTCGCAAGGCAAGGCCACAGGAGCAAAGACCGGGGAAAGACGATGGTAAAAATCGACGCGATCGATATCGGAACCCGCCGCCTCGATTGGGCGGAGTGGGCATTGTTTCTCGACATAGACGGAACCTTGCTCGATCTGGCGCCGACCCCGGACGTGGTCGTGGTCCCCGCCGGTCTTCCCCAGCGGCTTCAGTCCTTGTCGGATCGGTTGTCCGGGGCTGTGGCCCTGATCAGCGGCCGCAGCCTGGAGAGTATCGACGACTTGTTTCCCGGCGGCTGCGATGCGGCTGGTACTCACGGTGCGGAATGGCGACGCTCCGGCCGGGTGGAGATCGTCGGGGAACAATGGCCCGCAGAACTGACTTGGTGGGTCAAAGGGGAATCCCGTCATCTGAGCGGATTGCTACTCGAAGAGAAGCCCTGTTCCCTCGCATTTCACTTCGCCGCCAACCCGACCATCGAATCCGCAGTCAGAACTCTTGCCCTGACGGCTGCCGCCCTGTCGCCGATTCCTCTCAAGCTGGTCGGGGGCAAGAATGTTTTCGAATTGGTGCCAGCCGGAATCGACAAGGGACAAGCCATCGAACGATTCCTCGGCATCCCGCCTTACGCCGGACGGATTCCGGTGTTTATCGGCGATGACCTGACCGACGAAGATGGTTTTCGCACCATCAATCGCCTGGGCGGCCTGTCTGCCCATGTCGGCAGCCGCGATACGTCCGCACGCTATCGGCTGGGCTCCCCCGAGGAGGTCCGGCAATGGCTCACCCGCCTCGACATCCTGATCGGAGCCCCCTCATGAGTTCCCTCGATCTCGGCATTATCGGAAACTGCACCATCGCGGCGATGATCGACCCGAAAGCATCCCTGGTTTGGGCCTGCTTTCCCCGTCTCGACGGTGACGCCGTCTTTGCGGCCTTGTTGAACGGCACGGCCCCGGGGGACGGAGCGGATGGTGCCTTTTGCCTTGATCTCGTCGACCAGACCCATTGTGAGCAGGCTTATCTGCCCAACACCGCGATTTTGCGCACGGTGTTGAAGGATGGACATGGCGGCGCGGTGGAGATTGTCGACTTCGCGCCCCGCTTCGCGTTGTTCGAGCGAATCTACCGCCCGCCCCTGATCGTGCGGCGCATCAGCCCGCTTCAGGGGCGACCGCGCGTGCGGGTGCGCCTGCGGCCCCGCTTCGAGAACGGTCGGGTTGATCCCGAGATCACGCGGGGCAGCAACCATATCCGCTATGTCTCGGCCGCTCAAACCCTGCGCCTGACCACCAACGCGCCGATCTCGTATGTTCTGGAGGAGCGGCCCTTCCTGCTCGACCGTCCGATCGACCTGCTGCTGGGCGGTGACGAAAGCCTGGAAGCGGGGATCGAACTGACCGCCCGCGACCTGTTCGAACGGACCCGCGATCATTGGCGCAATTGGGTGCGGTCACTGTCGATTCCGTTCGAATGGCAAGACGCGGTGATCCGCGCTTCGATCACGTTGAAGCTATGTCATTTCGAGGAGACCGGGGCGATCGTCGCCGCGCTGACCACCTCGATACCCGAAGCCCCCGATACCGAGCGGACCTGGGATTATCGCTTCTGCTGGCTGCGTGACGCCTATTTCGTGATCCATGCGTTGAACCGCCTGGGCGGGACGCGGATGATGGAGGATTACCTTCGTTTCATCGGCGATATCGTCGAGGACGCCCATGACGGAGCCTTGCGCCCGGTCTACGGCATCACCCGCGAGGCCCTGATCGACGAAAGCATTCTGTCCCACCTGAGCGGATACCGGGGAATCGGCCCGGTGCGGGTTGGCAACCAGGCCCATCTTCAGGTCCAGAACGACGTCTATGGCAGTGTCATCCTGGCCTCGACCCACGCCTTCTTCGACCGCCGCATGACCCGTCCCGGCGACGCGATCCTGTTTGAGCAATTGGAGCGTCTGGGGGCTCGCGCCGTCGCCGCCTTCGATCAGCCCGATGCCGGCCCGTGGGAACTGCGCGGCTCGGCTGCGGTGCATACCTTTTCGGCGGTGATGTGCTGGGCCGCGTGCGATCGTCTGGCCAAGATCGCCCGCCAGATTGGCCTAGCGGAGCGGGCCACGCATTGGCGCGGTGCCGCCGACCGGCTGCACGGCATCATCCGCGAACGGGCGTGGAACGCCGAACTGGGGTGCTTCGTCTCGACATTCGACGGGGCCGAAATGGACGCAACCCTGCTGCTGCTGCACGAAGTCGACTTTCTGGCGGCCGATGATCCTCGTTTTGCCGCGACGGTCGACGCGGTGTCGAGAACGTTACGCAGCGGCGACTTCCTCTACCGCTATGTCGCCGAGGACGATTTCGGGCGGCCCAAGACCGCCTTCGTGATCTGCGTGTTCTGGTACATCGACGCCCTGGCGGCGTTGGGGCGGCACCAGGAAGCCCGTGATCTGTTTGAAACCGTCCTGGCTCACCGCACCCCGCTTGGCCTGCTGTCCGAAGACATCGACCCGCGCAGTGGCGAGTTGTGGGGCAATTTCCCCCAAACCTATTCGATGGTTGGGCTGATCAATTGTGCGATGCGGTTGTCGCAGTCATGGGAAGAAGCGTTCTGAGGCTTTTTCCCTGAAGATTGTTTGGGTGGGATAGAAAGCGATTGAGCGGCTCCTTCGTGCTGTCGATGCATAGGCGTTCTGCCATAGTAAAAATTCAAACACAAGCGACGGGGATATAAATGAGGCCATCATTTTTGCCAAAAAAACAAATTTCTATGCAATAGAATAATTTTCGGCGTTTGCACCTGGCGGTGCGGCAAACGCTTCAAACTGAGAGATGTCATGTCTGAAATTGATGACGCGCCTGAAAATTACGACGACCTGGCTACGCGGCATGTGTCGCTGCGCCGCATCCTGGCGTTGTTCACGCCCTATCGCTGGCGGATTGTCGGCATCGTGGCGCTGATGTTTCTTGCGTCCGCCGTCAGCCTGGTCGGGCCGTTCCTGTTGCGTGACATCATCGATTCGGCGCTACCGGCGCACGATATCGAATTGCTGGTTTGGCTGGTGGTCGGAATGGTCACCGTGGCCATGAGCGGTGCCGCCGTGGGTGCATGGCAGGTCGTCGTCACATTCCGCATCGGTCAGGCGGTGTTGCACGACCTGCGGGTAAGACTGTACTCGCATTTGCAGAGTCTTTCGCTGCGCTTCTTTACCGGCACCCGCACCGGAGAAGTGCAGTCGCGCATTGCCGGAGATATTGCCGGGCTGCAATCCCTGGTCACCGAGACGGCCAGCGAACTCGGTCGCGCGTTGAGTGCGGTGGTGATGACGATGATCGCCATCGTCCTTCTCGATTGGCGCCTCGCCTTGTTCGTGCTGTTTATCGTGCCGGGTTACCGTTTTTATCAGCAGCCGCGTTGCCCGTGTGCGCGAGGCCCGGACCTATCAGCAGCAGGCTCGCGCGGCGGACATGTCCGTCGCCGTGCAGGAGACACTTTCGGTTTCAGGCATCATCCTTGCCCGCACCATGGGCCGCGGTCCGCAATTGGTGCAACACTTTGCGCGGATATCTGGCGATCTCGCCAAACTGGAGGTCAAGTCGCATACGGCGGGCGAATGGCAATGGTCGCTGATCGGGTTCGCCCTCGCGGTGCTGCCAGCCTTCACCCTGCTTGTTGGAGGCCTTCTCATGAAGACCGACAATCCCGCCACCATCGGCACGCTTGTTGCCATGATTGCGTTGCAGGAGCAATTGCTGTGGCCGTTCGAGCAACTCCTTGAGATCGGCCGAGACGCGCGCAAGACACGCGCTCTGTTCGCCAGAATCTTTGAGTATCTCGACAAGCCGGTCGAAATCGTCGAGCGGGTTGATCCGGTTGTGATTCCACGCAAGGCGATGCGTGGTACGGTCCAGATGGAACAGGTTTGTTTTTCCTATGAAAATGCGCACCGACCCGCCGTAAATAACGTGAGCCTGACCATTCCGGCTGGAAGCCACGTTGCGATTGTTGGAGCAACGGGGTCCGGCAAAACGACGCTCGGTTATCTGTTGGCGCGGCTTTATGATGTCGATAAGGGTGCCATACGCTTTGATGGCGTCGATTTACGGGATATGAGCTTCGACACCTTATCCCAAATGCTGGGCGTTGTGACGCAAGACCCATATTTGCTGCACGCCTCGGTCGCCGAGAACCTGCGTTTTTCCCGACCGGAGGCGACTGACGCCGACCTGATCGCAGCTGCGCGGATTGCCCAGATCCACGATCACATCACAGCACTGCCCAATGGTTACGATACGCTCGTGGGGGAGCGGGGCTATCGTTTCTCCGGGGGAGAAAAGCAGCGTCTGGCGCTTGCACGCACCATCCTGCGCGATCCGCCGATCCTGTTGCTGGACGAGGCCACAAGCGCCTTGGACACACGAACCGAGCGCGCGATGTCCAAGGCGCTTGACGACATGTCAAACGGGCGGACGACGATCACGATCGCGCACCGCCTTTCGACCATCCGCCACGCCGATCTGATCGTCGTGATGCAGAATGGACGGATCGCTGAGATGGGAACGCACGACGACCTGCTGGCTCAAGGCGGACAATATGCGGCCCTCTTGCGCGGGAACTGAACGTGTTTCAGGCAGGCAGATGTACGCGCTCTTGCATCTCTCTGCGCTGGGGCGATGCCGCCTGGGGTGGTGCCTAGGGCGAGATGATCGAGTTCACTTTGCGCGAAGAGGGCTGGCCCGATTTCTGGCGGATGATGATGGCCGAGGCCGCGCGCGGCGAGGAATAGGCTGTTCCGGAGAGCATTGGGTGAACACGGCATCAGTGGCCCGTTCGATCGGAATCATAACGCATAACGTCTTGCGTTATAAAATAATGCTGAACAACGTCAAGCGTCTGGATGATCTGAAGGTTCCGCCGAACAACCATCTTGAGGCGCTGCAACGCGACCGCGTCGACCAGCACAGCATCCGTATCAAGAATCAAT
>NZ_AQPH01000060.1 GCF_000442515.1 Magnetospirillum fulvum MGU-K5 | reverse complement strand
GGCCCAGCCAATCGTTAAAAAAGGTACCTGTTCCGCGTTCGGGTCGCCCTTTGCCGCCAGCCACGCATGGGCCATTTCGGCCCAGCGCGCCAGTGGCGAGACATAGGACGGCAGTTGCAGCGAGACGTGATAGCCCGCCCGTTCCGGATGCTTGGCCCGCCAGGTTGCGCCCCGCGCCGGATCGTTAAAACGGGGGCGGTGGTGCTCGTGTATCTCCCCATCGCAGGACGGGCAGATAAAAAAGGGATCGCCCGGATCGCCGCCGCTTTCGATATTGGTGCGAAAGCTGTCCCAGTCCAATTCGTGGACATGGCCGCAATGCGGGCAAGCCACGTTCCAGCGCTCGTCCGATCCGGCCTTGACCGACTTGGTAATCCGGCAATTGTCGGCGACCAGCGGGGTCGAGACCTTGAAAATCTTGGCGTCATCAAACGCCTTGCTGCGGCTGTCGGCCTGCCCCTCGGGATCGCCCGCGCCGTTATCGTCGTCCCATTTGGCCAGATCGTCTTGGACCTGACGCTTGACCGAGATCTCGGACAGGCTTGACGGAGACGCCGCCCCCGCCAACTGGATCGTCGCCCGCCCGTCGCGGCGCTCCATATACGATCCGGTCGCGCTGGCGTCTTTGGTCCGGTCGGTCGCGAAAACGGATTTAAGCCGGGCGATCCCCTTGATAAACGGCTTGAATTTCATCCGCATCCAACGCCGGGCGTTCGGTTCGGTCGGATGCGTGTACAGCAGATGGGCCGGGTCAAGATCGGTCGAGGCGGCGGTGAAGATCATCGCCACCACGGTCCCGCCCAACTGCGCCCCCTTGCCCAGACTGACAATCCGGCACGGATGATCGGGAGACAGCACCTCGAACAGGCGGTCGAAAAACGGGAAATCGGCGGCGACATAGCGCCCGCCCGCCCGAGGCCCCTCGGCAAAGACGATGAAATCAACCGCCCATTTGCGCAGATCGACCGGCGGCGGCGGGGTCATTACTTCCGCTTCGGTCGTAAGGGCCAGCCACTCCGCGTTGGTCAAATGCGCGTCGAAGGGGGCCATCATCGTCTACTCCGGTGTGGGCGGGTCCTCCGGCAAATCAAGGTCGCTGATGAATTGATCTGTCGCTGCCGCCCGATTGCGGACGGACGCCGCCCTCTCCTCGCGCCAGAGCCGAAACTGTGTGCGGATCAGGATCACCAGCGCTCGCCGGTCCAGATCGCGGCCCTGTGACCGCGCATCGGACACCGCCGCCGCCAGCGCGTTGGCAAGGTCGGTGGTCAGCCAGATTTCGATCGACTGGACCCATTCGCCCAGCGCACGGGCAAAAGCCGCCCTTGCCGCACTGGTCAGGGTATAGATGCCGCGCTCCTCGGCGTTCTTGCGGCGCTCGCGCTCGGCGGCGATCTCGGCCTGATCGGCTTTGGCCTTTTGCAGGCGGGCCGCGTCGTCGTCGCCCATCGGGATCGTCAGGGCTGGGGCTGGGGCCGGAGACGGGACCGGCGTAGCAGCGGAGGGAGGCGGCGGCAACTCGCGCCCCTGCCCCAGAACCTGACCGACGTTGAGACGCTGGCGGAGCAGAGCATCAGCCTTCTCAACATCGATTTGTGCCGCCCGGCCTTCGCCAACCAGAGCCCCGGTCAGCCAGCCCGACGACACCCATTGTGATACGCGCGCAGCGCTCACCCCCCGATGCGCCGCATACGCTCCCTTCGAAAGCACGGCCATCGGACTTTAGCCCCTGTTAAGGCTTCGACTTTAGCGAGTTAACCGGGTTAAGCCGACTTAACCCTTTGAATTTGCGTGTCACTGGGCCTACATCGCGGTTCGCATTACCCGATGTGGGAACCCCCTCGGGAAGGACCCATGGGGGCGGGGGTGGGTCAGACCACGCGGATCGAGAATCAAAAACCCCGCCGGACTGTCAGTCGGGCGGGGTTGATGCACCTCGGTTAGGATGACGAAGCTCATACCAGAATTTGTGTGGCTTGTGCAAGCTCTTTCAATTTTCCGTCTCTCTCCATCCCGTCGAGGATGGTTTCGAGCGTCCGGTTCAAAACCTGATTGAGCTGCCACCGCCCGCGTGAGTTCGGATCGATCGCCATGATCTCTTCCCACGGCGTGCGTCGAGCCCACTCCAGAACCACCCGTCGGGCGAACTTATCCCCCCCATACGAATTGACCCACCCGATTACGATTTCGACGGCATCGACAACATGGTCTGAGGTTCCATTTCCTCCCGTCGCACCATTGGCAAGACGTTCGAGGATTTCGGCGGCCGTCTTTCCCTTGACCCGATTCAGATCGGGCAGGCTATCGGCCAGCTTGCGGATAATCCGCATCGCGGCCCGGAGGCACAGCTTCAACTCTTCCACCTCGCGGCGCACCGGGCGAACAGTCCGCACCCGCGTCTTCAGCTCGACCGAGACATGGCCTCTGTCCTGAGAGACGATTTCGGCGCGGGCATTGGCCGAGACCAGCGGAGCCCGGACACGGCGCGCGGCGACCTTGTCGGCCTCACTCGCATAGACAATCTTCGTTTTCCCAGCCATTCCCGTTCCTTTCTTTTGTCCGCCCTGTCCGGGTTATCATTTGACCTCGGACAGCGAAAAAACCCTGTCTCTGCTTGCCTTTGTCCGCCCTGTCCGGGCTGTCCGGGCATCTCCTCACGCACACACGCCCGCGCCCTATACGCGCCCGCGCACGCGCGCGAAAAAAACAACCCGGACAACCCGGACAACCCGGACAAAGCCCGGTTCTAAGCGACTCTCCTCTGTCCGGGATGAGGCATCACCCCGGACACCCCGGACAGTCTGGTTAAGTCAAATCCCAACACCCGCCATCATCAGCAACGGGAGGGGGAGCAGGTGGCGGGGAATCTCCCTCCCCATCGCCCCAATCGAACTTCCGGCCGACCATTGACGAAAAATGGTCCCTGCATTCCCGCAAAGTGGGGAAATCCTTCCACCCCCGCGCCCGCGTCCAGACCTTTTCGCCACTGGAATCGACGACCCAGACGTCCTTTTCGATCAAGGGCACCCTGACCTTCTGATCATCCCGGAAGCGCCTCGGAACCTTCCCCCGGACGGCGATTGCCCACTGTTCCTTCGGCATCTTGCGGCCCCGGTGGATGCGGTCAACGAACAGCCTGAAATCGTCGTACAGCGGGCCGGTCGGAACATCGCTCTCCCACCCGTCATGCCAGGGCAAAAGACGCCCATCGCGCAGCTTTCCGAGCCACCAATGGTCAAAGTCGGACATACTGGCGACCTTCTGTTCCCACAGCCCTTCCGTGTCGGGGATTTTGCGCAAATTGACCTGAGACAGATCGAATCGCAGCAGGTAGGCCAGCAAGTGTTCGCGGCCTCCCGCGTCCATTTCTTCGTCGATCCTCGCAAAAAATGAGTGGTCCTGAAGGTTGCCGTCCGCGACATCCAGAACAGCAAACCGCCTTTCCTCAAATCCGGCGGGGACCACCCAGGTATTGTTGCTGGTCACATACAGGCGGATCAGGTTTCGGACCTGGACCCCGTCGACCCCCTTGCGCTCCAGCATGTGGACATCGCCCGTCACCAAATCCTTGAGAACGCCTTCGGCCTCCTTATCGCCCGCCCAGAACCCCTCATCGGCCTGAAGCAAGAGGCAGTTGAACATGTGACTGTTGAACTGCCCGGTCAGATGGGAAGACTTAGCGACCTTGACGTAATGATCACCTAGTAAAGAGCCGACCACCTCGCCCGGCTTGCTTTTCCCCGAGCCCTGACGCCCACGCAGAACCAAGGCAGTCCCGACTTTGGATTCCGGGTTCTGGACCAAATCGGCGAACCATCCCCACACCCATCGGCCGATATCTTCCTTTTCCCCCGCGACATTGCGGGCGATGTGGTCGGCAAAGGTCGGGATGTGCTTCAGATGGTCAGCCGGGTTCGGATAGAACGGCGCGGGCGAGACGGAATATCCCCGCCAAAGGTTGAACCACCGATTCCCGCATATCTCGTCGGGCATCCCTTCCGGGGCAAATTCGACCCCGGCATATTTCCGCCGCTCTTTGCTTTTGAGCCACAGCCCGCCGATCCCGACCATCCGCCGAGCGTCTTCGTCAAACGCCTGTTCGTCGTCGAGCCATGCCTTAAAGGCCTCAATGCTCAGGAATTCGACAACCGGCCTCCGCCGGTAATTGACCGTCTCACGCAAGATCAGAGCTTTCCCCCCCAAGAGGACCAGAGCAAATTCCTTCGAGATTTCCCGCAACCGCTCCTCAAGAGGATCTCCAGGACGACGGACACCGCTTCCGCCGCGCCCACCCTTGCGCTGTTGCTTGGCCTTAGCCAAATCGATCGGCTCCGTCATGCCACCCCCCGCACCGCTTCCTGGGCCACCTGGACGCGCGGATGGCGTAACCGAGGCGGTCGAACGTGTTTTTCCAAAGCCTCGCCCAGCTCAATCGATGCACCGACCAGGGTGGACAACGCCCCCAAGGCTTCCCAAGCCCGCCCCCAATCGATCATCACTACGCTGTCCCTTCCTTCGGCCTGATCTCGCAACCAGGGGAGAGGGCCATCGGCGACGAAAACCGGCCGCACCAGCCCCTGCGCCTCAAGCGCCAGGGCCTCGGCCACGACATTTTCTCCCAGCACGGTGGCGGTGCCGGTGCGCGTTGAAATCTCGCCCGAGCGGACATCCCACCCGACCAAATCAAGCGGCACGGCGTCTCCCGGACCCGTCTCCCACACGGGAAGAACGAGAAGCGAGACCCCCACGGCCCCGCGCTCGACCGGCTCCCACAGCATCGGGCGGACAGCATCGGGCCAGTCCTGACCGTCGAGCGCCCGGCCCTTGATGACCTTGGCGCGGACAAGGCCGACGCCGCCGATCCGCTTGACCAGCGCCTCCCAATCCACCCCCTGGCGGACCAGCCACGCCGGGACCTCGGATGCGGCGGCAGACGCCACCGCCCGCGCCCAATCGTCACGCAAGATCGCGGCTCCCGGCACCGGGGCGACCTTGCGGCGCGACCGCCCGACCAGCAGCACCGGCCCGGCCAAGCGATAGCGCCGCCGCATCCGCCCCCGCCATGTGTCCAACACAGCGCGGCGCATCGTCGGGTCGACGATCTGGGCAGCAGAGGCAAACAGCGTCCGCTCCAGCGCGGCCAGACGCTCGGGCGTGTCGGGGTGCGATCCGCGATGGGCTTGCCACCACACGATATCGATGATCGATTGCCCCCCGGCCAAGGCGACCTTGACCGCGTCAAGCCCGCGATCGCGGACCAGAGAATCGGGATCGTGGCCTCGGGGCAGCGAAGCCAAGCGCAGATCATGGCCCGGCCGCAGCAGAGGCAACGCCCGCGCTGCGACCCGATCGCCCGCCGCCCGGCCCGCGCCGTCACCGTCCAGGCACACCACCAGCTCGGGGGCGTATCGCCACAAGGCCTCGATCTGGCGCTCGGTTACCGCCGTCCCCAGCGGAGCCACCGCGATCGGCAAACCGGCTTGATGCAACGCGATCACGTCGAGATAGCCCTCGACCAGCACCGCCCGCCCGGTTTGCCCCATCGCCTCGCGCGCCTGGGCCAGCCCGTACAGGGTGCCGCCCTTGTCGAACAACGGCGTCTCGGGCGAGTTCAAATATTTAGGCTGACCGTCGCCCAGGATGCGGGCACCAAAGGCGATCACCCGCCCCGCCGATCGGTAATCGGGAAGGTGACCCGCCCCCGGAACAGGTCGCGGGTTGAGCCATCCTCGCGGCGATGGAGCAACCCGGCCTCGATCAGCAAAGCCTCGGGAAAACGATCGCCCATCAGCGCCGCCTTGAGGCCGCCACCCATCGGAGCCCACCCCAGCCGGAAACGGGCAATCGTCTCGTCGGTCAGCCCACGACGATGCAGATAGGCCAACCCCTCCGCCCCGCCCGGATCACGCAACCGCGCCTCATACCACGCCGTCGCCGCGTCGAGCGCCTCGTGCAAGGTGGCGCGGCGCTGATCGCGGGCACGCTCCTCCGGGCTGGCGCGCGGCACCTCGATCCCGGCCTCGTCGGCCAGTTGCTCGACCGCGTCGAGGAACGACAGCCCCCGCGCCCGCATCTCGAACCCGATGACGTCGCCATGCGCCCCGCAGCCGAAGCAGTGGAAAAACCCCTTGTCTTCATTGACGGTGAAGGATGGGCTCTTTTCGGTGTGGAAGGGGCACAGGCCGGAATGCTCGCGGCCCTTGCGCTCCAGCTTGACCCGGCGACCGATCACCGACACCAGCGAAACGCGATCGCGCAGCTCGTCCAGAAAGGAATCGGGCAGGCTCATCGCGGCACCCTGCGGGCACGGAGATCGAGGATACGCGGCTCGGATGTAAGGGCGGCGTTGAGGTCCGCGAGCTTAAGCGCGGATGGAATCTTGGCGTTCATGACGAAGCCCTCTGACTGGCGCTACGAGCACCAACAGCAAGGCTTCTGACGGCCTCGCTGGCGGCGGGAGGTTCAGAACCCAGAAGACTGGTCAGAGACAGGCTTCGGGCGGAGTTATTCCCCTGTCGGGTATTATATTCCTCGCCCTCCCGCCATAGCGGGACATGCACCGGCATAGCGCCGGGCATGAAAAAGGCCACGTTTCTTTCGGGGTGGCTGCCGCTCTGACAATCTTCGGAGGTTCTGACGCCTCCGAAGACCACCATGCCCGTCTCGGACTCCGAGGTCAAGCCCCGATCCCGCCCGTTTTTAACCGCGCCCGCCATTACCACAGACTCCCCTGTTTGGGGGCAGGAACGCCCGCCGCGACCGGGGCCGGAGACGACAGCTTTTCGACGACAGCAGCCTTCGCCGCCGGGCGATGATCGGCGCAATACCAGACATACGCGCCGTCGACCTTGCGCGGATTGCGCCGCCCATAAGGCCCCCACGCACCGCAGACCGCGCACAGATGCTCGTGATCGGGGATCATCGCGCCGCGACCTCCGGCGGGTTGTCCAACACGGCGCGAACGCCGTTCGCCACCGCGCGCGGATCGGCAACCGGGGCCAGATCGGCGACGATCTTGCCAAGCGGCCACATCGCCGCCAGCCGGTACTGTATCGCCACAGCCAAGGGAGAGCGCGGGCCGGTCATTCGGCGGCCCCTATACACACCGATGTGTATTTACCACTTGCAACAATACACATCGATGTGTATTGTGAAGGAACAAGAGGGAGGAAACGATGTCGATCAGCAGCCGCGAAGCCATCCGAAAAATAGAAGCCGATGGCTGGTACAAGGCGGGGCAGACCGGGGACCACATCCACTTCAAGCACCCCACCAAACCCGGCAAGGCGACAATCCCCCACCCCAACAAAGACCTGACGATCAAGACGATCCGCAGCATCGAGAAACAGACAGGGGTAAGCCTCCGCTAGGAGGCCACTTACACGAGAACAAGGCCAAACCGGAGGCGACACCTCATCAAGCCCGGTAAGGACACAATCAACATCACTTGTTACACTTGAAATGACACTCAAATAAACCTCCGCAAGGAGGTTGCTCGCTAGCAAACAACAAAAAGTCAAGGATAACACATTATGAAACGTCACTACCCGGCAGTTATAGATAAAGACATCGGCAGTGACTACGGTATCAGCTTTCCTGACTTTCCTGGCTGCATCAGCGCCGGAGAAACCCCCGAAGACGCCATTGCCATGGGAACCGAGGCATTGACTGGACATATCGCCCTTATGGCCGAGGACGGCGATGCCATCCCCGCCCCCACTCCGGTTGAGGCCGTGACGTGGGAAAAGGACGAAAACGTCGTCTGCGTCGCCCTGATTCCGGTCGTCGTCCCCGGTAAGGCCAAGCGCATCAACGTCACTCTGGACGAGAGCCTGATCGAGGAGATCGACGCGATCGCCCCCAACCGTTCCGGCTTCCTGGCCGACGCAGCCCGCGCCGAATTGACCCGCCGCCGCGCGGCGGCTTGAGAAAAGAGGCAGAGCGGCACCGTTCAGAGCGCCGGGCGGGGTGTCGGCAGACTCCCTTTGCTGGCCCGGCTCGGTGCCGCTCATCTCATTTGGCCGCCACGCGATATGGAGGCCGTAAGCCCCGTGATGGACCCCGGACAGCGCGAACCAGTTGATCCGCCACCCAGCATTATGGAGGACGCACGCCGCCAGATCGTCGCAACGCTGCACAAGGCTATCCATCATCGCCACCACACCAGCGCAGCCGCGCCAGCGGACAACGCCGCCCAAATCAGCGCCGCGCCCTGACTGATTTGATCCATCACTCCGCACAGACCCGAGACATCGATCATGTCAGTCCCCCCGACCAATCGCCCGCGCCGCATGGGTCGTGCCCGGTCGCGGCGACCATCCCGCCGCCCGGTTAACCCCCCGCCGCGCCACATCGATCCCGTATGCAGCCCAGCCCTTGAGCGGCTCGTCGGCAAAAGCGGGCGGCAGATCGACCTCAACACCCGATTCTCGCGCTGCGTGGAAAATTTCGGCCACGGCGAAAGCCGTCCGCCATTTGGCCTCCACCTCATCCCCCCGCCGTAGCGCCGCCAGGATATCGGCAAGGGCCGCCGCGATCCCGGAATCACAATCGGCTACGCCCATCGCCCAACCCTCCCGGAGCCGGGGCCGCGCGCGACGTGGACCCGGCTGGTCCGCGCCCACAACGCCCCGTCCTCGCCCAGCGCGACCGAGAGCGGCTCGTGCAGCGCCGCGACCATCATCACCACCCCGGCCAGGGTGCGGATCAGCGGCGATCGTGACGGGATAGCCGATGCGCCAGCACCATCAGCTGCTCGGTCCTGGTATTGATCCATCGGGTCAGCCGCGCCGACAGGTCCGCCAGCGCCGTCAGCCCCATCGATAAGCGCGCGAGCAGACGCGCGCAGATTCTGGCTGCGGTGTGATTCATGGGTTACCCTTTGTCGGATCAGGGCGACTCGCCGCTCGATCGCGGCCAGATCTCCCAGCAGGTCGGAATCGGTTTGGCGCAAGACCGGGGCGAAAACGCAAAGTAGGAAGTCCTCACCCCAATATTGTGTCATTGCGACAAGATGTTTTGGCTCCGGCAACTTGCCCGTGCGCCACTTTTTGGCGGTCTGTTCAGCGACGCCAAAAAGCGCCATTAAGTCCTTTGCCGAATACACCCGGCACCATTGGCCGAAGGCATCGCCGACCGCTCCAAAGGACAGAACATTAAGGGCCGCCAAGGTCATTTCAGTTTCCCCCCGACTGCGACACCCTGCGCGAAATGACAGGAGACAAATCGATGCCACCCAAGAAACCCCGCACCCTCGAACAGGAACTGGCCGACGCCGCCGCCGCGCTCGAAGCCGAAGGAAAGCCCAGCGCCGCCGCTTTGCTGCGCGAAGCCGCCGCCTCGGCGACCCCGGACCAATTGGCCGAGCCGGTGCCGGACGCAGAGGAAAAGGGGGAATGAGGCCATCACGCGGCCTCCCCGGGCTGATCCGCCGTCAGGACGAAATCCCCGGCGCTGTATCCGATCCCGGATCGATCCGCCGCCACCATCAACGCTCGCATTGCATCGGCAGAGAGCCGCCCGCGCGAGATCATCATGCGTAAGGCGGGAAGCTCCCCCCGATACCCGGCGCTGACCATCGCGGCGAACGCGCCGTCCCGGCCCCCCAGCTTGTCGATGATCGCGAACGTTTTGTTTTCCATGGGCACCACTATGAACAATCCGTTCATTGCCGTCAATAACGAAATGTTCATGGCGCGGGGGCTAGGCCAATGAACAAACTGGTCGCCATGATTAAGATCGGGGAAAAATTGCGGGAAATCGCCGCTGCACGGGGCATGTCCAACGCCGAGGTCGCGCGGCGGGTGGGCATCAGCGCCGAGCGCTACAGCCATTATGTCCGCGCCAACCGTCAGCCCGATTTTGACACCCTGATCGCGATTTGCCGGGTCCTGGACGTGACCCCGAACCACCTCTTTGATGTCGGGATCAATCAGGACGAGCCCCTACCCACCCCCACCCATCGCGACGGATCGCGACGGCCTGGTCTATGAGGATGAGGTCTATGTCCCGGTGCCGGTCTATGACATGCGGGCATCAGCCGGATTTGGCCTGACCACCGAGTCAAACCCCGCGCCGCTCCACTCTAATTTTTATCGGTTGGACTGGCTGCGCCGGGTCACCGCGGCAACCCCGGACCAGCTCGCCGTCGTCCGCGTCTGCGGCGACTCGATGTGGGACACCCTGCACGATGGGGACCATGTCCTGGTCGACCGGACACAGACATCGCTACGCAAAGAGGGGCTGTTTGTGCTCGATGTCGAGGGCGAGGTCTACGTCAAGCGCTGCTCCTACCGCCCCGATACGCGCCGCGTCACAATGCGCAGCGACAACAGCGCCTATCCGACCTGGGACGCGATCGACCCCGAAACGGTGACGGTGATTGGCCGCGTCCTCTGGCTGGGCCGCCACCTCGGATAGATCAGGCCCGCCGCCGCGCCCGCAGCCGCCGGATCAACACCCGACGCCGCCGCAACACCCGCGACGCCTCGACAAAACTGCCCGACAGGATACCGGCGGGCATTGCGATCATCCCGATCCCGATCAAGGCGACGATCCCGCCCAGGATTTTACCCGCCACCGTCACCGGGTAAACATCACCATAGCCCACGGTGGTCAGGGTCACGATGCTCCACCACAGGGCGCGGGGGATGCTGCCAAAGGTCTCGGGCTGCGCATCGGACTCGGCCAGCCAAAGCATCGTCGCCGAGATCAGCAACACACAGGCGGCAATCGCCAGCGTGACCGCCAGCTCGCGGCGGCACCGCCGCACCGTCAGCTCGACCAGTAGCACCGACGACGAGTAGCGGCCCAGCTTGGCGATCCGCAGCAGCCGCAACAGGCGCAGCAGACGCAAAACAAAGGCGTCGGACGCCCCAGCCAACAGCAGGGTCGGCAGAAAAGCGGCCAAATCGATCAGCGACATCGGCTGAATGACCCAGCGCCACCGACCGCGCCACCCGGAAAAAGGGGGCTCCTCTCCCGCCGCCCACAGCCGCACGCCATACTCGACCGCGAACAGGGCGGCGACCGATAGGTCAATCCACCGCATCACCCCGCCCCAAGCGTCCGATAGTGCGGGCTCGGTCTCCAACACAAACAGCGCCAGACTAAGCAGCACCAGGGCGACAATCCCCTGATTGAGCGGGGACATCGCCCCGCCCGGCCACGCGGTCGGCTCCAAATGACGATAGATCCGCGCCCGCAGCGTCAAGGCGCCCGCCGTCACCGCCCGACCACGCCAGGGGCCGCCGGGCACAGCGCAAGCTGATCGGGCTTCAGGTCAGGACGGGCGCAATCCAACCCACCGACCGGCCCGCCCGTTGCCGATTTTCGCACCGCCCCGACCCTTGGCTTGGCGGATTTTGCCGCCGCTGCCTTCGGGACGTGGATATGGACGTGTGTTGTTCGCGCCTTGTGATAGGTGCGATGCGATCCCCCACGCCCGCCATGCCCACCCCGGGCCTCCGCATCCGTCGTCACCAGGATCAGCGCCGCCGCAGCGGCAATCAAGACGACTAATCGCCCTACCACTTCGCTCTTTTTCCGCATTTTTTTGCCCCTCCCCCTACCGGGGAGAGCATCGCGAACGCCGTTCGCCCCGACCATGAACATTTTGTTGTTGACTGAGTGTGAACAAAACGTTCATGTTTGACCCAGCAGAACGCGGTGATCGGCACCGCGACACGGAGGGGAGGCGAGACGATGGCCCGCAAACCGCTCAGAGAAATTGCCCGCAAGCGTCAACCACTGTCGTTCGAGGCTTTTTCGGCCCTTTACGACAAGCTTGGAGCGGCCGCCGACGGCTTTGCCGATCTCGGCCTTAACGACCTCGCGGCTGAAATGTGCGCTGTCCGCGTCCGCCTGTCGCAGGCATGGGCAGCAATCACCACCGCCGAGCGGGAGGGCCGTTGACATGCCGTCCGCCTTTGTCGCTGCCCGCATCGCCGAGGCCCGCGCCATCCTGGCCCGGCCGTTTTCGTACCGCGCGTCTCTGGTCGAAACCGCCGCCCGCGTCTTGATCCAATGGGAAGGCCGCCCGGCATGAGACCGCGCCGCCGCCTCCGTCGTCTCGTCCGCCGCGTGATCGGCCCCGGCCTCGCCTTGGCGTCTTGGATCGGGTCGGCGCTCAACCGACCCCGGCGCGGCCGGATCGTCGCCCTCCCCCTATCCCCCGCGAACGGCGTTCGCCTCCCGCGCACAAAGTGAGCCTCGCCATGCCCGCCACCCCCGCGCCGTTGCGCCCGATTGATCGTGTCTTTGCCCTGGCGATTGCCCAGGGCCACACCAACCCCGAAGGCGGGGTCAGCATTCGCGGGCTGGCCCGCGCCGCCGGAATCAATCACTCGACGCTGATCAACGCCCGTGACGGCAAAAGCGGACGATTGAGCGAGGATACCTATGCCGCCCTGGCCACGCTGTTAGGCACCACGGTCGGCGCGCTGCTGGGGGAGGCCCCGCCCGCCGCCGATCCGGCCCCGGCCGGGCTGGCGCTGCTGCGGCTCGACCAGATCGACGCCTCGCCGCTCAACCCGCGCAAAACCTTTAACGCCACCGCGCTGGACGAGCTGGCCTCCAGCATCGCCGAAAACGGGCTGTTGCAAAACATCGTGGTCCGGACGGCGGACCAGGGCCGCTATCGGATCGTCGCGGGCGAGCGCCGCTGGCGCGCCCTGACCCTGCTCGCCGAGCGTGGCCAGTGGGACGCAACCGCGCCGCTGATCCCGGCCAAGGTGGTTGAGGCCGACGACGCCGAGCATTTGGCCCTGGCTGTGCTGGAAAATCTCCAGCGCCAGGACATCAACCCGATGGAAGAGGCGGAGGGCTTCGCCCAGTTGATCGCGCTCGATCCCGCCCGCTACACCCCGCGCGCGATCGCCGACAAAATCGGCTGCTCTGCCCGACACGTGCAACAGCGCTTGGCGCTGGTCGAGCGCCTCGCCCCCGAGGTCCAGTCCGCCGTCCGCTCCGGCTTGGTCAAATTTACCCAGGCCCGGGTTTTGACGATGGCATCGCCCGAGCGCCAGCGCGAATTGGTCAAAAAAATCGACAAATTCGCGACGACGGACCAGCTCAAAAACGAGATCACGGCGGGCATGGTCCCGGCCACCCGCGCCATTTTCGACCTTGCCACCTATACCGGCCAGATCGTCACCAATGACGACACCGGCACCCGCTACTTTGCCGACAAAACCGAGTTTTTGGCGGCGCAGCGGGCCGCTGCCGAGGCCATCGCCCAATCCCTGACCGATGATTGGGCCTGGACCGATTTCTACCCGCAATTTTCCCCCGAATTGCGCCGGTTCGAGGCTGGCACCGCGACGGAGACACGCGGCACCCCGGCCCAGATCGCCTATGCCTTCGACGAGGCCGACCGTCACCGCGCCGGGGCGCTGGTCCATTTTGATCCCCATGACGGCCGCGTCACGATCCATACCGGGTTGCTCCAGCGCCGCCCGCCCGACCCCGAGGCCGAGGCGCGGCAGCAAGCGGATATGGCCGCGCGCGCGGCCGCCAGCGCGGCCCGGCAACAGGACATCACTATCGTCGCGGACCAGATCAAGGCCGCGCTGTGCGCCGATCCGCACGGCGCGCTGCGCCTGTTGATCCTGTGGCCTGCGCTCAATCTCCGCGTCAGCCCGACACCGGCCTTTGACCTCAATCGGGCCAGGGGCATCCCCAAAGAGGAGATAAACGGCGGAGAATGGCGCTTTCTGGCCCGCTTTGTCGAGCCCGCCTCGGCATTGGGCAATCACGTTCTGAAGGAGGATGCCGATATCGTCGAGGTCTGGCACGCCGCCCAGAAAATCACCGATGCCGCCGCCGCCCGAAACATGGGCCGCCTTGTCGGCGCCGCGCTCCACCATCGCCTTACTGGTGGCATCACCCCTCTGGGGCTGGCCATCGCCGAGTATTACGGCATCGACGTCCCCGACTATCTGCACCCCTAACGGAGAGCCACCATGCCCCCAAAGAAATGGGTCCCCACCGACTATCTCGACGAGTTTTCTCCGGCCCCGCGTGACAACCCGTCCGACTGGCTGATCCGCCTGCCGGATGGCCGGATCGCCCTTGATGCCAACGACACCAATCCCAACGCCGCGCCCCAGCCGCTGGTGGACGGGGAAATCATCTACATGTCGTGGACGGAGCATCACGGGACCGGAAACGTCTGCGTCGCCGTTGACGGAGTGATCGTGGCAATCCCACCGATGCCGCCCAGCCCGCCCGGCGGAGCCATGTTTGTCCACAGCGGAGAGCCTGAATCGGTCTCGCCCGACCTCGAAACCCTCACCGAAACCTGGGACCATGGCGACAGCGACACCGTGACCTATTTTGCGTGGTCCGATTCCGGGGTGCCCTACATCCTGGTCGGCCCCGTGCTGGAACAGGTCGAGCCCGCCACAGTGGCGCGGTGCCGCATCCTGTCGGAGATCATCGCCGAACGCGCCCACCAGGACGCCCGGTGGGGCGGCCCCGCCCATGACGACACCCACGACGATTTGGCGTGGTCGTGGATCATCCGCCACCACCTCTCCAAGCAACGCCGCCCCACCGATGCGGCCACCGACAATTACCGCCAAATCCTGGTCGAGATCGGCGCGCTGGCTGTCGCGGCGATTGAGTCCTACGACCGCCGCCACGCTACGCCGGACGAGGCGACCGATCAGGCCGCGCTGGACGCCTGGACCCGCTCGGGCTGGTCCGATCTCGCTCAGGCGGAGGACTGATCGTGGACGGCGGCATCGCCAGCGAGGCCCTGATCCAGGGGATCAGCCGGATCGAGCGGTTGGAGGAGGAGAAGAAAGCCCTCGGGGCGGATATCAAGAGCGTCTACGACGGCATGAAGTCGCAGGGCTTTGACGTCAAGATAATCCGCAAGCTGGTCGTTTTGCGCCGCCAGACCGAAGACGAGCGATCGGAAGAACGCGCGCTGCTCGATCTGTACATGGCCGCGATCGGCATGTCAGACGGACAGCCCTTGAGCGACCGCACCCGGGATCAACTGAGTCGCCCCAAGAGCCCCCCCCCCCACGCGACGAGGACGATCCGTCCGACACGGGGGGATGGTCTATCAATCCGGCCCGATCTCCCGAGCCGCCGCCCACCGCGACGATCGACGAGGCCCGCACCATGGGCAGGCAGGCGGCCGAGACCGGCAAGCCCGTTTCGGCTAACCCCTTCCCGGCGGGCGACCCCCGCCGCGCCGCCTGGGACGAGGAATGGTGCCGGGCGGCGGGAAGCGACGGGATGGAAATCCCCGAAGCTTTTCGCCGCAAGAAAAAGCCGCAGAAACCCAAAGATCACACCGACACGGACAAGAAAGACTGACCCATGGCCACATTCAAACCTTCCTCCGCGCTTAAGCGCATGGCGACGATCCTACAGCCCGACGAGGCCGAGGAACCGATTTTGACCCCGCCGGTCCGCGAAGCCGTCCACCAATGGATGACCGAGATTCGCGCCGCCGACGAAATGGCTAAATTGGGGATCAAGCCCCGCTGCACCGCCCTTCTGTCCGGCCCGCCCGGCTGCGGCAAGACCACCCTGGCCCACCATTTCGCGATGCGCCTGGGGCTGGCGCTGGTGTGCGTCAATACGGACCAATTGGTGTCATCGTCCCTTGGCGGCACCGGTCAAAATGTTGCCGCTATCTTTGCCGCCATCGAGGAACAGGAAGATCTCTGCGTTCTTTTTTTGATGAGTTTGACGCGATCGCGGGCAAGCGGCAGATCGGGCGGGGCGAATGCTCCGACGAGATGAATCGCGTCGTCAATAGCCTGCTGGTCTACACCGAGCGTTTCCGGGGGACGATGATCGCCGCGACGAATTTGTCTGCGGCGATCGATCCGGCGATGTGGCGGCGCTTTGGCCTGCAACTTGAAATCGGCTTGCCGGGGGAAGACGAGCGCTACGCGATCCTCGCCCGCTATATCGCCCCGCTGGGGATGGATGCCGACACCCTGGAATACCTCACCGAGGTAACAGCGGGCGCGCCGCCGTCACTGCTGCGCCAGATGATGGAGGGGGTCAAGCGGGACCTGATCCTGTCGCCTCGCCTGGGCCGTCCGACCGATGCCGGGGCCGTTTTTGCCCGCGTGGTCGCCTCGACCCGCCCGGCGCCGGAATACGACCCACCGCCGCTGTGGGACGGCACCGAGCATGTACTCGGGAAAATCGACAAGCTTCCCTGGCCCCCGAGCCTGCCGACCCCCCTGGCCCCCGACCCTGCCGGAGGCCGCATAAATGGCTGATACCATCGACAAGGCCCAGGAGGTTGCCGAAATGCACCGCCTCGCCGCGTTGTCGCGCCTCCCACCCACCCCGTCGCCCCGCCCCGTCTCTGCCGAGTGCGAAGAGTGCGGCGAGACGATCACCGAGGCCCGCCGCCGCGCCGTGCCCCACACCACGCTATGCGCCGATTGCGCCGCCGAGGCCGAGGCCCAGGCCCGGCGCCGTTCTCTAACCGGGGGACATTGACATGGCCGGAAGCGTCAACAAGGTGATCCTGATCGGACATTTGGGCCGTGATCCCGAAATCCGTACCGCCCAGGATGGCGGCAAGATCGCCACCCTCAACATCGCCACCTCGGAATCCTGGAAGGACAAAGCCAGCGGCGAACGCAAGGAAAAGACCGAGTGGCATCGGGTGGTGATCTTCAATCCCAACCTTGCCGAGATCGCCGAGCGCTATTTGAAAAAGGGCGCGCCGGTCTATGTCGAGGGCGCGCTCCAGACCCGCAAATGGACCGACCAGAGCGGGGCCGAGCGCTACACCACCGAGATCGTCTTGGGGCGGTTCAAGGGCGAACTGACCCTGCTGGGCAGTCGCGACAGCGGAGCGGATCGCCCGCCCCCGGCCTCTGGCCCGGACGATTACGGCCGCGCCTCTGGCCGCCAGTCCGGAACCACTGGCGGCGGATCGTGGGAACCGCCGCCCGGACTTGACGACGAAATCCCGTTTTAGCCAGCACCGGCAGAGGACAACAGACATGTCCGATAAATCACGCATCGACTGCGCCGATACCCCAGCTCCGCAGCCCCCAGACGTCGCCGCGATCATTGCGGCCTCTCCCATGTGCAACAGATGCGCCCACGCCCCCAATTGCCTACGCCCGTTCCCCGGCGGGGGGCTGGTGATCGGCTGCGTGTACTGGACCCAGGACGCAAAGGCTACCCATCCCAAAATCGCCGATCAGCGGCGGGAGCGGGCAATCACCCACCTTACGCCCCCCTCCCCGGATGCGCTTGTCGTCCCGCCCATGTCGCCCGAGGCCGAGGCCGCGCTTATCGAGGCTTGGCACTCTGCCGAGGCCAAAGACGGGCCGAGCCTCATCTTGCCCGTGCCCGAAACCGCCGAGCAGCGGCGGAAGCGGCGGGCGAAGATCATTCATTTCGGCAGATTTGCCAGACTCGGCCCGATTGCCATCACCGACGCCATCGAGGCCAGCGACCGCGCCGCCGGGTGCGATCCGGACGAGTTGAGGGAGACGGAAACCGAAATTTCCCAGACGCACGATTGGGCGCGTCAGGATGTCTGTTTAGTGATCGCCGAAAGATGCGGATTCCCGAATCTCGTGCGCGAATTTAAGCGGCTGAGATCGGAATGCGAGCGGTTGCGGAATGAGTGGGATGACGCAGGATTCGAAATTGAGACATTGAGCGAGAAGTTAAGCGCGGCGCGGGCCGAGGTCGAGCGACTGAACCGGGTCGCCGAAGAAAACAACGACCTGATGGCGCGCGCCAACGCGCTGTATGTCCGCTCCTGCGAAAGCAACGCCACCCTCGCCGCCCAGGCGATGTTGCGGGTAGTGGAGGCCGCTGACCATTGGGATCGGGTTAGGGGGAGTGACCCCGTAACCCGCGCCGATGTCGGTGATGCACTGATTGATGCCGTGCGCGCTCATCGCATCGCCACCGGACGCGACGCCCTGACCGGGGAGGCGGAGTGATGGGTGACCTGTACAGAAAAGTCACCTGCCCTTATTGCAACGGCAAAGGCGGTTCCGCGTCGCCAATCGATGGCGAATGGAGCGAATGCGCCGAATGTGATGAAACCGGCGTAATGACCGTCGGGGCTGTGCATCGCGCAAACGCATCCTTTGCTGCCTATTGCTCCGACGGGTGGAGCCGCGACTTGTTCCGAGTTGAATTGTCAAAACCTGTACCGGCCTGGATTTCACGTCTTCCGACAAATGGCGCTGGGGAGGCGAAGTGATGCTCTACCACCAATACACTCATGTCTACGGCGACCCCGATACGTGGTGGCAGATTGAGTTTTATCGGCGGGATTGGCCGGTCGCCCGGTCTCGCCGCCCGCGCCGCGAGTCTTACGGCAAGCGGATCGCGTGGACCCTGTATCTGCACCGCTGCCGCGCCATCACCCGGGAAATTCCGGATTGGGACCCGCGCCGTCACCGTGAACAGGAACGGAACACGGCGGGATATAACGCAAAATATCGCAAGGCCGGATGGGGGAAACGCAAATGAGCGACCACAGCGCCATCGAATGGACCGACGCCACTTGGCAAATCGCGTCCGGCTGCTCGCCGGTCTCGGCCGGGTGCCGCAATTGCTACAGCGCCCGCCTCGCCGGGACGCGGCTTAAGCATCACCCCCGCTGCCAGGGGTTGACCTGGCAGCCCGACAACGGCCGCCACGTCTGGACAGGAGAGGTGCGGCTGCATCCGGACCAGCTTGACCAGCCGCTGCGCTGGCGCAAGGGCCGCCGCATTTTTGTCGGCGACCGCACCGACCTGTTCCACCCGGCGATCCCGGACGACTATATCGACCGGGTGTGGGCGGTGATGGCGCTCACGCCCCGGCACACCTATCAGGTCCTGACCAAGCGGCCCGAGCGGATGCGGGAGTATCTGGACAACGATCTCCTCGGAATCCGCCTGTCGGACCTGATCGACTCGGAGTGGCGCGACGGGCGACGCGGGGAGCCCATCGTCTCCTTGCCCCTCCCCAATGTCTGGATCGGTGTGTCGATCGAGGATCAGACCACCGCCGACGCCCGCATTGACCACCTGAGGGACACCCCAGCAGCGGTGCGGTGGGTGTCCTATGAGCCCGCGCTGGGGCCGGTGGACCTTGGCCATTGCCTGGATGGCCTGCCGCCCAATTACTGGATCACACAGATTGATTGCCTTGATTGGGTCGTGATGGGCGGCGAGAGCGGCCCGCATGCCCGGCCGATGCATCCGGACTGGGCGCGGGGCCTGCGCGACCAGTGCGCGGCGGCGGGGGTGCCGTTTATGCTCAAGCAATGGGGGGAGTGGACGTCGATCTATGACCGTGACCGGGACGACCCGGATTGGCAGCGGTGCCCAACGGTTGACGGTCAAATGGGCCGTGGAGATGAGAGGTATCTCAACCTTGCTGGCGGGTGCGGATTTCACGGCGATCGCGTCATAGCGGTGTGCAACGTCGGCAAGCACTCCGCCGGTCGCCTGCTCGACGGGGTCGAGCACAACGGGATGCCGGGCGAGGTGGCAAAATGAAGCAATCCATATCCATTGCGGCAGCCGCCGAGATACTTGACACCAGCAAGGATACGATCCGGGATATGCTCGATAAAGGGCAGCTTTGCGGGCACTACCTAAGGCGAGAGCGCCGTGTCTATGCAGACAGTATCTCCGAGTACCAACACGCGCACGAGATAAAGGCGAAAACCGCAACCTCACCGGATACGTCGCAAAGACGAAGGCGATCCGAAGGAAGAACCGAGGCAAGCCGCACTCTGGCCGGATACGGAATATGACTGTCTACTACAACAAATCCCGCAACAAGTGGATGTATGACTTCGAACGCTCCGGACAGCGTCACGCGGGATATTGCTCGACCGAGACAGGAGAGCCGGTCACAAGCAAACGCGCCGCCCAGGCTTGCGAGGCGAGGCTAAAACGTCTTGCCGAGACGGCATCGCCGACGACAGCGGGCGCGTCCCTCGCCTGCTGTTATACGGTCGAGCAGCTTTTTGCGGATTATGTCAGTCAGAGCGCCGCCACGAAGCGGTCTTTCGAGGGCAATATTCGCCGCTACGTCACCGAATGGCTTGATTTTTTAGGCCGCCAGACCGCCGCCGCGTCGATCACGACCGATACCATCGAGCGCTTTATCGAGCATTCGCGCTCCCAGCGGCGCGGAGTCTATTCCGGGGGGCCTCGCAAAGGGGGAGCGATTGCGGTTAAATCCGACGCGCCCACCCGGAGCGACAGCACGACAAACAGATATCTCGCCAGCCTACGCGCCGCGATCAATTGGGGCGTTAAAAACGGCAAATTGGCCCCGGTATGCATCCGCAGCCTCGACGAGCCAGCCGAGCTACCGACCCCGATCAGCCCCCAGCTTGTCACGGCAATTTGGGCAAAGGCTCCGCCGCACCTCAGACTGGCGATTACAATCGCCGTCCACACTGGCCTGCGCCTGGACGAGACGCTCTCGCTGCGCTGGTCCTGGATCGACATCGAGGCGAGGACGATCACTCTGCCGGGCCGGGCCACAAAGTCAAAGGCGGGGCAGATCGTCTATATCAACGACGATCTGGCGGCGGCCCTTGAGGGCACGCCCCATCATTGCGATACCGTGATTGCCTATACTCGGGCGACCACACCCGACGCGGTCAAACGCCACCCGCCACGGCCGATTAAATCCATGAAACGCGCCTGGCAGTCAGCCCAAGCCGCAGCCGGGATCACGCAACCGTACCGATTCCACGATCTACGCGCGACGTTTTGCACGGCCGTTTTGCGGGCCAATAATAACCCTATCGCCCTCAAATCGGCCGCCCGCCACGCCTCTCTCAGCACGACCATGCGCTACGCCAAGCTAGCCGACGATTCAGTTCGACAGGCGTTTGACGCGACAGCCGGTTTGTTAAATCCCCAAACGCCAACCCCAAACAAGAGGCCAGCTAGACCGCGTAGCGGTGTCGGGGGGAACAAAAAACATAGCATTTTCAATGCTGTGTGCTTGGCGTCCCGGAAGGGATTCGAACCCCTGACCTACGGTTTAGGAAACCGTTGCTCTATCCTGCTGAGCTACCGGGACGCGAGCGCTTTGAGAGCGCGGGGGTTATAGCATTATCGCCAGGGAGGACGGAAGCCCCGATCGGACGGGATGCGCCCAGACGCTGTCATGGTTTGACGCTTGCGCGCCAGGACGGGTGCGGGCATAGTCCGCGGTCCACCGATGCCAACGAAAGGTATAGAGCATGAGCGGTTGGCGCACCCATGACGGTCAACACTCTGACCGACAGCCGATCAAACGGTCAAAGGACGAAAAGCTGCGCCTGTTGCAGCGTTTGAAAGAAGAACAGACGGCGTTCAAGCCGTGGGCGGCCGCTTCGGTCAAAGCCGCCCTGTCCAAGCGCATTGCCGATCTCGAATTCGAGTTGGCCGCCTCGCGCTAACCTTCTGCGGACCTGATAAGACGGTCCGCAGCCCCCCGTCACTTTTCCCGTCATGGGCGGGCCTCGTCCCGCACATCTCCCGCTTCCGCCTCCGCTTTTCCGGGGGATCGGAACCGCACGGGTGGCCGTGTCTGACACGGCCATGACGCCAGGACCAGCCCCCGTCACTGATCCGGATGGCATTCGCGGTCGTTGATCCGCGTCTCGATCAGCGCGGTGTAATCCGGGATCATCACCCCGGTATGCTGGTATACCGTCGCGGTCGATCCGCCTTCGCTCCGGGTGAAGTCGGCGACGAGAAACACCTCGGCATGAAACACCGCCTCCAGCGTTCCGGTCAGAACGGCGCGGTTGTTATCCGACGCGATCACGCAGCGATAATGGTAATTGGGGCCGTTGGCGCACCATGACATCATCCGGGCCGCCCGAGGGCAGGCGGCGGCAGGCGACACGCCCATGTGGATTGTTTTGATGACCTCGGCATTGGCCCGCAGCGCCTCGGGACTGTGATCGGGGCTCACCATCGAGCAGCCCGACAGGGTCAAAGCAATCGCAGCCCCAGCAAATACGGACCGCACCCTTGCGATCCGATCCAACGAAACGACAGACACAGCAATTCCCCATCCAAACGGAGCGCGGACCCGGATCAGTCCCCGGCGCGGTTCAACAAATCATCGACGGTGCGGCACAGCCGGTCCAGATCCTCGGGCCGGGACAGGCGGTGATCGCCATCCTTGACCAGACAAATCTCGACCTCATCCGACGCCAGCATCTCGGCAAAATGAAGCGAGGTCCGCCACGGCACGTCGCTGTCGCGCTGACCGTGGATCAGCCGAACCGGACAATACAGGTTTATGAAGTCGCGCAGCAGCAGATAATTGCGGCCGTCGTCAATCAGGGCGCGACGAAAGCGCCAATGCGGTTCTGCCCCGTCGCCGCTTTCATCGTCGCTGAGGGTAATCTCGCCGGTTTCAAGCAGGGTCCGCCGCTGATCGAGATCGAGATCGGCCCAGATCAGATCCTCGGTGAAATCGAGCGCGGCGGCGATACCGACCAGACCGGCCACGCGGGCCCGCAAGTCCAGCGCCGCCAGCGTCGCGACCCAGCCGCCCATACTGGAGCCGACCAGGATTTGCGGCCCCGATGTCAGCGCCTCGATCACCGCGACCGCGTCGGCGGCCCAACGGCCGATCGTGCCGTCAAAGACGTCGCCCGAGGATTCGCCATGACCAAAGGCGTCGAAGCGAAGGAACGCCTGCCCTCGGGCGCGGCACAATTCCTCCAGCGCCAGCGCCTTGCCGCCGCTCATGTCCGAGCGATAGCCGTGGAGAAACACCACGCCCGGGTTTTTTCCCTCTAGCCTGTTGTAGGAGATTGTCGCGCCGTCGGGGCGTGATAATATCCCGCGCCCGGTGAGACCAATCTCGCCGTCCCTGATCGCCGTCATGGCTTTTGCTCTCGTTTCCGGATGTCCATGGACCACGCAGTCCCCTTAGTCGCGCCCCCGTCGGGCTCCCGTCCGCCCGTGGTGTTGCAGGTGCTGCCCGCTCTGGTCACCGGCGGCGTCGAACGCGGCACCATTGATGTCGCCGCCGCCTTGGCCGAAGCCGGGTGGACCCCCATCGTCGCCTCGGAAGGCGGGCCGATGGCGCGCGAACTGTCCCGCGTTGGGGCAGAGCATATCACCCTGCCGCTCGCCAGCAAGAACCCGTTGACGATCAGGCGCAATGCCGACCGTCTGTCCAACCTGATCGAGCAGCGCGGGGTCGATATCGTCCACGCCCGCTCGCGCGCTCCGGCCTGGAGCGCCTGGATGGCGGCGGCGCGGACCCAGCGTCATTTCGTCACCACGTTCCACGGCACCTATAATCTGGGCTGGTTCGGGCTGAAGAACCGTTACAATTCGGTGATGACTCGCGGCGAGCGGGTGATCGCGATTTCCGAATTCATCGCCGAACATGTCTGGCGCATCTATGGGGTCGATCCCGACCGCATCCGGGTGGTGCCGCGCGGCATCGACCTCAACCGGTTTGATCCGGCCCGCGTCAGCCCCGAGCGCATCATTCAACTGGCGCAGAAATGGCGGCTGCCCGACGGCTATAAGGTCATCATGCTGCCGGGTCGGCTGACCCGATGGAAGGGTCAGGCGGTGCTGATCGAAGCGATGGCCCTGCTCGACCGCCGCGATCTGCGCTGCCTGCTGGTCGGCTCGGACCAGGGACGTACCGATTACAACGACTATCTGGTCGATCTGGTTCACCGCCGCCGCCTGGGCGACATCGTCCATCTGGCCGGAGAGTGCAACGACATGCCGGCGGCCTATATGCTGACCGATGTCGTGGTGTCGGCCTCGACCGATCCCGAGGCATTCGGCCGCGTCGCGGTCGAGGGCCAGGCGATGGGCCGCGCCGTGATCGCCACCGAACACGGAGCCAGCGCCGAAACCGTGCTGCCCGGCCAGACCGGGTGGCTGACGCCCCCCGGCGACGCCGAAGCGCTGGCCAAGGCACTGGACCGCTTCC